>JBQTIM010000200.1:0-20648 GCA_052388135.1 Elusimicrobiota bacterium
TAGCCCGGGATACGCTCTCGCTTTTTTGGTACGTAAAAATCCCCTTCTTTTCAGTCTGGGTCCTCGCGCCCAACCGGGGTATCCGGTTTAGCGCTCTTGCGATTGTTTGGGAATGAAATACACGCCCGGTATGATGGCGTAGAAACCGGCCACCCTGGAAAGCGAAACCCATTGCAGGGCCAGGGCGAAGACCAGGAGGCCCGCCCAGGCGGCGCGGCGGCCGGGGCGCGGCAGGCGGTCCGCCCAATATTTCAGGCCCCAGAAAAAGAACGGAATGCCGGCGGCCATCCCCACGAACAAATACCGGCCCTGCCTTTGGACGGAGGTGACGCCGTACATCACGCCCTGGGCCGCGGCCACCAGGAACACGACGCCGAGCAGGAGGAAAGCCCTCCGCTCGAAAAATTTCCCGGCGCGGGCGGCCGCCGCCGCGCCCGCCGCCGCCAGCGCGCCCAACGCCCACAGGACCGCGTAGAACGGCGCGGGCACCGTGATGTTGTTCCAGCCGAAGCGCGCCCACAGGCCCTGATAAGACTCGTAAGCCCACTTGTGAAGCTGGAGGAAGCCCGCCCCGGCCAGCGGCTCGGTGGCGTAGATGGCCTGGGCCGCCAAGGGGTCGCCGTAAAGCAGAGTGTTCCGCCAAAAAACGGGGCCCGCGATGAGGCAAACCAGCAGGGCGGCCAGCGCGCCGCCGCCGCGGGGAAGGCTCCCCCGCCAGATCAGAACGGCCCAGACCGCCGCCGCGGGCGGAACGGCCGACATCTTGCTGCCGAAAGCCAGGCCCGTGGCGGCTCCCAGGGAAACCATGTCCCACATTCCGGCGCGGCCCTGGGCGATGCGCAGGCCCGCCAGCACCACCCAGGCGGCGGCGAAATTGGCCAGCGCGTCGTTGATGACGCTGGCGCCAATGAAAGCGGCCATGGGGCTCAAGGCCCAGAACGCGGCGGCGCCCGCGGCGCTCCACTCGCTTTTCGGAAAAGCCCGCGCCGCCACGCGCCAGAGGCACCACAAGGCCAGCCCGTGCAGAAGCACGGACACCAAACGGAAGGCGCGGAACACATCGTCCAGAGGCCGGCCCTCCACGGCGCCGTGAACCCAGCGCAGCAGGCCGTAATAGAAGGGCGGATGGAACGCCGTGTAGCGCGGCCAATAGGGCGACACGCCCATCACCGGAAGTTCCCCGGATTCGGCCCAGTAGCGGGCGTAAGCCGCGTGGGAAGGCTCGTCGGGCGCGTTGCCGGGGATGTTCAGGAAAGCGTAGGAAACGGCGAAGAAAAAATAAAGCCCGAAGAGGCCGGCCGCCGCGGCCCTGGCGGCGGACATGTCAATAAATGACTTTGTTGAGGGGGTACTCGATGATGCCCTCGGCGCCGGCGCGCTTGAGGGCGGGGATCTTCTGCTTCACTTCCTTCTCGGCCATGATGACTTCGATGGCGATCCAGCCGGCCAGGGTGAGGCGGGAAATGGTGGGCTGCTTCAGGGCCGGCAGGACGTCCATGATCTTCTGCAGGTCGGCCTCGCGCAGGTTCATCTTGAGGCCCACCAAACCCTCGGCCGCCAGGGCGCCTTGAAGAAGAATGGCCAGGTTCTCGATCTTGTGCCGCTTCCAGGAATCCTCCCACGCCTTGTGGTTGGCGATGAAGCGGGTGGAGGACGTCAGCAGCTCGTCGACGATGCGCAGCTTGTTGGCGCGGAGGGAGGAGCCCGTTTCCGTCAGTTCCACGATGGCGTCCACCAGGATGCCGGCCTTGGCCTCCGTGGCGCCCCAGGAAAATTCCACCTTGGCCTTCACCTTGTGGCCGGCCAGGTATTTGTTCACCACGTTCACCACCTCGGTGGCGATGCGCTTGCCTTCCAAATCTTTCACGGACTTGATGGGCGACGACTCGGGCACGGCCAGCACCCAGCGCACGGGACGGAAGCCGGACTTGGCGTAAAGCAGTTCGCAGACTTCCTTCACGTCGGCGCCGGTCTCCATGATCCAGTCTTTGCCGGTGAGGCCGGCGTCGAAGAGGCCGTCCTCCACGTAGGTGGCCATCTCCTGCGAGCGGACCAGCATGATCTCCAAATCCTCGTCGTCGCAGGAAGGAAAATAGGAACGGTCGGAGGCGTGCACGCGGATGCCCGCTTTGCGAAACAGCTCGATGGTGGATTCCTGAAGGCTGCCCTTGGGCATGCCGAGCTTGAGTTTTTTCATGGGAGCGCCTATTCTAGCAAAATTCCGGAGGGGAGTTTATTTTCCGTAGGCGGCGTGGAAAATTTTTTCCAGGGCGGCCGACACCAGGGGCACGCGGGGGCGGGTGGCGCAATCCAAAACCTCCTCGCGAGTGAGGAGGGGCTTCACGGCGCGGATCCAGAGCGCCGCCCAGGCCGCCAAACCCAGGCCCAGCGCGGCGATGCCTCCGACGGCGGCGGGCCAGAAAAAGGGCCCCGGCGCTGGGCGGAAAAAAACCCAGGCCGCCCAGGCCAGCGCGGCGGCGCCCGCCACGAAAACGAGCTCCAGGCCGAGGATGAGGAACAGCCGCGAAGGCGGCCGGCTCAACGGTGGATGTAGCGGAAGAGCCTCAGGAGGGCGTCGGTGATCACGGGCACCCGGGGTTCCGCCAGGGCCGCCTCGATCTCCGCCGGCGGCAGGAACAGCCTCATGGAATAAATCCAGAGCACGGCGGCGTAGAAACAGCCGATGAGCAGGCCGGCTTCGCAGATCAGCAGCAGTCCCGCCAAATCCAGCGCGCCGGGCGCGCCGCCCAGGGGGCCCAGGAACATTTCGGACAGCTTGCGCTGGAAAACGAGCATGAACGGCAGGCCGATGGCGAAGGCGTAGAGGACCTGCGAGGCTTGAAGGAAAAGTTTGCGGCGTCCCAATTTGACCTCCAAAAAAGTAATATAGTGGGACAAGTTTAAGTCAAATCCAGCGGAGAAACAAGGCCCATGCAGCCGACCCAGCCCTTCAAGCGTCAGTTCGTCAACTTCATTTTCTACAAGGTGGACCCGTCGTGGCGCCGCCTGCCCGAAGCCCAGAGGCGCGACGGGCGCGCGGAGTTCCTGGCCGCGGCGCGGGGCTTCGAATCGAAAATGATGGTCCTGCCCTATTCCACCTTCGGCCTGCGGCCCGACGCCGATTTCGCTCTCTGGCGCATCAGCTACGTGCTGGAGGATTTCGAGGCCATGTCGTCGGCGCTGGCCAAGACGGCCCTGGGCTCCCATTTGTCCACGCCGCATTCCTTCCTGGCCATGACCAAGCGCTCCACCTACGTGGACAAGCTCAACCCGGAGCACGAGAACCAGCGCACCCACATCGTGCCGGGCAAGCACAAGTATTTGTTCATTTATCCCTTCCTCAAAACCCGCGAGTGGTACCTTTTGCCCCTGGAGACGCGCCAGAAGATGATGGACGATCACATCCGCGTGGGCAACAAGTTCCCCTCGGTGAAGCTGAACACCACCTACTCCTTCGGGCTGGACGACCAGGAGTTCGTGGTGGCCTTCGAAACCGACGCGCCGGGCGATTTCCTCGACCTCGTCATGGCTTTGCGGGAAACCGAGGGCAGCCGCTTCACCCTGCGCGACACGCCCATCTTCACCGCCCTGCACCGGCCCCTGGACCAACTGCTGGACACCGTCGCCTGACCGTGGAACGGGGCGCGGCCGCGGAACGGTCGCCCCGCCGGAGGCCGCGCGCCTCGCCGATCCCTTCCTCCGAATGAAAGCCGTTTATTTCAAAGAGCACGGCGGCGCCGACAAGCTGATTTACGGCGACCGGCCCGCGCCCAAGGCCGGCCCGGGCGAGGCGCTGGTGCGCGTGAAGGCCTGCGCGCTGAACCATTTGGACATTTGGCTGCGCCAGGGGATTCCGGGACTGCCGATTTCCCTTCCGCACATCGTCGGCAGCGACGCGGCCGGCGTGGTGGAAAAAACGGGAGCCGGCGTGGAGGGCCTGGAGGCCGGGCAAAAGGTCGTCCTGGCGCCGGGCCTTTCCTGCGGGCGCTGCGAGCCCTGCCTTCTGGGGCTCGAGCACGTGTGCGACACATACGACGTTCTGGGCCAGGGGCGCGACGGCGCCTACGCGGAGTACGTGGCCGTGCCCGCCGAGAACGTATTGGACATGCCGCCGGGCCTGAGCTTCGAGGAGGCCGCTTCCTTCCCGCTGGTCTTCATGACGGCCTGGCACATGCTCGTGGCGCTGGCCAAGGTGCGCGCGGGAGAAACGGTGCTGGTACACGCGGGCGGCTCCGGCGTGGGCATCGCCGCCATCCAGATCGCCAAGCTTTGGGGCGCGCGGGTGATCACCACGGTGGGTTCCGACGCCAAGGCGGCCAAAGCCCGCGCCCTGGGGGCGGACGAGACGATCAATTACGCGAAGAAGGATTTTGCGGCGGAGGCGAGGCGGCTGACGGACAAGCGGGGCGTGGACGTGGTGGTGGAGCACGTGGGCCAAACGACCTTCGAGAAAAGCCTCTTGTGCCTGGCCAAGGGCGGCCGGCTGGCGACCTGCGGCGCCACCACGGGGCGGGAGGCGAAGTTCGATTTGCGGCTGTTCTTTTCCCGCAACCTGACGATCCACGGCTCGCGGCTCGGGACCCGCCAAGGCCTGCGGGACGCCCTGGGCCATTTGGCGGCCGGACGGCTCAAGCCCGTCGTGGACAAAATTTTTCCCCTGCGGAAGGCCGCCGAGGCCCAGACCTATATGGAAGAGCGGAAGAATTTTGGAAAGATCGTTCTATCGGTTTGAGGCGGCCGTTTCCTCCGGCGCCGTTTTTTTCAGCGGGTACTTGAAGAGCACGTCCACCACGTAGCGCCCGTCGCTTCCGGTTCCCCCCTCCAGGCTCCAGCGCGGCGTCAGGCTGTATTCGGCGTTGATGCGCCGGCCGCCGTCCTCCCCCAACGTCTGCTCGAAGGACAGGAAAAGGTCGCGGGTGATGTAGCGGCCCACCGTCAGGTCCGCCGCGGCTCCCTCGCCGGTGGGCTTCAACTGGAAAACGTCCAGGTCCAGCTTTTCGAAGGCGCGGGTCTGCCGCGCGCGGCCCAGCAGGTAGCCGGCGGCGTAGGCGGCCGCCTCCTCCTGGCCGGGCAGGCCGCCGCCGGAGCCCGCTTCGTCCAGGGGTTGGCCGAAGATCAGCAGCGACAGGACGTCCTCGCCGTAGGGCGGGTCGGAGGAGAGGCTGAGGCGCGGGTCGCGCAAGCGGCCCTCCACGGTGAGGAAAATATCCGTGCGGCTGGACGCTTCCCGGTAGAGGGCCTTGGCGTTGAGGAAAGGGTCGGGCGGGTGCTCGCCGGTGAAGGCGGCCCGGCCTTCTTGCAGACGGAACGTGCGCCCGTAGATCACGTAGCGGCCGCGCACCACCTCCAGCTCGCCGAAGACCCGCGCCGGTTCGTAAGGGTTCTTCCTCACGTCCAGGTTTCCCCTCACCTCGACGGAGGTTTCGCCGCTTTTGAACCAGGCGTTGCGGTCGGCGCGCACGGTCACGTCCAGCGCCAGCGGGCCGGGCGAGGAAGGGGCCTCGGGCTCCGGCTCGGGCTCCCCGCCGTTTTTTTTCTCTTTTTCCTTTTTCTCGCGGGGCCGGAAATCGGCCTCCAAAATTTTAACGACGCCGCGGACAAAGGGCTCCGACCAATCCCCCGCGACGGTGAGGTCCGCGTCGAACCGGCCGTCGAGGCCGGCGGGGTGGTGGACGGGAAAACGTTCCGCGCGGACTTTGATGTCCGCCCCGGACAGGTCCACCACGCCGGAGATGTCCAGCGTCCCCTTGCCGGAGCGGGCGCCGCCGCGCGCCACGCGCACGCGCTCGCCTTCGCCCTTCAACTCCAGCTCCGGCTTTTCCAGCCTCATGTGCGGGCCGTACTCCAGGCGCTCGGCGGAAAGACGGGCGCCGCCCGTCGCGCTCAGGCGGCCCGCGCGGTGCGTCAAACGGAGGTCCGACGACAAGCGGGGATCCCGCAGGGACACCTCCGGCGCGAGAGCGGCGAGGAACGCAAGGTCCAAACCGTCGGTCATGATCCTCAGGTCGAAGTCGGGAAGGGGCCGGCCGCGCAGCGTCCGGGGAAAGGCTCCTTCGGCGGTCACCGGCCCTCCCGGCGAATCCCACCGGAATTTTTCCACCCGCAGGGAGCGGGCGTCCAGTTCGGCCTGACCGCTGATGCGGCCCAGAGGTTTTTCCCCGAACTCGGCCTGTTCCACGCGGAAGGAGGCGCGGCCCGTCAGCCGGTCGGTTTCTCCTTCCAGCCGCAGGCGCAGGGACAGAACGCCCCGCAGCGGAAAGGGCCAAAGGCCGGCCTCGGCCCAGCGTCCCGTGTCCAGGGAATCCACGCGGGCGCGAAGCTCCTCCCACCGGCCCCCGGCCTGCCGGGCGTCCAGCGCCAGCACCGCTTTCTCCGACGATAGAGAAAGGCCGCTCACGGAAAAACCGGCCGCGCCCGCCGTGGTGCGGAACGGCGCCGTGGAGCGCCAAACCCCGCCGTCGCGCACTTCCAAGGCGTCCCAGGCGGCCGCCCAGGTTTTCCCGTCCCAGCGGCCGGAGCCGCTCCCCGCCGCCGAAACCCCTTGAGACTTCACCTCCCAGGCCACGCGGTGGGACGCCGTGCTTCCCGTCACGCGCAAGGCGGCGTTTTCGACGGGCGGCGCGTCCCCGGAGCGAAGGCCGGCGGCGCGCAGGGAAACGTCCAGACGGCGCGGCCCCAGGCCCGAGGCGGAAAGGCTTCCGTCCTTCACGCGGAAATTTTCGAATTGGAGATCGTCGAAATCTCCCGAGACGCTCCAGTCGAGGCGCGGCCAGGAGCCGGAGGCCCGCGCCCGGCCTTGGAACGACGCCGTGGCCGGCGACCATTGGGCCAATCCGTCGGGCTCCGCCCGCAGATCGGCCCGGGCCGTCAGGCGCTTGTCGGCCCAGCGGAACATGCCCGTTCCGCGGCCTTCCAGGCCCGGTCCCGACGCCTCGGCCCGCCAGTCCAAGCTTTCGTTCCGCCAGCGGCCGGAGCCGGAAAATTTCGGCCCGCCGGACGCCTCCAGGCTCCAGCGGCCTTGAGCCCGGAAAGCGGGGAACTCGAGTCCGCGCCCGTCGGCCTCCAGGCGCCCCGACAGGTCTCCCATTTTCTCCGGAAGGCCGGCCCGGGCCGCGGCCAGGTTTTTCAGCGAAGCGTCCGCTTTCCAAATTTCCATGTCCTTGAGGGAGGCGTCCAGCCGAACGTCCGCTCCGCGCCAGCGTCCGCGCACGCGGGCCGTTAAATTCTCCAAAGGCCCGCGCACCTCCGCGCGGCCGTCGAACTCGCCTTTCGCGGAAAGGACCGCGTCCACCGACAGCGGCTCGACCCGCAGGCGGCCCCGCGCCGTGTAGGTGCTTTCGGAAAACTCCGCCCGCGCGGAGGCCACTTCCACGAGCCCGTCCTCGTAGGAGGCCTCCAGGGAAATGCCGTCGAGACGGCCCGGCTTCTCGGCGGAGCCCCACAGCAGGGTGCCGTCGCTCACTTGCAGGCGCGCGGAGCCGGGGAAAACCGGCGGCGCGGAGGCCGGACCGCCGTTCGCGGCCGTCTCCGCGCCTTCCCCGCCGGTCTTCAAGCGGATCCAGGGCCTCTCGGCTTCCGCGCGGACGGCCAACAGGCCGACGTCCCGGCCCGGCCTCGCCACGGACACGCGGAGGACGGCGATCCGGATTTCGGCCTTGGGAAGGTCGAGGCGGAAATCGCGCACGGTGACGCCGCGCAAAAGGTTGCCCGCCGCGTCCGCCGACAGCGGCACGTCGGCCCGGCGCGCGAACCAGCGGCCGGCCAGCTCCGCCGCCGGCCCGGTGAAGAGAATCAGGACGGCCGCCAGCGCCAGCACGGCCGCGGCGGCGCCGGCCAGGGCCCAGCCCAGGATTTTCAGGACGCGCTTAACGATGGCTTCCTCCTCCGGCCGCCGCGGTCAAAACGCCTCTCCCAGGCTGAAGTGCAGTCGCCACAAATCCTCGTCGCCCGGATCGGGGTTCAGCTTGTAGCCGTAATCCAGGCGGAAGGGGCCCACGGGCGTGCGGAAACGCAAGCCGCCGCCGGTGGAGCGCTTCCACTCCGACGGCCGCACGCCGCCCGCGTGGTTCGCCACCTGGCCCGCGTCGGCGAAGACGGCGCCCCAGAACCGCCAATAAATGGGAAAGCGTATCTCGGCGTTGGCTCCCAGCAGGGCCTCGCCGCCCAGCGGATCCCCGGACGCGCTGCGCGGGCCGACGCCGCGCTCGCGGTAGCCCCGCAGGGTGCGGGCGCCGCCGATGAACAGCCTTTCGAAAACGGGGACTTCCCGGGACGGTTGGAAAGGCCGGGCCGCGCCCGCCCGGGCGGAAGCCACGCCCACCACGCGCCGCCAAAGCGTTTGGTAGGTGGCCGCGTTGGCGGTGGCCTTGTTGAAATGCACGTCGCCGCCCAGCGCCCCGCCGGTGCGCTCCAGCGTGAGGCCGGCCCGCACGCCCCGCGTGGGGAAGAAAAAATCGTCGGTGTTGTCCCAGTTCAGGCCCAGGTCCACGCCGCTGGTGAGGGACTTTTCCGGCGTGGTGGCGGAGATGGCGGGATCCACGTTGAACACCAGCGTGCGCTGGAGCCGGTAGCCCGGCGCCGCGTGGATGTGCTTCGTCAAGCGCCGCCCCAAGCTCACGCGGCCCAGAATTTTTTCCAGCTCGTAGCCTTCCCGCTCCTCGTGCCGCCAGGAGGTTTGGGTCCTTTGCTCGGTCCGCGTGCCGAACAGATAGCGGTTCACGAGCTCCGCCTTGAACTCCAGCCAGAGGGCGGAGTACGTGCCGGACAGCTCGGCGAAATAGGCGCGGCGGAGGAAGTTGTGGTTGGAATAAGCGAGGCTGAGGCGCTGGCGCTCTTCGGAACCCCAGCCCACGCCGCCCTTCAGCCATTGGTGGGGACGCTCGCGCACGCGCACGGTCACCGGCGCGGCGCGGCCCGACGCGGTGGACGCGGCCACTTCCGCCTCTTGAAAAAGGCCCAGGCCGTAGAGACGGCTCTGGGCCTCGAAGAGCTTGCCGGCGTCGTAAGGGTCGCCTTCCCGGAACGGCAATTCGCGGCGCACCGCCCGTTCGGGAAGTTCGGACAGGCCCGTCACCTCGACGGGGCCGAAGCGATGGAGGGGGCCCTCCTTGACGGAGAGCGTCACCGCCGCGGAGCTTTCCCACACTTCGGCCCGGGCCGTCGCCTCGGCCTCCAGGTAGCCGCGCGCCCGCAGGCGGATGAGGGCGGCCTTCTCCATCAGGGTCAGCGCCCCCGGGTTGTAGGCGCCGCCCTCTTTCATGGGCAGGGATTTCCTGATGTCCTCGTCGGCGACGGCTTCGTTTCCCCGGATTTCCAGGGACGTCAGGCGCGGCGGGTCCTCGCCTTTCTTTTCATCGGCGCGCAGGGGCGCCGCCGCGAGGCACGCCGGGAGGAGGGCGAAAAACAAAGGTGTCCGCACGATAGACCTCATCTCAAAACAACGCCCGGCATGCGCCGGCGGGACGATTCCCGTCCGCTTAAGAAACCCCGCCCGCGGCGGCCGCGCCCGGAGTCAGCGCGGAGAAGCGCCGGGCTTCAAGCCAGCGCCAGCTCCTTGGCTGCGGCCGACTGGAACCGGTTCAGCACCGCGCTCCAATCAACGGCCTTGAAAAAGGCCTCGATGTAGCCGTCGCGCTTGACGCCGTAATCCGTCATGAAGGCGTGCTCGAACACGTCCAGGATGAGGAGAGGCGTGGTGCCCGCCAGCAGGTTGGCGTTGTGCTCATTGATCCATACGTTGTAGAGGCTCGGCTCCTGCGGGTCGTAGCAGAGCATCGCCCAACCGATGCCGCGCATGGCCCCCACGGCCCTGAAGGCTTTCTCCCAGGCCTCCACGGACCCGAAGTCTTCCTTCATCTGCCGCGCCAGGTCCGATTCTTTGTCGAAGGGCTTGCCGCCCTTGGCCATGCCGCCGAAATACAGCTCGTGCAGGCGCATGCCGTTGAACTCCCAGCCGAACCGCCGCTTCATCTCCGCGTATCGCGGGCCGGCGGTTTTCCCCTCTTTGAGCATGGCGGTGAACTCCTCCACCAGCTTGTTGGTTTGCGCGACGTAGCCTTGGTAGAGCGTGAAGTGGTCCTTGAGCAGCTTGTCGGAAAACCCCGGCGTGCCCAGCAAATGATCGTAGTTTTTCGCTTCGTAAGCCATGCGCCCTCCCTTCGCGTCGTGCCGTTTCAGGCCTGGTAACGGATCCTCATGTCGTGAGGCCGGCCTTTCCAGCCGCCCCACGTGCCGAACAGCGCGCCCAGCATGAGCGCCAGCGCGGTCCACAAGCCTCCGGCCGAGGCTCCCTTCGCCGCCTCCCGTGCGGTCCGTTGGCCGCTCTCCGGCGCCGCGTTCCTGGCCGCATCGCCCAACCGGTCCCGCAAGCCGTCCAAGGCGGTGCCGGCCGTTCCCTCTCCGCCGACCACCTCGGCCGCGGCCGACACTCCGCTCTCCACAAGGCTTCCCGTCCAGCCGAGGAATCCGCCCAGAGCCGTGGCCGCCAGGAAGACAGACAACAAGGCCGCCGCCGACCACGTGAGGAAACCGTGCAGGGCGCTCTCCACGCGCCGCGGCACGCCCGCCAGGCGCGCGCTCATCCAGCCGCCGGCGAACAGGGCCGCCAGGCCGGTGATCAGAAACCAAATGCCGGCGCCCACTCCCGCGCCGCCCAAAGGCGCCTCGCCCGAACCCGCCACGCCCAGCCCCACGCCGGCCCCCAAAAGGCCCATGACGAGCTGTATGGAGAAGACGGCCGCGACGCCGCCCAAGACGGCGGACCAGGAAATGCGCCGCCCGGCGCCGGAAGGAATATAAGGTTCGATGGTGGGCTGGACGCGCCTCTCCGTTTGCACGTTGGATCGTTCTTCCATGGGAATACCTCCTCATACGGTCGATGAAAAGCGACCCACCCCGCGTGGCCGCGGGGAACCTGATGCCGGAAGTATCGCAGGGATGGCCGGCCGAACAGCCGGCGCTCGGAAAATACCGTCGCGTCTTAAAAGGGGAAGGGAGGAAGCTTCTTCCTATAGGTTATGAATTCAGGGACGGCCGGTCAAGGAATCGTCTTGCAATCGCGAAAAACCGGGACGCGCCGGCGCGCGCCGATGATCAAGCGCCGCCGTCGAGGGCTCTGAGGACTTCCTCCGCGTGGCCGTTCACTTTAACCTTGGGGAAGACCGCCTTCACCCGCCCGTCGGCGCCGATGACGACCGTGGAGCGCAGGATGCCCATGAACTTGCGCCCATAGAGCGACCGCTCGCCCCAGGCGCCGTAGGCCTTGATGACGTCCAGATTTTCATCCGCCAGGAGCGGAAAAGGCAGGCCGTACTTTTCCTTGAACTTGGCGTGGGAGGCCGCCGAATCCTTGCTGACGCCCAGCACCACGGCGCCTTTCTTCTTCAAGAGAGCGTGGCGGTCGCGGAACGCGCAGGCCTCCGTGGTGCAGCCCGGCGTCATGTCCTTGGGATAGAAATAAAGGACCACCTGCTTGCCCTTGAAATCCGAAAGCTTGACCGTTTTTCCTTGATCGTCCACCGCCGAGAAATTCGGCGCTTTGTCGCCGGCTTTGAGCATGGTTCCTCCTTAAAAAGGGGTTTGGGAAAGGCGGGAAAGGGCGGCCTTCTCGGCCGCGCTCACCGGCGAGACGGACAGGCGCGGCATGCGCAGGAAGGCCATGTCTTTGAGGGCCTTCTCGGCCCGCATCTCGGCCAGAGGCACGCGGCGCGCAAGCCAGCGCACCGGCTTTAAATTCACAACCAGCCAGTCGGGATCCTTGGGATCGGGATAGGCCCGGCCGGCGGCCTTGGCCAGGCACACGAAGGCCTTCTCGGGGCTGGAATGGTAGCCCAGAACCAGGTCCCCCGGCTCGATGCCGCGCATCCATTTGCGGGCGGCCGTTCCGCGGATGCCGTCCCACAGGGAACGCTTTTGGAAAACGTTGTCCCAGGGATACTCCTCCGGCTCCGTGGAGAAAAACCAGGCGGAGGCCGGGGCGGCGGGGCGGGGCATAAAAAGCGGGCGGTTAAGAGGTGGGAACGGCGGGAGAGCCGCCGTCGGAAACGAGCATGGCCTCGTGAGGGCGGCCCGTGCGCTCGCAGCGGCCGTCGGTGTAGACGTCCCGCTTGGAGATGGGCACGGACGTTTTGAGGCCGTCCATGAGGTGGCGGCAGGCTTCGAAAGCGTCGGACTTCCGCGGCGCCTCCACGGCGATGAAGAGGGTGGTTTCCCCCACGCCCACGGGCCCGAGCCTGTGCTGGATGAGCACGTCGCATTGGGGCCAGCGGCCCTTGGTGTCCGCCAGCAGGCGGGCGATGCCCGACAGCGCCGCCGGCTCGTCGGCCTCGTAGAGAAGGTGGTCCACCTGCCCCTGCCGGGTGCGGTCGCCCCGCACGACGCTCTGGAACGTGACCACGGCGCCCCGCGGCTCGGCGCGGGCCGAGCCTTCCAGGGCCGCCACGTCGATGGGAGCGCGGGAAAAATAAGGAACGGCGTCCATAACGCCAAGTATTCCTAAACCCGCCGGCGATGTCAAGGCGGAGAGGAGCGGGCCCGCCCTCAGGCGCCCGGGATCGCCACCATGCGGTCGATGGCGCGCTTGGCGCGGGCGGCCACGTCGGGCGGCACGGTGATCTTGTAGCGCATCTCCTCCAGGGACCAGAGGACTTTTTCCAGGGTGATTTTCTTCATGAACTCGCAGACGGCGTCCTCCCGGATGGGGATGAACGTTTTTTCGGGGTTTTGCCGGCGCATGGCGTGGAGGATGCCGGTCTCCGTGGCCACGATGAATTTCTTGGCGGGCGATTCCTTGGCCCGGCGGATCATGCCGCTGGTGGAGGCCACGTGGTCCGCCAGGCGCAGGGCGGCCGACAGGCAGCCGCATTCCGGGTGCACGAGCACCTCCGCTCCGGGATGCTCGCGCTTCATCCGCACGATGTCGTCGTCGGGGATCTTGTAATGCACGTGGCAGGAGCCGGGCCACAGATGGATGCGCCGGCCGGTCTTTTCCCGCACGAAGCGGCCCAGGTACATGTCGGGCGCGAAGAGGATTTCCTGGTCCGCCGGGATGGATTCCACCACCTTCACGGCGTTGGAGGACGTGCAGCAATAATCGGACTCGGCCTTCACGGCGGCGGAGGAGTTCACGTAGGTCACCACGACGGCGCCCGGATGGTCCGCTTTCCAGGCCCGCAGTTCCTCCGCCGTGATGGTGGCGGCCAGGGAACAACCGGCCTCCAGGTCGGGCAGGAGGACGGTTTTTTCCGGGCAGAGGATGGCGGCGGTTTCGGCCATGAAATGCACGCCGCAGAACACGATGACCCGGGCGGGGGTTTCCGCCGCGCGGCGCGCCAGGGCCAGCGAATCGCCCGTGAAATCGGCGATGTCCTGGACCTCGCCCTCCTGGTAATTGTGGGCCAGGACGACGGCGTTCCGCTCCCGGCGGAGCCGGGCGATTTCTTCGACGAGGGAGGCGGGAGGGGCGCTGGCCATAACCTATTATACAACGCGGAAACGGGGAAAGGGACGGGCGGGGCGGGGGTGCGTCAAATGTAAAGGATGGCTCCCCCCTCCGCCTGGGAAAGAAAACCGGCCAATCCCATCACGGCGTCCACGCGGGCGGCCGCCGCCGGCGCGTCCAAACCCAGCCGGCGCGCCCAGGCCGAGCAGGCGTAGACATGCACCTTGCCTTTCGCGCGGATTTCCTGAAGGAGTTCGTCGGGGGAAGGAGACAGGCCGCTTTCCTGGGCGGAGGGGCCTTTTACGAAAGCTTCCAGCGCCGGGCCCCGCAGAAAAAGGAGGACGGTCTTGCCCTGGGCCCGGGCGGCCGCGGCGAACGACACGGCTTCGTAAAAACTCTCGGCCGAGCCGGAGCGCAGGACGACGGAAAAAACGGCCATGGGAAAGGCGCCTCCACCGCGCCCGCGCGGGAAGCCTGAAGCGCTATTTCTTGGCGGGGGTTTCCCGGGGCCGCTCCGTCACGGGAGGCCGGACGGGAGACTGGGAGTTCTGCTTCCGAAGCCGCTCTTGAATTTCCTGGATGTTGATGCGCTGCTGGTTCTCCAGGCGCGAGAGGCGCTTGGACACGCGCCACTGGCGCACGCTGAGGCTCACATAATGGTAAGCGCCGGTGAAGACGATGAGGCCGGACAGAGCCAAGGCGGCCAGGAACCTTTTTCTCTCCGTGATGAGCAGACTGACGATCACGCCCAAAAGGCCGATGCTGATGATCAACAATCCCATCAAACTGTTCGAGTTGAATGGCATGCGCCCTGATCCTCCTTGATTCCCCTAAAAATGAACTAGCCCAATGTTAACAGAAGAACCCGGATTCAACAAGGCTTTTGCTGAAAAGACGGCTTAAAGGAAGCGGTGTCCCCGGCCGGGAACGGTGATCAGGCGGGCGGCGGCTTTTTCCCCCAGCTTTTGGCGGAGGCGGCGGATGTGGACGTCCAGCGTGCGGCTTTCGGCGGCCACGGCCTCGTCGCCCCAAACCTTGCGCGCCAGAAATTCCCGGCTCAGGACGTCGGGCCGGCTCTGAAGCAGGAGGAAAAGGATATCGAACTCCTTGGGCGTGAGGTTCTCCACGGGGCGGTCCTCCACGAAGGCCACGCGGCGCGCCGGGTCCACCGTCAGGCCGTCGAGGCTCATGAGCTCGCGCATTTTGCTGGGCGGGTTGGCGCGGCGAAGGACGGCCTTGACCCGGGCCGTCAACTCCGCCAGGTCGCAGGGCTTGTTGAGGTAATCGTCCGCTCCCGACTCCAGGCACACGATGCTTTGGCCCTGCTGCCTGTCCCCGGTGAGGATGACGATGGGCGTCTCCGCGATGCCGCTGTCGTTCTTGACGGCGGCGCAGACGTCCAGGCCGGTGATGTCGGGCAGGCCGAGGTCCAGGACGATGAGGCCCGGGGCCGTCAGCCGCGCCAGGCGCAGGGCCTCCTGACCGGAAGCGGCCTGCTGGACGGTGAACCCCGCCCGCTGAAGACAGCGGGCGATCAGCTCCCGGACAGGCTGCTCATCGTCCACCACAAGGACATCCGCTTTCAAGACCGGCCTCCTTAATAAACCAAATAAGTCAAACTTGCCTTTCCGATTTTTCCAAAATCGCGGGCAAATGTCAAGGAGCGCGCGCCGCCGCCGCCGTTCGCCGGCCGCGCGCTTGCCCCGCCGCTTTTTGTAGAATAGCGGAATGGCCCAGCGCGCCAGCGGCGTCCTGCTTCATCCCACTTCCCTTCCCGGGCCCTACGGGATCGGAGACCTGGGCCCCGCCGCCGAGGAGTTCGGCTCCTTCCTCGCCGACTCGGGACAAACCTATTGGCAAATCCTGCCGCTGGGCCCCACCGGTTTGGGAAATTCCCCCTACTCCTCTTACTCGGCCTTCGCCGGCAACCCGCTTTTGATTTCCCCCCAGCGGCTGGCGGAAGAAGGCCTGCTGGACCGCGCGCCCGAGCCGCCGCCTTTTCCGGCGGACGCCGTGGATTACGAGAGCGTCCGCGCGTTCAAGGAAAAAATCCTCCGCGACTCCTTCCATCGCTTCGCCCGCGCGGGCGGCGCCATGAAGGACGACTACGGCCGGTTCCTCTCCGAACAGGAAAGCTGGCTGAAGGATTACGCCCTCTTCAGCGCCCTCAAGGCGGCCCGCCGCGGCGCGCCTTGGACGGATTGGGAGCCGGAGCTGGCGCGCGCGGAACCGGCGGCGCTGGCGTCGTGGGCGGACAAGCTGGCCGAGGAGCTGGATTACCAGCGCTACATCCAATTCCTTTTCTTCCGTCAGTGGGGACGCCTGAAAAACTTTTGCCGCGCCAAGGGACTTTTGTTTTTGGGCGACGTGCCCATCTACGTGGCCCACGACAGCGCCGACGTTTGGATGAACCAGTCCCTCTTCCAGCTGGAGGCCGACGGCCGGCCGCGGTTGGTGGCCGGCGTGCCGCCCGATTATTTCAGCGCCACCGGCCAGCGTTGGGGCAACCCCGTCTACGATTGGGAGGCCTCGGCCCGCACCCGCTACGACTGGTGGACCGCGCGGTTCCGGCAGTGCCTGAGCCTGGTGGACATGGTCCGCCTGGATCATTTCCTGGGCTTCCACGCCTATTGGGAAATTCCCGCCGCCGAACCCAACGCCGTGAAGGGCCGCTGGACGCCGGGCCCCGGCCGCCGCTTCTTCGATGCCATGAAGCGCAAGCTGGGCGGCCTGCCCTTCGTGGCCGAAAACCTGGGCGCCGTCACGCCGGAGGCCGAGGACTTGAGGAAGCGCTGCGGGCTGCCCGGCATGTCCATCCTGGAGTTTTCCTTCTCGCCGGATTACCCGCCTTCCCACCCCTACAACCATCCCGCCGACACCTTCGTCTACACGGGCACCCACGACAACGACACGGTGCAGGGCTGGCTGCGCGATCCCGCCGTGACCGACAAGGAAAAACAGTTCGCCATGAAGTACACGGCGGCCGCTCCCGACGACCTCCATTGGGCGTTCATCCGCCTGGGACATTCCCTGCCGGCCCAGGCCAGCGTCGTGCCCGTGCAGGACCTTTTGGGCAAGGGGTCCGAGGCGCGCATGAACTATCCCGGCAAGACCGAGGGCAATTGGCGCTGGCGGTTCCGCTGGGAGGAGCTGACTCCCGACATTCGCATCCGCTTCGGCGAGCTCACTTGGATTTACGGTCGGACGAGAGCAAAGGATGAAACGGCGTGAATAGTGAATCGTGAACAGTGAATCGGAAGTCAAAAGCCGGGCAGGCGCGGATGTCGTTCATCATCGTTCGCGGCTCATGCCTGCCACCCTTTGAACTTTCGGCGTGAACTTATAGAATGCTCCCAATGAAAACCCGCAAGGCCCGGCCCGCGGTGGCGGTCATCATGGGCAGCGCGTCCGACTGGAAGACCATGCGCCACGCTTCCCGGACTTTGGACGATTTCGGCATTCCCCACGAGCGGCGCGTGGTGTCCGCCCACCGCACGCCGGAGTGGATGTCCCGCTTCGCCTCCGAGGCCGAGGCCCGCGGCGTCAAGGTCATCATCGCCGGGGCCGGCGGCGCCGCCCACCTGCCGGGCATGACGGCCGCCCACACGGTCCTGCCGGTGCTCGGCGTGCCCGTGGAGAGCCGCGCGCTGAAAGGTTTGGATTCCCTCCTCTCCATCGCCCAGATGCCCGCCGGCGTGCCCGTGGGGACGCTGGCCGTGGGCCGCGCCGGCGCCGTGAACGCCGCCCTCCTGGCGGCGGCCGTCCTCGCCCTCTCCGACCGCGCGCTCCTGGAAAAGCTCCGCCGTTTCCGCCGCCGGCAGACCCGCACCGTCCTGAAAGCCAAGCTTCCGTGACGAAACCCATCCTCCCCGGCGCCCGCGTGGGCGTCCTGGGCGGCGGCCAGTTGGGCCGCATGTTCGCCCTGGCGGCGCGCCGCATGGGCTACCGCGTCCACACCTTGTCGCCGGAGACGGACACGCCCGCCGGCCAGGTGGCCGACGTGGAGGTGACCGCCGCCTACGACGACCTGGACGCCGTGCGAAATTTCGCCCGCGGCGTGGACGCCGTCACCTTCGAGTTCGAGAACGTCCCCGCGGCGGCGGCCCAGGAGGCCGCCCGCCACGCGCCCGTGCGGCCGGCGGGCTCCGTGCTCCACGTCGCCCAGCACCGCCTGCGGGAAAAAACCTTTCTGTCGGAAGCGGGTTTCCCCGTCACGCCTTTCCGCGCCGTGCGGTCCAAGGAAGACCTGCTGGCGGGCCTCAAGGCTTTGGGGACGCCCTGCGTGCTGAAAACCGCCGGGTTCGGCTACGACGGCAAAGGCCAGACGAAGATCCAGTCCGCCGCCGAAGCCGACGCCGCCTTCGCGGCCCTGGCCGGCGCCGAGGGAATCCTGGAGGCCTTCGTCCCATTCGAGAAAGAAATGTCCGTGGTGGCGGCCCGCGGCGCCGACGGCTCCTTCGCCGCCTACGCGCCCATCGAGAACGCCCACCGGCGGCACATCCTCGACGTTTCCGTCATGCCCGCATCCATTTCTCCGCGGCTGGCCAAGGAGGCCGTGGACGTGGCGCGCGCCCTCTTCGACAAGCTGGAGCTGGTCGGCCTCACATGCATTGAATTTTTCGTCACGGGCAAGGAAGGATTGCTCATCAACGAGCTGGCGCCGCGCCCCCACAACTCCGGGCACCTGACCCTCGACGCCTGCGACGCGGGCCAGTTCGAGCAGCAGCTTCGGGCGGTCTGCGGCCTGCCCCTGGGATCCACCGCGGCCGCGGCGCCCGCCGCCATGGCCAACCTGCTGGGCGACCTTTGGGAGAGCGGCGAGCCGGACTGGGGCCGCGCCCTCACCGTGCCCGGAGCGCGCCTGCATCTTTACGGAAAAGCCGACGCCCGGCCCGGCCGCAAGATGGGACACATCACCGCCTTGGCGCCCACCGCGGAAGAAGCCCGGCGGCGCGTCCTGGCCGCCCGCGACGCCCTCTCTTCCCCCAAAAAATAATCCCGCGGGCGGTTCCCGCCCGATATGGAAAGGCCCCGCCCTCGGAGCGAACCGGAGAAAAGCGTCTAGGCCGTGAGAACCTCCTCCAATTTCGCCCGCAGTTCCCGCCGGCCCATGGGTTTGGCCAAATAAGCCGTGCCGCCCGCGTTGAGGTTTTCAATGAAATCCTCGTCGCCGGAGCAGGCGGTTAAAAAAAGAACCGGCACCGACGACAACCGCCGGTCCGCCCGTATGCGCCGGCAAAGGCTGAACCCGTCGGCCCCAGGCATGCGCACGTCCAGGAGAATGACATCGGGCTCCAGATCGGCCAATTCGTCCAGGCCGGGCGGGCTGGAAAAGCAGATGATTTCGTACTTGGGGGACAGCCACTCGTTAATAATGGCGAGCAGATCAACTTCGTCATCCACGGCCACGACGCGCAACCGGTCATTCGCTGTTTTCACGAGTCTCCCCCCATTTTCCGACGATAACCGAGCCTTTCCCTTCTCTTATAAGCCCGCGCAGGCAGTATGTCAAGAGTTTTGTAAAAAACCTTTACGGTTGAAATTGCCTTGTTTTGAGGGTATACTTTCAGCAGGATAAGAGTCCGTAAAATCAATTTACGCCGGGATCAGGACGTTACGTCAAGCGCGCAAGGGGGAACGCGTGAGGCCGACGATTCATGTCCTCATTGTGGAGGATTCAGAGGACGACGCCCGCTGGCTGACGCAAGAGCTGAGCCGCGGCTACGATCCCGTTTGCGAAAGGGTGGATTCCAAAACCGCCCTGGAGAGAGCGCTGGACCGCCGGCCGTGGGACTTGGTGTTGTCCGATTATTTCCTTCCCGGCTTCGGCGGCCTGGAAGCCCTCAAGCTGGTCCTCGATAAGACTCCGGACATCCCCTTCATCCTCGTGTCGGGCAAAGCGGGCGCGGACACCGCCGTCGAAGCCATGACGGCCGGGGCCCACGACTACGTCCTCAAGCACCAATTGGCGCGCCTGCTGCCGGCGGTGGAACGCTGCTTGAAAGAGGCGGAGATCCGGCGCGCCAAGCGGGAGGCCGAAGATGTGTTGCGCCGCGGCCAGGAAAACCTCCGCCGCGCCAACGAAGAGCTGGAAGGCCTCGTCCGCGAACGGACCGCCAAGTTGTCCGAGGCCAACGAAAGGCTCAGCGGCGAGATCATCGGCCGCATGCGCGCGCAGGCTCAGCGCGACCTTTTCTTCTCCCTCACCCACGACCTATTGGCCGTGGGCGGCTTCGACGGGTCCATCAAGCAAGTCAACCCGGCCTGGCGCAAGACTTTGGGCTACTCCCCCAAGGACCTGCTGGGCAAACCCTTCCTGCAAGTGGTGCATCCCGAAGACAAAGCCGGAGTGGAAGAGGAATTGGAGCGGCTGGCCCAAGGGCGCGAAACCGTGGCCTACGAGGTCCGGCTGCTCACGGCCGACGGCTCGTATCGCTGGACGTCCTGGAACGTGACGCCTTTCCCGTCGGAAGGCATTTTGGTGGGCGTGGGGCGCGACATCACGGACCGCCGCGCGGCCGAGGACGCCCGCTCGCGGCTGGCGGCCATCGTGGAATCCTCCGCCGACGCCGTCATCGCGCAGACGCTGGACGGCGCCGTCTGCAACTGGAACGTGAGCGCACAGCTCATGTACGGCCACACCTTGTCGGAGGCCCTGGGGCGGCGCGCGGTGGATCTTCTTTCGCCGGAGAACCCCTGGGAACTTTCCCACCTCCTGGAGCGGGTCAAGCGCGGGGAGCTGGTCCGCCACCAGGAAGCCGTCCACCTCCGCAAGGACGGCTCCCGCATGGACGTTTCTCTTTCCCTCTCCCCCCTGCGGGACCGCGCCGGACGCATCATCGGCGCCGCCATGATCAGCCGCGACGTCACCGAGCACAAGCGCCTGCGGGAGGCCGCGCTCCACGCCGAGCGCCTCGCCATCATGGGCCAAATGGCCGCCGGCGTGGCCCACGAGATCAAGACGCCCATGACCGTCATCCTCGGCTTCACCGAGGTGCTGGCGGAGGAGGCGAAAAAAACGGGCGCCTCAACGGAACGGCTGGACATCATCGCCAAACAGGTGCGCCGCTGCGCCGGGCTGGTGAACAACCTGCTGGACTTCTCGCGAAAAGGAACCGCGGCCACGGAGGATTTCGATTTGAACGAAGCCGCGCGCAACGCCCTGGCCCTCATCCATCCTCTGGCCCAGGGCCGGAACATTTCCGTCGCC
>JBQTIM010000201.1:0-2735 GCA_052388135.1 Elusimicrobiota bacterium
GCGACGGCGTTTACGCGGACATCACCTGGTGCGGGTTCGCGGGAGAGCGCGCGCCGGAGAGGCACGAGGAAATTTTTCAAATCGTCCGCCGCGCGCGGGACGCCGCCTTGGAAAAGGTCCGCCGCGCCTTCGCCGAAGGGCGCCCGCTCCGGGGCCGCGACGTGGACCGGGCCGCCCGCTCCGTCATCGAAAAGGCCGGCTACGGGAAACGCTTCACGCACCGCACGGGACACTCCATGGGCGCGGAGGACCACGCCAACGGCGCCAACATGGACGGCTACGAAACCCGCGAGGAGCGCCGGGTCCTGCCCGGCTCGCTCTTCTCCATCGAGCCCGGAATTTACCTGCCCGCCTTCGGCGCGCGCAGCGAGATCAACGTCTTCGTGAAAGGCCGGCGCGCCGAAATCACCGGCGGCCGGCCCCAGTCTCGGGTGATCCCTATTTTAAGCGCGAACCCAGCCGAACTCCGCTAAAAAAGTTTTCTTCCCTCGCCGCCCGGCGGAATTTCTTGAGGGCTTCCTCCCGGCCCGTCGCCCCGGCGAAAGCCGGGGTCCAGGGGGTGAAATGGATTTTTAGAGGCTGATGGAGTTGCCGAGCGCGGCTTTCGCCGGCAGAGAGGCCGAGGAAATTGCGGCAGCCGCGAGGGCCGAAAGCCGCCGCGGCCGGCCCGAGAGGGCCCGGTCAGGTCTTGGGTTTTTCCTGGTGGCGGATGTCTTTGCCGAGGACCATGAAAATCACGTCCTCGGCGATGTTGGTGGCGTGGTCCCCGATGCGCTCGAGGTTGCGGGAGATGAGGATGATGTCCACGAACTGCTTGGCGTGGGCGGAGTCTTTGCGGATGAGCTCGATGAGCCCGTTGAGCGTCTGGCTCTTGAGGCGGTCCTCCTCCTCGTCCTGGGTCAGGACGGACTTGGCCAGCTCTACGTCCTGCTTGGAGAAGGCGTCCAGGCTGTCCTTGAGCATTTTCTGGGCGATGCGCGCCATGTCGGCCACCATGGCGATCTCCGGCACGGGCGTTTCCTTGAAGAGGTGGTAGTAGGCGGTCTGGCAGACGTTCACGGCCTGGTCGCCGATGCGCTCGAGGTCGGTGTTGATCTTCATGGCCGCCGCCAGCAGGCGCAGGTCCGCGGCCATGGGCTGGTGCAGGGCGATGAGCTTGATGCAGAGATCGTCCACCTCCAGGTGGAGCTTGTTGACGGTCTTCTCCAGCTCGAAGACTTCCTCCGTCAGCTTGGGGCTGCGGTCGGTGAGCGCCTTGGCCGCCTTCTGAATCATCTCCTCGGCCACGCTTCCCATCCTCAGGAGGCGCTCCTTGAGCGTTTTTAAATTTTCGTCGAAGTGTCTTTCCATAGGGCCTTCCTTCCCGCGCGGGGAGAAAAAAACTTTACCAGTTCATCTCGAAAAAGAAAAGCGTCAGCGGGCCAGGGGCAGGGTGACGGTGAAGCGCGAGCCGCGGCCGGGCGCGCTTTCGGCCCGGACCGACCCCCCGGCGTTCTCGGCGATGTGCTTGACGATGGAAAGCCCCAGCCCCGTGCCGCCGGTGTCCGCGGCGCGGGCCTTGTCCGCCCGGTAGAACCGCTCGAACACCCGCGGCAAATCCTCGGCCGCGATGCCCGCGCCGGTGTCCTCCACCACGATCTCGGCCGACCCGCCCGCCGCCCGCGCCGACAAGACGGCCTTCCCGCCCGGCCGGTTGAACTTGACCGCGTTGTCCAAAAGGTTGGTGAGCACCTGGATGAGGAGGTCGGCGGAAACGGCGGCGCGCAGGGGCGCTTCGGGCCAGCGGGTTTCCAGGGTCACCCGGCTCTTTTCCGCCATGGGTCCCAGCACTTTTAGGATTTTCTCCGCCGTGGCGCGCACGTCGGCGGCGCCTCCCTTGGCCTCCGGGCCGGAGCGGTCCAGGCGCGAGAGCACCAGCAGGTCCTCGATGAGCCTTTGCAGGCGGTCCACCTGCGACTGGGCGGTTTCCAGGAAATCGCGGGCGCTCTTGGGGTCCTCCAGGGCGCCTTCCAAAAGAGTTTCCAATGCCGCCCGCAGGGCCGTGAGAGGCGTGCGCAGCTCGTGGGACACGTTGGCCACGAAGTCCTTGCGCATGTTCTCCAGCCGGCGCAGGCGCGAAAGGTCGTCGAAAGTGATCACCGCGCCTTGGGGCGGGCCCTGCGGCGGAAAGGGCCGCGCGGCCACGGCCCAGTGGGTTTCCGAGGGGAAACTGAGGGAGAGCTCGGCCGTTTCGGGGCGGCCCGAGGCCAGCACTCTTGAAACCATGTCCTCCGCCTCGCGGTGGCGCAACACGTCCCAGAGGGGAAGGCCGGCGCAATCCTTGGGGGGGCGGTTCGTCCAGGGCGCCACGGCCTCGTTGCAGCGCAGGACGCGGCGCCGCGCGTCCACGATGAGGACGCCGGCGCTCAGCGTCTCCAAAACCGGGGTGAAGAGGTCCTGCGGGGGCGGGGAGACGGGCCGCGGGGCGGGCAAGCGGTCCGCGGGGCCGCCTCCGAACCGGCCGGCCAAGAAATTCCTCCCGCTTGTGTAGTGTCGCATAAGTCTCTTGACTTATTTGGATGTCATTGCGCGCCGAAGGCGAAGCAATTCCAGGGGTCGCCTGCGCTGAAAAACGATTCTCGGTGTACTGAACGCTGGGATTGCTTCGTCGCAGACAACGCTCCTCGCAATGACATAAGCAAAGAAGTGTTGGAGACACTACGCTAGACGCCTCGCCGGAGGGCCGGGGTAAAATC
>JBQTIM010000202.1:0-4130 GCA_052388135.1 Elusimicrobiota bacterium
GGCGGCTCCTCCCGACCAGCCTTAGTTCAACAGAAGGCTCGTCCACGCCAGATAGAAAAAACCGCAGGCGGCCGCGAGACGGAAAGAACGCTGAACCCAGGCGAGCTCGGGCAGAAGCGAGGCGAGGTAGGCCGCGGGCAGGACGAGCCAATAGACGGTGGCGCTCCAGGCCGCCAGGCAGAGCATGGCGCGATAGGTGCCGGGCTTCTTGAACGCGCGGCCGGCGGCGTGCCAGACGCCCGCCAGCGCCAGCCACAACAGAAATCCGCCGGCCAAGGATCGAAGGACGTCCCCCGCTTGCGCCGAGCCGTCCAGCCAGCGGGACTGGAACCTGGCCAGCAGGGCCAGCAAGAGAGCGGCCGACGCCTGCCCCAGGCGGGGCTGGGCGCGCACCTCTTCCAGGGCCCGGCGCGGGTCCCGGAAGAACCGCCCCAGAACCGCGGCGAAGCCGCCCGCGCCGGGGCGGAACGCCCGGCGAAAACCGGCGACGGGCGCGTCACTCCCAGACATATTCAAAGCGCGTTTTCCGGGACGGCCAGGGGACGGGCAGGCGGCTTTCCGCCGTCTTGTCTCCGATGAGCTTCAAAAATTTTTCCCAGGGCGAGACGGGCGAGAAACGCAGGGGATGGTCGGCGGGAAGGCCGGCCAGTTGGCGGGCCAGCTCCGCGGCGGTGTTGAAATTGCCCAGCGCGTCCACCAAACCGGCGGCCTGGGCCTGGGAACCTGTAAAAATCCGGCCGTCGGCCAGCGGGCGCAACTTTTCGGCGGGCATTCCCCGGCCTTCGGCCACGGCGCGGAAGAACTGTCCGTAGGCGTCGTCCACGATGCCCTGGAACACGACCCGTTCCGCCGGCTCCAGAGGACGGAAGGGAGAACCGATGTCCTTGAGGCGGCCCGACTTCACCGTCTCCGTCTTAATGCCCACTTTCTTAAAAAGCTCCTGCACGTTGCCCAGCTCCAAAATGACGCCGATGGAGCCCGTGAGTGTGCCCGGGTTGGCCACGATCTTGTGGGCGGGCGCGGCGACGTAGTAGCCGCCCGAGGCGGCCACGTCGCCCAGGGAGGCCACCACCACCTTGCCGGCGGCGCGGAGAGCGGCCACCTCCTGGTGGATTTCCTGGACGGCCGCCACGCTGCCGCCGGGAGAGTTGATCCGGAGGAGAACGGCCTTGACGTCGTTGTTGCGGCGGAATTCCCGCAGGCGGCGGACGGTGAGGTCCACGTCGGAAACGCCCCAGCCGGCGCCCAGGGTGATGGGACCGTAAATGTCCACCACCGCCACGGTTCCAGCACGCGATTTCGCCGGCGCGGCGGCGCCGGGATCGGCCGGGCGCGGCGCGCGCCAAAGGACCGCCGCGGACAAGACGGCGTAAAGGGCCAAAAGAAGGAAGCCGCGCTGACGGTCGCCGTGAGGCTTTCCCCACCTCATTCCGGCACCTCAACCGCGGGGGCGGGCGCGGAGCTCTCCGGCGGCGCGGAAACCGCCGCCGTGGAGCGCTTCACGCCGGAGGACCGCGCCGCCAAGGCTTTCTCCACCTCCTGCAGGTCCAGCTGGGCGCGGCGGAACACATCGTTGTACGGCAGGCCGGCCTCCTCGGCCAGGCGGCGCAGGCGGGCGCCTTCCCGGCGTTTGCGCAGGAGCTCCTCCCACTTCTGTCCGGGCTGCCGGGCCACGGCGGAAAGGATCAACATCTCGGAACGGCCGAAACCCTGCTTTTCCGCGGCTTCCAATTTATCCTTTTCCAAACCCAGGAGCCGTGACGCCTCGCCGGGAAACGGCGTCGCGCGAGGACCCGCCGGCGCGGTGGAGATTGCCACGTCCAGCGCCAAATCGGGAGCGTCGCGCAGGTCCGGGTCCTGGGCGGCGACCGGCGCGGCGAGGACCAAGAGGCAGAGCCACGGAAGCCTCACGCGGCCCCGACGAACGGAACGAAGCGCACGGGGAAGAAAACCTCGGCCTTAAGGCCCTCCGGCGTCTTGACGTATCGGACGAGTTTTTGGTCTTTGAGCGGTCCCTGCGGGATCACCAGGCGGCCGCCGGTCTTAAGCTGGTCCGCCAAGGCCGCGGGCACGCGCTCCGTTCCGGCCGTCACCAGAACGTGGTCGAAGGGAGCCTCCTCGGGCCAGCCGTCCCGGCCGTTGCCGGTGCGCACGGCGATGTTTCCGTAGCCCAACGTCCGGAACGTCTGGCGCGCCTGCTGGGCCAGCTCCGGCACCACCTCCACGCTGAAGACCCGGCCGGCCAAAAGGGAGAGAACCGCCGACTGGTAGCCGGACCCGGTGCCCACCTCCAAAACTTTCTCCCCGCCGGTCAGCCCCAGCAGTTCCGTCATGAACGCGACGATGTAAGGTTGGGAGATGGTCTGGCCATAGCCGATGGGAACGGCGCGGTCGCTGTGGGCCTGCCGCCGCGACCGTTCAGGAAAAAAAAGATGCCGCGGCACCGTCCGCAGGGCGGCCAGGACGCGGGCGTCGCGCACGCCGCGGCTCTCGATCTGCCGGCGGACCATGAAGTCGCGGGCGGGGCCCCAAGCCTCCGGCGCCGGACCGCCCTGAAGGAAATCGAGGAGGCGTCTCCAGAAGCTCAAGGCGTTCCCGCCGGCGCGGTGGATTTCACGGGCGGGGCGGATGTTTCCGCGGCGGGTGGTTTTTTCCCTTGGAAGTATTTCATATAGATTTGGCGGCGGCCGCCCGGAGGCGCCTCCGTGCGGGCCGCGACGAAAGACCGGAAGCCCCGCGCCGCCGAGCGTCCGTCGGGCGCGTAGCGGACGGTGAAAGAAGCCGACGGAGATTCCGGCGTCAGCTCGATCCGGGCCGGCTCCACCCGCACGTCCGGCGCGGCCGACAGCTCCACGACCGCCTTCCCTTTGGCGGCTCCGGCGAACGACAGCCGCCCCTGCGCCGATGCGCCGGGAGCGACGGCGTCCGGGAACGACAGCGACAGCTCATAAGGCAATTTCTTGTGCAGGGACCGCAGGGAGGTGATGGCGGCGCCGCCCGCCAGAAGCCATTCCTTCATGGTGTAAGGCGCGATGCGCCCGCGCCGCGCGCGGGTGAAATCGTGTATGAAAAGCCCCCGCACGGGCTTGTCCGCGTGGAACTCCTTCACGGCCTTCATGTTGCGGTTGTAAAAATCCTCGGGCCCGGCGGGGTTCAGGGTTTTTTGATGCAAATTCCAATCCACGACGTCGCCGACGACGAGGTTCACCTCGCTCTGCTTCACGTAGTCGTTCCATTGCTTCACGAGGGCGCCGAACTGTTCCGTGTTCGCCTCGTAGAGCATGATGGCGTCCATGTCGAGGCCGGCGTCCCGCATCATCACCGGGTCCTGCCCGTGCTGCCAGCCTTTCTCCCAGGACAAGGTGAAGGCCCACAGGGGCTTTTGGTCGCCGACGCCCGCCTTGATGGCCCGCACCACCTGCGCGGAGCGGTGGGCGCGGTACCAGAACCACTTGTCTATGAATTTGTAGTTCCGCACGCCGCGCATCTCCAGCGTCGGCGGAAGGAGGCGCGTTTTCGCCAGCCACTGCATGCGCTGATGCTCGGAGAAACCGTCCCAGCCCGGCGGCGGGTCCACCGGCATCTTGGAGGCGAAATCCATGGCCAGCTCGTAGCCGCCGAAGACGGGCCGGATGTAGTCCAGGCCGATGATGTCCACTTCCTCCATGTCGCGCCACACCTTGAGCATGTTGACGATGTCCTGCGCGCGCTTGGGATCGGTGATGGAAATGCCCCGCCGGGTTTTCATCTCGGGCCCGTGCAGAAGACGGCCCTCGCGGTAGTCCCAGCCGTAGGCGTAATCGGGGGTGTTTTCAGGCGGCCCGCCCACGAGGAAACACAGCAGATAAACGCCGAACTTGAGGCCGCGGGCGTGGCATTCCCGGCCCAGGGCCCGGATATCTCTTTCGGGCCGCGTGTACCAGGGGAACTCGGCCGGAAGTTTCTTTTGATAGCCGCTGGATTCCGCCCCCTGCACCATGAGCGCGTCGGCGCCCATGAACTCCACCCAGTCCACCAGGGCCGCGGCGCCCCGCCGTTCTCCGTCGGGAGAGACGATGTTTCCCAGGCCGCCCAGGTCCTCAAGGGTCAGGACGCCGAAACCCGGCGTCACCGGCTCGAACGGCCTGGAG
>JBQTIM010000203.1:0-5522 GCA_052388135.1 Elusimicrobiota bacterium
GGCTTTTTCCTTCACAAAAAAGTTCGACCGTAGTCCGGGCTACGCTCTCACTTTTTTGTTTCGTAAAAATCCCCGTCTTTTCCGTCTCGGTCCTCGCGCCCAACCGGGGAATCCGGGTTAAGCTTCGGACGGCGCGGGGCCCGGCCGGGCGCGCTTCACGCTCCCTTGGGTCGTCTCCAGAGCCCGCCTGTAATTGTTCACGGTGCGGCGCGGGACGGGGAAGCCCAAGTCGGTCTCGAGGCGCGTTTGCAAGGCCAGGTCCGTCTTGGCCTGGAATTCCGGATCGGAGGCGGTCAGGACGTCGAGGGCGTCCAGGCAGAGCTCCTTGCGGGAGCAAAAAAGGTCTTCGATCATCACCTCCTCTTCCCAGGGCAGGATCACGCTGCGGCCGTGGATGGCCCGGTTCACCGTCGAGGGCGCGACGCTGAGCTTGGCGGCCATCTGGCGCTGGGTCAGGGGGCGGCGGCGGACGCTCTCCCGTGTTTTCAGATAGAACCGCTGGGTGTGCGTCAGGAGGTCCAGCAGGCGGAACAAAGTGTTCTGGCGCCAGTTGAAAAGCTCGAGTCGCCGCACCAAGGCCCGCAGGCGGCGGCGCTCCTCTGGCGGCACGTCCTCGCGGTCGGCCAGCGCCTTCAAGCGGTCGTAGTGGATGTCGAAGCGGCCCCGGGCCAGGTGCGGCGACATGTATTCGAACACCACGTCGTCGCCCTCCAGGCCCACCCGCGCCAGGCACGTCGCGGCGGTGGCTCCGTGGAACGGCGACGAAGGCCGCAGGAATTCCCCCAGGACGGAATAGGACAGGAGGAAGGCGCGGACTCGTCCCGCCTCTTCGGGCGAAACGCCGCAGGCGGCGGCGGCTTCCTCCGGCGCGCACTCGTAATCCGCGTAAAGAAAATATTTCTCAAAATTCGCCCGGCCCATCTTGTGGATCAAGTCCAGCACGCCCCGGCTTTCGTCCAGCAAGCCGGCCGTCTCCGCCGACGAGGACGCCGGAAGGACCCCTTCGTTGATCTCGTAGAACGAGGATGACAGCCGCGTGCGGGGATGGGGCTGGTAGCGGACGATTTTCCATTCGGGCCGGACGGGGCGGACGATTTTTTGGAAGAGAGGGTCCTCCTCGATCTCCTTCAGGAGGGAGGCCACCTGCGACTCGTTGAGCCGCAGGAGCTGGACCGTTTGGATGCGCGCCAAAAGCTTGGCGCGGAGGCGCACGTCCGGCCGTTGGGAGAGGCGCAGGGAGGACCGCGGGGCGCTCATTCTTTACAGTTTATATTGAATAACAGGTTTCATCCAGCCCGGAGACGGCGCGGGCCCGAATGCCGGAGGGGAAGGGCTCGTCCGGGTTCCGCGGGCAATCTCGGCAGGAGGGAGAGGCCGCGCGGGGGCGGCCGCAAGGGGAGCGGCGGAAAGCCGGCTAGCGCAACCGGCTCAAGCCGCGCGCCGCCGGCGCGTTGTCCGGGTCCAATTCCAGGGCCTGGCGCCAAAGATCCGCCGCTTTGTCGGGTTCCCGGGTCAAAAGGGCCTCGAGGCCTCTTTGGTAGAGAAGCTGGGATTGCCTCTTTTTGTAAGGATCCGATTGCGCGTCCAGACGGCTCAAGGCGTCTTTTGCCGGAGCGTAGTCCGGCTTGTGGCCGAGGGCGGCCTTGAAATTCTCTTCCGCGCCCCGGCGGTCCCCCGCCTGCGCGGCGCGGGTTCCTTTCTCGAACCTCTCCCGGGCCAGGACGTCGCGGCACAGGAGTCGGTAGCGGGCGGCGTCCTCGTGGCCCGGATCCAGGCGAAGAGTTTCCTCGAAGTTCGCCAGGGCGCCGGCGAAATCTTCCCGCTGGAAGGCGTCCAGCGCGGCGACGAAAGAGGCGCGGGCCGCGTCGGCTTGGCCGCGTTTTTCGTTTTCCCCTTTTTCCCGGCCCAAAAGTTTCTCCGCGCGGGTGAGTTGGGCCCGGGCTTCCGCGTGGGCGGGTTTCAGGACCAGGGCCTTGCGGAACTCATCCCGCGCCATGGCGTAATCGCCCGCCGCGAAATAGCGCATGCCGGATTCGTAGAACGTCCGCATCATGTTGGAAAAGCGTCCGTCTATTTCCTGACGGTGGGTCTTGGCGCCTTCGTGACCCGGGTCCAGAGCGAAGACGGCCTCGAACTCCTGCTTGGCGGAAACCAGGCGGTCTTGCCGGAAATTTTCCACCCCTCTCCGGTAGTGCTCGTCGATTTGGGCTTGCAGCTTTTCCCGCCGCGCGGCGTCCTCCTCGTCTTTGAGCGCCCGGCGGACCTTGTGCATGAGGGTCTTGGACGGAACGTGCCAGGGAGCCACGTTCTGGATTTGCGAGGCCTGCAGGTAGGCGTCCACCAGCCGCCCCCGGGCGTAGAAGGAGGCGGCCTCGGCGTAAGCCCGCCGGATTTGGTCTTGAATCCGGGCGCGGGCGAAATCCCGCCCGAACCGGAAACCCAGGCTCACGCGGTGGCTGTCGCCCAAGTCGCCGAAGGGTATGAAGGCGTAATCCACCCGCAGTCGCTCGTTGCCGAAACCGGCGCCGTAGGTGAGGCCCGCGTCCAAGTCCTTGCGGCCCTTGTAGCCGAGGCGGAAGAACAGAAGGTCCCAAAGACGGTATTCCCCCCCGACGTTAAGGAAAGTCTCGTCGTCCGACGGAAACACGAGGTCGGAGGTCAAGGCCACGGTTTCTCCCAGAATGGGGTAAGCCAGCCCCGCCTTGAACGCTCCGGGCAAGTCCGATGTCTCGCCGTCGAACTTCAGGCCGCCGCCGAGGTTTTGGGCGGCAAGACCCGTGCGGAGCCGGCGAAAGGGGCCTTCCCGCGCTTCGTAGATAAGTCCCAGGTCCAACAGCGGGACCGAAGCCTTTTCGCCCATCAGGTCTTTGCGTAAATATTTGATGTTCGCTCCCGTGCTTAAACCGGGAAGCCACGGCAGGTTCTCCCAGGATTTTCCCCAGCCCAAGGTCAGCAGCGTGTCGGAGGCCGAGAAGTCCCCCGTTTTGGCGCCGAAGGAATCGTAACCCGCGATGTCCGGCACCCGCAAAACCGAGAGGCCCGCCCCGAGAGAAGAGCCGCCGCGGACCGGGTGGACGTAATAGAGAACATCCTGCCGGGTCCCCTGGAGATACGCGTTGCGCATGAAGGAGACTTCCTTCTGCCGCAAGTTGCCCAGGCCGGCCGGGTTCCAATAGAGGGCGGTGGCGTCCGGCGCGTCGGCGGTTTGAGCGTCGCCCATGGCCACGCCCCGACCGCCCACGCCCATTTTTAAGAAGTTCGCCGTGCCGGAGCCGGGACCTCCGGCCGGAAGCTTGGGGCATAAGAAAATCAACGCTCCCGCCAGGAGGCATCCCGCCCGCGCCGCGCGGGTCCGCTCCGCCGGAGCCTCCGCGCGCGTCATCGGATCACCACCAGCTTGCCCGTTTTTTTCTGCCGGCTGTTCTCAATCACGTAGAAATGGACGTCGCTGGCGAGAGGCTCCCCGCGGCTGTTGGTCACGTCCCATTTTAAAACGCCGTCTCCGTCGGTCTCCTGCAGTTCCCGCACCAGCTCGCCGCTGAGCGTGTAGACACGAATCGTCGCCAGGCTGGAAAGCTCCGTGAAGGTGATTTCGGAGTGCCCCAAGGCGGGCCGGAAGGGCACCGGATAGGCGTAGGCGCCGGCCAATTCCAAGGACGGCTCGCCGATGAGGCCGAACACGCTGAAGCGGCGCACCGGGGCCGATACGGTGTTGGCGTCGGGGTTCACTTGGGAGCCCGGGATGGGCACCCAGACGCCGCTTGATTCGTCCAGCCACGACAGGCGCAAGGCGGTCTCCCGCACGGGCGGGTCCGTGCCGTCCACCACGCCGTCGTTGTCGTCGTCGGCGTAGCCCATGACGACGACGGCGGGCGCCGAGAGCCGCCCTTCCACCCTATTGAGGGCCGCGTCGTAAAGGTTGAACTCCTTGACCGCCAGGAGCCGGCCGTACTCCCCGCGGCTGCGCCGGGCGTTCTCGTTGGCGCGGAGGATGTCCGAGGGAACGGCGGCCGACGCCATGGAGCCGGCCCGGACGGGATCGTTGATGGCCATCACCGCCGGGAAATCGCCCCAGGCGCCCGCGGGCAGGCAGGCGCGCGTGCGGGGGTCCTCGGCGTCCACCGCGCAGGCTTCCACGGACGGGTCCATGAGCGTGTAGAGGTGCCGGCGGAACGGCGACAACACGGGGTTGCCGGCTTCGTCTTTCAAGGAATCCGTGGAGCGCAGTTCGTAGCAGCGCCCAGGCTCCAAAGGGGTCTTGGGCCGCAGGACGGCCGCCCCCGACCCGTCGTATTCCAGCGCCAGCGGGACGTCGCGCTCCACGCGCCGGCCGGCCTCGTCGAAACCTTCCACCAGCAGGAAGCCCGGCCGCGACGCGTCCGCCAGCGCCGGGCCGTCCATGCGTTCGCTGAAAACCACGCGGATGTCCGGCGTCCGGCCGACGCCGACACTGGCCCCGTTGCTCGGAACCGTCAGCCCCCCATCCTCCACGCGCAGGATGGACGGAAAATCGGAGTCGGGCCGCGGAACGTAGGTGAACGAGGCCGCGTCGCTCCAATTGCCCGCCAGGTCCCGCGCCCGCACCTTGAAATAATAAACCTGTCCGTATTCGACCCCCGCTTCTATATGCACGCCGGGAGATTCCAGGGGAATGCCCGGATCCACCGCGCCAACGGGCGGCTCCGCGGAGGCGTTCGTTGAAAAGCTGTAAGAGTAGCCGGCGATGGGGCTCGCCAGGCCGGAGGGACCGGCGGGATTCGAAACGCTCCAACTGAAATAGGGAGTGATATCCGGCGTTGGAATTCCGCTTCGAATAGCGAAAGACGGGCCGGTCTCGAACCGGCCGGAAATGCCGAACACGAACGGTTTGGTCCCGTCGATAAAAAATCGGAACGCATCTCCCTGAACCGCCTGGCCGTGGAGGGCGGGGTTGTTCGCATCCATTGGATAGCCGTCTCCCAGCACGCTGACGAAATAGCGCCCCTCGCCCGGAACTCGGAAACCCGCCAGGGGTTTTGTGGACCCGGGCGCCACGCCCGGGTCATCGTGGTATAGGGATCCGCTCTGAACGTCGCCGTTCCAGCCGGGAAAAGTTTCATTCACGGCCGTGGGCGCCGCGCCGAGCGCGTAGTGATAATGAATGGACCCCTCCGCCCGCAGGGGTACCACCAGGGCGTTGAGCCAAATTTCCTCCCGGAGCGAGGTTGCGGCGTCCACGCCGTTCCAGGAAAGCACGGGCCGGCCGGACACCGGCGGCGAAGCACGCACGGCGATGACGGCGTCATCGGAAACGGACTGCGCCCCGTCCGTGGCGGTCAGGCGCAGAACGTAAGTCCCCGCCGCGCTGAAGGATGCGGCGGTGTCCGCCGCGGTGGGGTTGGCGAAGGTCACCGTGCCCGGTCCGCTCACGCGGCTCCAGGTTTGGGTCAACGTACCGGACGGGAGGCCGTCGTCCGTGACGGTGCCGTCCAAATTGGCCGAAGAAGGCAGAGTAATCGTCTGGTCGGGACCAGCGCTAACGG
>JBQTIM010000204.1:0-3911 GCA_052388135.1 Elusimicrobiota bacterium
CGCCAGGATGTGGCGGGACATTCCCAGCAGTCTGTGGTCGAAGGCGCCTTTGTCTTCGGGCAGGAGCTCTTGAATGAGCTCCAGGTTCGGGGACGACGGGCTCTTCAGGAATTCCTCGTAAGCCCGAAGCGTCTGCCGGTATTTCCCCGGGACCGTGGCGAAAATGGAAATTCCGCTGGCCACGGCGGGCGGCGTGTTTTCCCCTCGCACCTGGCAGAGGAGGGCCGCGATGTTGGCGTCCACCGCGTCCTGGAGGGAAAGGGACTTGATCAGGGCCACGGCCAGGATGCCGACGGCGCCGAGGATCGTCACCAGTTCCCGGACCAGGGCCCGCATGATATTGTCCGCGTGCTTCTTGGACAACGCGATGCGGCGAAGCTTCCCCGGCTGCTGCAAGGAGCCCGCCCAGGCGCCCACGAGCATCAGGGCCCAAACGCCGCAGGCCGCTAAATAGATGGTGCTGACGCCCCAGAACAGCGGGCTGTTGACCGCTTTAAAAAACAACATGCGAGGGATTATACAAATATAACAGACGGCCCTATATGAAACCTGCGGGGAAGCGGGGAAGAGACGCGGAAGGGAGGCGCTTATTGTTCAGGTTGATCCTCCGGGCCACTGTTTAAAACTTTCGCTCTCTGGACCGGTGATCTGCCGTGTACGGCCAGCCGCAAGATCTGGACCCCCACCATCACGCCGCCCAGGGTGGTCAATATGACGGCAAAGGGCGTCAACCGGAGGAAGTTTCCCCCCCCGGGCAGGCCGTTGCCTGCGAACGCTGGTTGTCCGGCCGCCTGGATCAGCCAGCCCAGCGCCCAGCCCGTGGCCCAGACCATCAGCACGATGCCGAGCGCGATCGTCGATTGAAACGCCACCACGCGCCGCCTTTGCGGGCTGCTGGCCCCCTTCAGGGCCATGCCCAACTCGTGCAAGGGCATTAGGAGGGCCGTCAATAAATAAAATAAGCCGCCGATGCCGGATCCGGGAAGGCCTGCCGTCATGTCAGTGTCCTTTCTCGTATACATCGAAGCGCCGCCTGAGGACGATCTCTGTCCACAGCGCCTCCAACAGGAAAACAGCGTTCACGGTCCTGAGGACGAAGAACGCGGGAACGCTGGCCAAGGCGCGCTTCGTCTCTTTGCGGGCGACGGCCTTGGAGAGAATGGGAATGAGCACCACGGGCGCGTCGACCACGTATCCCAGCAGGAACAAGGGATTGGAAAAAATGAGGGCCAAGAGCGGCAAGAGGATGAGGTAAGCGACTGAGGCGACGGAAGCGTCCCATAACGCCACCGCCACGGCCGAGCGAAGATAAGGCACGTTGAGCAGCCCGCGCCAGTGCAGAAGGACGTTCTGCACGAAACCGTGGGACCAGCGGCGCAGCTGCTTTCGCATGAAGTTGAAATTGTGCGGCTCGATGGGATAGCACACGGCCTCCGGAACGAACCGGACCCGGTGACCGGCCTGATAAAACGACCACGTGAGGTCCATGTCTTCGGCCAGGGTCCGCGTGGACCAGCCGCCGTTGGACCGCAAGACCTCCGTCCGGTAAACGGAGAAACAGCCGGAGGAGATCAGGGGCTTCTCGCAATAGTCCTGTATGACCTTGTAGAAGGTGAATGCCAGGAGGTACTCCACGTAGCGTCCCCGCTCCCACAGGGTCCGGACGCGCCGCGGGATGACGAACCCGCACGCGGCCGCGACGGCGGGGTCCTGCAGGACGCCCATGAGCTTTTCGACGGCGTCCGGCGCCAGGGTGGTGTCAGCGTCGATGGCCATGGTGAACTCGGTGCGCACCTGGGCCAGCGCGAAGTTCTGCGCCCCCGCCTTGGACCCGGTGTTCCTGGAAGGCCGCAGGACCGTGGCCCCATGGCGCCGCGCCACCTCTCCGGTGCCGTCGGTGGAGAAGTCGTCGATGACGATGATTTCCTTCGGCCGGAGGGTTTGCGCCTTCAGGCTGCGCAGGGTGTCCGCGATGCTTTCCGCCTCGTTATAGGCCGGCACCAGGATGGTAAGCCCGCGGTCATTTTTTTCTAAAGGCCGGCCGGAAAGCTTCCGGTCGGCGGCCCCCAGGACCGGGCTGGCCGGCCGCGAAAGCGTTATAAGGTCGTGGTCCATTTCGGAAATCATGTCTTCCCCATTTCCTCTTCAAGAAAAAAACGGGGCCTCCGCGGGCTTGCGCCCGCGGGCCGCGTCCTGACCACGACAAGGTTATTTATTTACTGCGGAAGAACTGGTTGTTTAATAAGAAAAAAAATCCGCCCTGACCGGTATTATACAAAATGGCTTCTCCGATGGGTATTTTTCGCAAGTTAGAACACAAAAGATCTATCCTGGGCGGGATTGCACCGCCGGCGGAGAACACGGCCGGGAAGGCGTTACGGCAGGTTTGAAGCGGTCCGAGACGCCGCGGAGGCGCCGCAGCTTTTGCGGACGATGAGTTCGGCGGGATACTTCTTTTGGAAGACGCCGGAGGCTTCTCCCTGGACGCCTTCGATGACGCGTCGGGTCCCTTCCGCCGCCATGTCGCGAACGCGGAAGCGGACGGTGGTGAGGGCCGGATCCAGCCATTCGGCCGCGTCGGCATCGCCCACGCCGACGACGGCGATGTCGCGGCCGGGCCGCAGGCCGGATTCTTTGACCGCGGCCAGGGCGCCGGCGGCCATAAGGTCGGTGCCGGCAAACAGCGCGGTGGCCTTTTTTTCCAGCAGGCGGAGCGCGGCTTGGCGGGCGGCTTCCGGGTGGAAAGCGATTTCCTCGGCCAAGGAAGGGTCGAAGGCCAGGTTTTTTTCCTCCAGCGCCCGCCGGTAGCCCGCGGCTTGATCGCGGACGGAGGAAAAGAGAGCGGGGCCGCCGATGTGCCCGATGCGGGCGTGGCCCAGGGCCGCCAGATGCCGGACGGCGGCGAGGGCGCCGGACTCTTCGTCGGGCGCGGCGTAGGAAATGTGGGAATCGTCCAGGTAGCCGCCCACCAACAGGAACGGATAGGAGAGCAGCTCCTTGTCGGCCAGGAACTCGTCGCGCAGGCCGGCGCCCAGGTAAAGCAGGCCGTCGGCGGAGTTTTCTTTCAAGAGGCGAAGATAAAAGCGGCGCGACATGAATTGGGGAGTGGCGACGTCCAGGATGAGCCTGTAGCCTTGGCGCGCGGTCTCGGCGTAGACGCCCTTCAGCGCCTCGGCGAAAAACCGCTGGTCGGCTTTGGACTCGGGGTCGGGAAGGATGACGGCCAGGGTCTTGGACCGCTGGCGCGCCAGGTTGCGGGCGATGACGTTGGGGCGGTAGCCGAGAGCCTTGACCACCTCGAGGACTTGGCGGGTGGTTCCGGGCGGGATGCGCTGGTCGCCGGAGAGAACCAGGGAAACGGTGGAGAGGGAGACCCCGCAACGGTCCGCCACATCCTTCATGGTGACGCGGCGGGGGAGGGAGCGCTCTTCCTTGCCGATAAACGCCATGAAACCTCCTGTCTCGTGGGCGGCGGGCGGGCGGGAGGATCCGGCCGGCCGCCGCCGGGCCAGCTCCAAAACTTTCAACCGCACCAGGGCGCGCCGCAGGGCCGCCTGGGCCTGGCTCAAATCGGCCTGCCCGGCGGGCGACTTCAAGGCGGCCTTGGCTTGTTCCGCCGACTGGCGCGCCCTCTCCTCGTCGATCTGCTCGTCCATCTCCGCGGTCTCGGCGAAAATGGAAGCGCGTCCCTCGAACACCTCCAGGAAGCCTCCGGAGACCGCCAAAAGCTTCACGTCTCCCCCGCTGCGGATCTGCAGGACGCCCGGCGCCAGCTGAGCCAAGAGAGGCGCGTGTCCGGGCAGGATGCCCAATTGGCCCTCGTGGGCCGGAATCATGAGGGAGTCGGCCTCGCCTTCCCAGGCGGTGCTTTCGGGAGTGACGATGGTGGTGGGTACGGTTTTAGCGGACAA
>JBQTIM010000205.1:0-4592 GCA_052388135.1 Elusimicrobiota bacterium
CCAACAGCTACCGCCAGAAGGACCTCGACGCTCTCGACTATTTGGAGAATGTGCTCTTCCAACGCATGATTCCACCTTCCGACGTCGCCGGAATCGTTTTTGAACCGATCCAGGGCGAAGGCGGCTATTTGATCATGCCTCCGGAAGACGTGAAGCGTCTCCGCAGAATCTGCGACAAACACGGAATCCTTCTGATCGCGGATGAAGTGCAAAGCGGCATGGGGCGGACCGGAAAATTTCTTTGCATGGAGCATTTCGGCGTGGAGCCGGACATCACCCTAATGGCCAAGGGCATCGCCAACGGCCTGCCCCTGGGCGCCGTGGCGGCCCGCGCCGGCGTGGCCGACCTTTTCGAGCCGGGCGACCACGGCTCCACTTTCGGCGGCGGGCCCGTGGTCTGCCGGGCGGCGCTGGAGGTCCTGAAGATTCTCTCGCCCAAAACCCTGCGGCGCGTCCAGGACCTGGGCGCGTTCTTCCTCAAGGAGCTGACTTCCTGGAAGGAAGACATCCCCGCCATCCGTTCCGTTCGGGGCCTGGGCCTCATGCTCGGTCTGGAATTGGACCGGCCCTGCGCGCCCGTGGTGCAGGCCTGCCGGGAAGGCGGCCTGCTGGTGAACTGCACCGCCGAAAGCGTCGTCCGCCTTCTTCCGCCCCTCACGCTGTCCAAAGAAGAGGCGCGGGCGGGCTTGAAAATTTTGAAGCGCGCCTTAATTTCGTTGACACTCTCCGTCAAAACGTAGTATAAATCCACTGATGAGCCAGCCGACGACGCGGCCCGCGGACGTGCGCGGCATCTTGAACGAAATTGAAAAGTTGGTGGAGCGCAATCGCGCCGAGCAAGGCGCGGAGCTCACCATCAAGGACTACCGCCGCCTGTTCGACCAAGAATCCGGCAAGATGAACCAGGCCATCTTCAACGACCAGAACGAACAGATCCGGGAAACCTGCATGAGAACGGTGGCCATCCTGGTGGAGATCCTCGCCCGCTCTTAGCGTGGCGAATCGCAAGACCCTCGGCTGATCCGTCTGTCGTTGCGAGCCGAAGGCGAAGCAATCCCAGGTTTCGACGGCGCTGAAACCATTCTTCGCTGAAAGCCGGGATTGCTTCGTCGCCAACAACGCTCCTCGCAATGACAGATGTCAAGAAGCGTTAGCCGCGTTGCTTAACCGTTCCTTTTACAAGCCCCCGCCCCGGCCCCGCCGGGGTTTTTTTATGCCCTTCCGGCGCTCCGGACAGATTCTGCATAACTTCGATTTTCTGGGGAAAGAGCCGCCGCGCGGGCACTGTTGGGATAATGCCGCCGCCTTGTCCACATCATGTCCTTGGTTATAAAACCGCTTGAACGGCCTGTGATTAAACCGTTTTACATTTCTTGAATAAGTTAATCGAGTTATAAAGCCCGCGACGGTGTACGACGACTGTATTTTTATATAAATCCTTTAAGAAGGGCCCGGGCATACCGGGGATAAAGCGAAAATGGGCGCGTTGACGGTGTTCCCAATATTCGATAGAATCTGCCATCTGAACCGAACGTTCATCCAACCGGTCAAAAGGAATCCGTGAGAAAATTTCAACGCGTCGTGGTGGCCTATTCCGGAGGTCTGGACACCTCCGTCATGCTCCGCTGGATACGGGACCAATACGCCTGCGACGTCATCGCCTGCTGCGTGGACGTGGGCCAGGCCGAGGATTACGACCGTCTCAAAAAGCGCGCCTTGGCCACAGGGGCCTCCCAATGTTTCGTGGTGGACGCCCGCCGCGAATTCGTCACCGATTACATTTGGAAGGCTTTGCAGGCGGAGGCTCTTTACGAAGGCCGTTATCTTTTGGGCACGTCCTTGGCGCGGCCGATCATCGCCGAAAAAATCGTAAAGGTAGCGAGAAAAGTGAAAGCCGACGGCGTGGCTCACGGCGCCACGGGAAAAGGCAACGACCAAGTGAGGTTCGAGCTCACTTTTAAAGCGCTGGCGCCGGACTTGAAAATCCTGGCGCCCTGGCGCGAATGGGAGTTCAAGGGGCGGGAGGATGAGATCGCCTACGCCCGCCGCCACAACATTCCCGTGACGGTGACGAAAGCCAAACCCTATTCCTCCGACGCCAACCTGTGGCACATCTCCTACGAAGGCGGCGTTTTGGAGGACCTGAAGAACGCCTACGCCGAGGACATGTTCGAAATGACCGTGTCTCCCGAGAAGGCTCCGGCCAAGGGCGAAGCGGTGGAGATCGCTTTTTCCAAAGGCGTCCCCGTCGCCGTCAACGGCCGCAAGCTGGGTCCCGTGGAGCTGGTGTCTGCCTTGAACAAAATCGCCGGCCGCCACGGCGTCGGGCGGGTGGACATCGTGGAGAACCGGCTGGTGGGTATCAAGTCCCGCGGGGTTTACGAATCGCCCGGCGCCACGGTCCTCTACGCCGCCCACCGGGAGCTGGAGTCCTTGGTGCTGGACCGGGAGACGCTCCACGCCAAACAGCAGGCGGCGCCGCGCTACGGCGAGCTGGTTTACTACGGCCAGTGGTTCACGCCCCTGCGGGAATCCCTGGACGCCTTCGTGGCGGAAACGCAGAAGCGGGTCACGGGCCGCGTGCGCCTGAAGTTGTATAAGGGGAACATCATCCCCCTCAGCCGCACGTCGCCGCACTCGCTTTATTGGGAGAAGCTGGCCACTTTCGAGCGGGAAGAAATTTACAACCAGCGGGACGCCGAAGGGTTCATCAACCTGTTCGGCCTGCCCTTGAAAGTGCGGGCCCTGCTGTCGTCCGGCCGCGCCGGCCCGGGGGCGCGGTGACCCGGCGGAAACCGCCGGCCGCTTCCCGTTTGCCGAAGGATTTTTTCCAGGCCCCCTCCGACTTCATCGAATCCATCGGCTTCGACCACCGCCTGGCGGCCCACGACCTGCGGGCCTCCCTGGCCCACGCGGAAATGCTGGGCCGGCGGAGGATCATCCCGGCGGCCGACGCCCGCAAAATCCAGCGCGGCTTGAAAACTCTGGCGGCGCGGGCGGCGAAAGGCGAACGCCTGCCCCGGGCCGAGGACGTCCATTACGCCATCGAGCTGGCCCTGCGGAAGCTCATCGGGCCGGCGGCCGGGCGCCTGCACACCGCGCGTTCCCGCAACGACCAGACCGTCACCGCGTTCCGCCTTTACGTGCGGGAACGCGTGGATTCGGCCCGGTCCCTGCTGTCGGACACGGCGGCCGCTTTCCTGGCCCAGGCCGAAGCCGCTGGGAACGCCGTGATGCCGGGCTTCACCCATCTTCAGCCGGCTCAGCCCATTTTGGCGGCCCATCATTTTTTGGCTTACGCCTGGATGTTCCTGCGCGACCGCGACCGCCTGGACGACCTGCGGCGCCGCGTCAACGTTCTGCCTCTGGGCGCCGCCGCCCTGGCGGGAACCTCTTTTCCCATCGACAGGACCTGGGTGGCCAAGCGCCTGGGGTTCGAAGCCGTGTGCGAAAATTCCCTGGACGCCGTGAGCGACCGGGACTTCGCGGTGGAATACGTCGCCGCGCTGGCGCTGGTCATGGCGCACCTGTCGCGGCTGGCGGAAGAGCTGGTGGTGTGGTCCCACCCTTCCTTCGGGTTCGTGACCTTGGCCGACCCCTTCGTGTCCGGCTCCTCCATCATGCCGCAGAAGCGAAACCCGGACGCGGCGGAGCTTCTGCGCGGAAAAACCGGACGCGTTTACGGAGACCTTATGGCCCTGCTGACGCTCATCAAGGCCCAGCCCCTGGCTTACAACCGCGACATGCAGGAGGACAAGCCTCCCGTTTTCGACGCGGCGGACACGGCCGAGGCCGCCCTGCGGATCGCCGCGCCCATGGTCCGCACCTGGAAAATCCATCCGGACAAGATGCGGCGGGCCTGCTCGGAAGGGCGGCTCCTGGCCACGGAGGCCGCCGACGGCCTGGCCCGGCGAGGCGTGCCGTTCCGGGAGGCCCACGCCGCCGTGGCCGCCGTGGCGGAGCACGCGCGCAAGAACGATCTTCCGTTGGAGGAGGTTCCCCTGGCGGCTTGGCGGGCACGCTCGCCGGTTTTCGGCCCCTGGCTGAAAGAAGCCCTGTCCCTCGACAGGGCCGTGGCCGCGCGCGTTTCGGTTGGCGGCACGGCGCCTTCCAGCGTGCGCCGGCAGATGGCGGAGCTGCGCCGGCGGCTGAGGCGCGGAGCGTGAGAATTTTCCGCGCCGCCGCGGCGGTCCTGATTTTTTCCACCGGCCTGCGGGCCGAGGAGAGCCTGACCCTGGAGCAGAGCCTGCAGCGGGCCCTGCACAACAACCAAAAGCTCCTCTCGGCCCAGAACAAGATCAACATCGCCAAGCAGCGCGTGCGCCAGGCCAAGTCGCAGTATTATCCGCAGGTGATCCTCAACATGAACGGCTCGCGCTACCTGGCGGAGCAGAACTTCGTCTTGCCGGCGGAGTTCGGCTCCACGCTCCTGCGCCCGTCCAAAAGCCTGGAGCCCGACACCTTCTACTCCGCCCGCGGCTGGTTGCGCCAGCCCATCTACAACGGCGGCCGCTCCCGCAACACCATCCTCCTGGCGGAGGCCGATTTGGAACGCGCCAACATCCAACGGGAAGACATCCCTGGCCAGGTGG
>JBQTIM010000206.1:0-8190 GCA_052388135.1 Elusimicrobiota bacterium
ACCACGACGCCGTCGCCCTGGTCCATGTGGGGCGAATAGGTGGATTTGCCCTTGCCGCGCAGAAGCTGGGCGGCCAGGCTGGCCAGGCGGCCGAGCACCACGCCGTCCGCGTTCAAAAGGAACCAGCGGCGTGGTGCTCGGCCGCCTGGCCAGCCTGGCCGCCCAGCTTCTGCGCGGCAAGGGCAAATCCACCTATTCGCCCCACATGGACCAGGGCGACGGCGTCGTGGTCATCAACGCCTCCAAGATCCGCCTCACCGGCAACAAGCTGACGCAAAAAATCGATTTCCGCTCCTCCCGCTATCCCGGCGGCCAGACCTATCTGCACTACGGCAAGCTGTTGGAGGAGAAGCCGGAGCGCGTCATCGAGCTGGCGGTTTACGGCATGCTGCCCAAGAACCGCCGCCGCGACCGCTTCATGCGCCGCCTCAAGGTGTTCCGCGGCGCCGACGGAGCGGCCGTCTACGGCGGCGCCCAGTCCGTGGATTTCCGCGACCCCAAATTGAAATCCGGCGGGCCCTACGTGGTCCGCCGCGCCTCCGCGCCCTCGGCCGGAGAGAAGGAGCCCGTTTCATGACCTCTCCCACCGTTCAGGCCCCCGTCTGGGCCACCGGCCGCCGCAAGACCTCCGTCGCCCGCGTCCGCGTGATCCCCGGCGAAGGCAAGATCGTCATCAACGACAAAGCCGTGGAAGATTTTTTCGGCGGGCACCACCGCCAGAAGGCCTCCGTCATCGCTCCCCTGAAGGCCGCCAACAAGGTGCAGAACAGCTTCAACATCTTCATCCACACCTCCGGCGGCGGCGTCACCGGGCAGGCCGAGGCCATCCGCCTCGGCATCGCCCGCGCCCTCGTCGAAATGGACCCCAAGCTCCGGCCCGTCATGCGCAAGGAAGGGTTCCTCACCCGGGACCCCCGCATGGTGGAACGCAAGAAGTACGGCCAGCCCAAGGCCCGCCGCCGCTACCAACACTCCAAACGCTAGACGTTGCCGCGGAAGGAAAGAGCGAAAGGCGGAAGCGGGGCGTACGCCCTGTTTCTTGCGGCGCTTTGCCTTCCTGGTTTCTCCCGCAGAACTCCCGCGTTCGCCTTTCCCTGAGGTCCGTCCGGCCATGAAATACCGCCCTCTGGGCCGCACGGGCTTGTCCGTTTCCGAAATCGGCGTCGGCGCCTGGCAGCTGGGCGGCCCGCTGTTCCTGGACGGACGGCCCGACGGCCACCCCGACCCCGGGCGGGCCGAGGCCGTACGCCTCATCCAGGCCTGCGGCGACCTGGGCTTGAACGTGGTGGACACGGCGGAACAATACGGCGCCGGCGAAAGCGAACTTCGGGTGGGGGAGGCCCTGCGCGGCCGGCGATCCCGCTGGGTGGTTTGCACCAAGTTCGGCGCCCTGGTGGGGCCCGCCGGCCAACGGGTGAGCGACGCTTCCGCCCGCCGCCTGCCCATTTCCCTCGAAGGTTCCCTCCGCCGCCTCCGGACCGATTTCATAGACATCTACCTTTACCATGTCCCGCCGGACCCGGCGGAGGCCGAAGCCGCGGCCGAATTTTTGCGCCGCGCCAAGGAGAAGGGGCAGGTGCGGGCCGTGGGCATCTCGACCAGTTCCGTCGAACACGCGCGGCGGCTCCTGGCGTGGGACTGCCTGGACGTCGTCCAATTCCCTCGGAACCTGCTCGATCCTCAGGATGAGATCGCGGCTTTCGTCGCGTCCCAGGGCCTGGGGGGCATGGCGCGCGGGGCGCTGGCTGGCGGCCGGCTGAGCGGAAAATATTTCGCCGCGCCCCCCGCCTTCGCGCCCGAGGATATCCGGAGCGCTTGGTTCGCCGCGCCCGGCTGGCAGGCGGAGTTCACCCGCTGCGGGGTTTTCGGCTCGGAGCGAAGCCCGGCCCAACTGGCCCTCCGCTTCGTCCTCGACCATCCCGCCGTTCACACCGTCTTGACGGGAGCCAAGAATCTGGAGGATTTCCGCCGCGCCGCGGCCGCCGCCGACCTGCCGCCCCTGACGGCCGCCGAAACCGCCCGCCTGAGCGAATTGCGCGCCGAGCTGAGAGGGAACGCGTGAAACGGACCGCCTTTTCCGGCCGCGGCGCCGCCGGCGGCGAGGGAGCCGTGGCGCTTCTCGGAAAAGCCGAAGCGCTTTTAACCAAAAACAGTCCCGCTCTCGCCTTGCCTCTGCTGAAGGCGGCCGCCGGCCGCGCCCGCCGCGACGTTTTCCTGAAGGCGGAAATCGCCGCCCAAACCGCCGAGGCGTTGCGCGCCCTGGGCCGGTTTAAGGAGTCCCTTTCCTCCTATTGGAACGCCCATCGGCTTTACCGGCTGGGCGGCGTTCCCAGCGAGCGCCTGCGGGCCCTTCTGGGCGCCAGCGCCTGCCTGCGCATCCTGGGGCATTTCGACCGAGCCCGGGCCATGTGGCGGAGCGTTTCGGGGAAGGAATTTTTCCGCGTCGCGGACCCGTCGCCCGACGTGGTGCTTCTGGAAATCGCTTTGGTGGAGCGGGGCGCCGGCAACCTGAAGCGCGCCCGCGCTCTCCTGGCGCGCTGCCTGCGCGGGCTGAAGCGCCGAGGGGACGCGGAAGCCTTGCGCCACGCCTGGTGGGCGCTGGGGGGAACGGAGCGGTTCCTGGGAAATTATCCCGCCGCCTTGGCGGCCTACAGGCGTGCCGAGATTTCCGCCCGCCGCTTGAAGGACGATTCGGCCGCGGGCTATGCCCTTTGCGGCCAAGCCGGGTGCCTGCGGGTTCTGGGCCGGTGGCGGGAATCCCTGCGCAGGTACCGGCGGGCCCACGAAATTTTTGCCAAAGCCGGCGACCCCTTCGGGCGAGCCTACGGCTTGTGCGGCATGGGAAACGCCTGGCGAGTGGGGGGCGACGCGGAAAAATCTTTGCCGCTTTACAAGGCTTCGGCGGCGCTCTACCGCCGGGTGGGGGACGAAGGGAGCCGCGCTTTCGCTTTCTGGGGATTGGGGGGGAGCCTGCGGCGATTGGGGAAACACAGCGCCGCCGCGGCGCATTACCGCCGGGCTTTAAAGATATTTCGAAAAGTTAAGGACGCCCGGGGCGAAGTGTCCGCCCTCTTGGGACTGGGGCGCGTCCTGAAAGAATCCGGCCGGCCGGGTTCCCAAAAATTTTTCCGCCGCGCCGCGGCCGCCGCCCGTGCCGCCGGATTGCCCTACGAAAGGGCCCTTTGCCGGTTCCAAGCGGGACAGTCTTCTCCGGCCGCTTTTCGGCCTTTCGGCATTTCCCCGTCGGCCGCCGCGGCCTGGAAATACATCCCTTAATTCAATCTCGGTTTTCCCGGCTTTCCGCAGGGTTCCCCCGGGCCCCTTCCGCCTATTCGACGATTCTGTGGTTTTTCCGCACGTCGTCTTTCGGCCGCGCGTCGAAATGCCACCACTCGTTGGGCAGGGGAATGAAACCGGCGTCCTCCATGACCCCGCGGAGCAGGCGGCGGTTCTCGATCTGCCGAGAGGTCAGTTTCCCGTCCCGCAAATATTTTTCCTCCAGCCGCGGCTCCGACAAAGGCGTGAAATCGTCGAAGGGCGTGCCCATGTCCAGCTCCCGGCCCTCCGCGTCCTCCACCGACAAATCCACCGCGAAGCCGAAATTGTGGATGGATCCCTGCCGCGGGTCCGCCACGTAGCTTTCCTGGGCCGTTCCCTCGACGCGCCGCCACAGCTTCCATTGGATGGACCGCGGCCGCAGGCAATCGAAGGTCTTCAGCCTCCAGCCCGGCCGGCGCTCCCGCAAAAGGCTCCCCGCCTTCTCCAGCTTGCGGGCGGCTTCCTCATGCAGAAAGCACCGGTCGAAATCGCCGTAGAGGTCCTCTCCCATGAAATTGTCGGCCGTCGTGTATTTTAAATCCACCGTGAGCCAGGGTCCGCTCAGCGGGACCATGTCGCCGCGCCGCGAGAGGTCCGGACCGCTCCCCGCGGCCGCCGCCGGAACGTCGTACGGCAAGGCGCCGCCGCGGCGCAATTTTCTTAAAAAGGCCCGGGTCCCCTGCACCAGCACGGGCGATTTCGCCGGATCCAGCCAGCGCAGGAGGTCCAGGAAATCCCTCTCCGCCATGGCCGTGCAGCCCGCGGTGGGATCGTCCGGCCCGCGCCACAGGTGAAGAAAAATGCAGGACCCCGCGCCCGGCCGCCGCCGCGGGTTGTAATCCACCACGAGGCCCCATTTGTAAAGATCGTCCCCGTGGTGGATATCCCGCCGCATTTTTTCCGAGCTCGTCCAGGGGGTTCCGGAGGGGAACGCCGCCGCGTCCAGGATCCGGTTGTAATGGGGGGAGGCGGCGTCGTCCACGCATTCCATGGTCGGCGTCAGGGGCAGATAGGGCATCGCCGCGCCTTCGGGCGGCCGGTCCGCGTAACCGAAAGCCGTCGTCAAAGGGTAAACGCCCTCCGGCGCGCGGCCGTCGCCTTCCCGCCTCTTGCCCACGCCCCGCTTCCCCAGCGTCACCGGCACCGCCGGGCCGGCCTGCGCCCACCGCCCGCCGTTGTTGTGGAAACGATAAAGCCGGCCGCGCGTGGCTTCCGCATCGTCCGCCGCCACGAGAACGTGCTGGCCGGATTTCGCCAAGGCCGCGGAATTCCCGGCGCCCCCCCTTGCCGGAACGGAAACAAAGGCGAGACAAGACAGGCAAAAAAGCCCCGCAAAACCGGAACGATGTCTTCTTTCCATGGCGACATTATAACACGGGAGAAATGTGATATAATCCGGTTTTGAAGGGCTTCCGCCGACTTCCCTCGTCGGAAAAATTCCAAAAATATGCCTAAAAAACAGGGCCTTTACGATCCTCAATACGAAAAAGACGCCTGCGGTATCGGCGCGGTGGTGGACATCAAGGGGCGCAAGTCCCACAAGATCGTCCGCCAGGCGCTCACCGTCCTGGAAAACCTGAACCACCGCGGGGCCTGCGGCTGCGAGGCCAACACCGGCGACGGCGCGGGCATCCTTTTCCAAATCCCCCACGAATTTTTCAAGAAGGCGGCGGGCACGGCCCTGCCGGAGGCCGGCCGCTACGGCGTGGCCATGATCTACCTGCCCCGCGGCGCGGCCGAGAAGAAGGACTGCGAAAAAAGGTTCGAGGCCATCGTCAAGGAGGAAGGTCAGGATTTCCTGGGCTGGCGCGACGTGCCGACGGACAATTCCTCCCTGGGCAAGACCGCGCGGGCCGGCGAACCCGCGGTGCGGCAAGCCTTCATCGGCCTGAAATCCGGGCTGGGCGGCGACGACCTGGCCTTCGAGCGCAAGCTGTACGTCATCCGCAAGCGCGCCGAGCATTCCATCAAGGTGATGGACGAGGCGGGCTCCAACCGGTTTTACATTCCCAGCCTCTCCAGCCGCACCATCGTCTACAAGGGCATGCTTTTGTCCCACCAAATGGAGCCTTATTACCCGGACCTCAAAGACCCGGCGCTGGAGAGCGCCCTGGCCCTGGTCCACTCGCGGTTTTCCACCAACACCTTCCCCAACTGGAACCGCGCGCATCCCTACCGCTACGGGATCCACAACGGCGAGATCAACACCCTGCGCGGCAACATCAACTGGATGCACGCGCGCGAGAAGCTCTGCGCTTCGCCTCTCTTCGGCGACGATCTGAAGAGGCTCCTGCCCGTGGTGGACACCGACGGGTCCGACTCCTCCATGTTCGACAACGTCTTCGAGTTTCTGTTCCTGGGCGGCCGCTCCCTGGCCCACGCCATGATGATGATGATCCCCGAGCCGTGGGAAAACCACGAAAGCATGTCCGATGAGAAGAAAGCTTTCTACGAGTATCATTCTTGCTTGATGGAAGCCTGGGACGGCCCCGCCTCCATCGCCTTCACCGACGGGATCCGCGTGGGCGCCACCCTGGACCGCAACGGCCTGCGGCCCAGCCGCTACTACGTGACCAAGGACGATTTGCTCGTTTTGGCCTCGGAAGCCGGCGTTTTGGAGTTTCCGCCCGAGGACATCCTTTACAAGGGCCGGCTCCAGCCCGGCCGCATGCTTTTGGTGGACACCCGGGAAGGCCGCATCATCTCCGACGACGAGATCAAGCAAAAGATCGCGTCGGAACATCCTTACCGCGAATGGCTGGACAAGGACCGCGTCCCCCTGGACTCGCTCCCCGACGTGCCGGAAATCCATTTGGAGACGGAACATGGGCGGATCCTTCAGCAGCAGCAGGCCTTCGGCTACACCTTCGAGGATTTGCGGCTCCTCATGGAGCCCATGGCCAGGAACGGCGTGGAGGCCATCGGCTCCATGGGCACGGACACGCCCATCGCGGTGCTGTCCAACCAGCCTCACCTCCTCTACAACTATTTCAAGCAGCTCTTCGCCCAGGTCACCAACCCGCCCATAGACGCCATCCGGGAGGAGATCGTCACCTCCGGCGAGACCACCATCGGCTCCGAGCACAACCTCCTGAACCCCACGCCGGAGAGCTGCCGCATGATCGAGCTCCACTCGCCCATCCTCACCAACGAGGACCTGGAGCGGCTGCGCCGCGTGAAGCGCGAAGGGTTTCAGTCGGTGACCCTGCCCATTTTCTTCAACGCGGCCGACGGCGGCAAAGGCTTGGAGGCCGCTCTCGAAAAACTTTTCGCCGCGGCGGACAAGGCCATGGAGGGCGGCGCCAACATCCTGATCCTGTCGGACAAGGGCGTGGACATGCTCAAGGCGCCCATTCCGGCCCTGCTGGCGGTGTCGGGTTTGCACCACCACCTCATCCGCAAGGGCACCCGCACCAAGGTGGGCCTGGTCCTGGAATCCGGCGAGCCGCGGGAGGTGCACCACTTCGCCCTGCTCATCGGCTACGGCTGCGCGGCCATCAACCCCTACCTCGCCTTCGAGACTTTGGACGACATGATCGCCCAGCACATGCTGGCCGACACCACCTATAAGGAAGCGGTTAAAAAGTACTGCAAGGCCGCCTTCAAGGGCGTCGTGAAGACGATTTCCAAAATGGGCCTGTCCACCGTGCAGTCTTACAGGGGCGCGCAGATCTTCGAGTGCCTGGGCCTCAAGCAGGAGGTGGTGGACAAGTATTTCACCTGGACCGCAAGCCGCCTGGAGGGCGTGGGCCTGGACGTCATCGCCGAGGAGGCGAGGCGCCGCCACGCGCACGCCTTCCCGGACCGTTCCGTCAACGGCCACACATTGGACGCGGGCGGCCAATACCAGTGGCGCAAGGACGGGGAGTTCCACCTCTTCAACCCCGAGACCGTGCATCGCCTCCAGCACGCCGCCCGGACGGGCGATTACAACGTTTTCAAATTGTATGCCCAGGCCGTGAACGAGCAGTCCAAAAATTACTGCACCCTGCGGGGCCTGCTGGAGTTCAAGCCCGGCCGCAAACCCGTGCCCGTCGAGGAAGTGGAGTCCGTGGAAGCCATTTGCCGGCGGTTCAAGTCCGGCGCCATGAGCTACGGCTCCATCTCGAAGGAAGCCCACGAGGCCCTGGCGGTGGCCATGAACCGCATCGGCGGAAAGTCCAACACCGGCGAGGGCGGCGAGGACCCGGAGCGCTACAAGCCCCTGCCCAACGGCGATTCCAAAAACAGCGCCATCAAGCAGGTGGCCTCGGGACGCTTCGGCGTCACCAGCTACTATCTGGTCAACGCCAAGGAGTTGCAGATCAAGATGGCCCAGGGCGCCAAGCCCGGCGAGGGCGGCCAGCTCCCCGGCGCCAAAGTTTATCCCTGGATCGCCAAGGTGCGCCATTCCACGCCCGGCGTGGGGCTCATCTCGCCGCCGCCGCACCACGACATTTATTCCATCGAGGACCTGGCGGAACTCATCCACGATTTGAAGAACGCCAACAAGGACGCGCGCATCAGCGTGAAGCTGGTGGCCGAGGTGGGCGTGGGCACCGTGGCGGCGGGCGTGGCCAAGGCCCACGCGGACGTGGTGCTGATTTCCGGCTTCGACGGCGGCACCGGCGCGTCGCCGCAGACCAGCATCAAGCACGCGGGCATCCCCTGGGAGCTGGGCCTGGCGGAGACGCACCAGACCCTGGTCCTCAACAATTTAAGGAGCCGCATCGTGGTGGAGACCGACGGCCAGCTCAAGACGGGCCGCGACGTGGTGATCGCCGCCCTTCTGGGCGCCGAGGAGTTCGGCTTCGCCACGGCGCCGCTGGTGGCGCTGGGCTGCATCATGATGCGCGTCTGCCACCTCAACACCTGCCCCGTGGGCGTGGCCAC
>JBQTIM010000207.1:0-11542 GCA_052388135.1 Elusimicrobiota bacterium
TAGTGCTCGGGTCGCCCGTACTACGGTCTAACTTTTTGTTTAAATAAATTGCCCGGGTTTTTTGGTGTAATGCCGCTATCCACCCGGGGGATCCGGGCTGGCTCGAGGTTTCGTATAATAGCCGGACATTCTTTCAACAAGAGGAGAGCGCATGGCGAAATTGGTGTTGGTGAGGCACGGGCAGTCGCAATGGAATTTGGAAAACCGGTTCACGGGGTGGGTGGACGTCCCCCTGACGGAACAGGGCCGCGCCGAGGCGCGCCGGGCGGGGCAGGCCTTGAAGAGCGTTCGCTTCGACAAGGCTTACACCTCCGAGCTTAAACGCGCGCAGGAGACGCTCCGGCTCATTTTGGAGGAGACCGGCCAAACCGATCTCTCCATTGAAAAGCACAAGGCCCTCAACGAGCGCCATTACGGCGCCCTTCAAGGGCTGGACAAGAAGGAGACCGCGGCCAAGTACGGCGACCAACAGGTCCACATTTGGCGCCGGAGCTACGACGTGCCGCCGCCATCGGACAAGACGGACATGAACCCCGAAGGGATCAGCGAGAGCCTCAAGGACACCGCGGCCCGCACCCTGCCCTATTTCAACGAGCGCATCCTGCCCGACGTGAAGGCCGGGAAAAACATTCTGGTGGCCGCCCACGGCAACAGCCTGCGCTCCATCGTCATGGACCTGGACAAACTCACCAAAGAGCAGGTACTGGAGCTCAACATCGCCACCGGCGCCCCCATCGTTTACGAGGTGGACGCCTCGGGGCGGATTTTGGAGAAGACGGCGGGCTGAGCCGGCCTTCGCGTCCGGCGTTCCGGCGCGGCCGAGTTCCCGCGCCGCGGCGCGTGCCCCGACCTTTCCATTTCCCAGAGCAAATACCAGTGCCCGTGGAGGACGGCCCCTTCTTGAGCCGCCTTTAGGTCTTCTTCCGCCGCCTTTTCTCCGGCCGCGTTCCGCAACAAATAGGAGTGATATCTCAGCAGGGGCATGGAAGGCCACAGCGCCAGGGCGCGGGCGATGTGGGCGCGCGCTTCCGCGAGGTCCCCGCTTTGCGCCGCCATCCGGCACAGCCAGTCATGAGCGGTCGTCATATCGGGCCGCAGGCTCAGGGCATCGTTGAGGAGATCCCGGGCCTCCTCGGCCCTGCCGGCATCCGCCGCCTCGGCGCCCCGCAAATAATAATCGTAGGCCTTCCGGAAGGCGGCCGTGTCCACGTCCACGGCGTATAGGGAGAACCGGCCTTCTTCGGCGATTTTTCCGTAGCGGCCGGGCTGCCTGGCCATCATGCGCGCCAGAGCGCCCACATGGTTGGCGTCCGGGCGGGGCGCCGTTTCGTGCTCATCGATCAGAATGTGAGTCACCCGTCCGTCCAGCAGGAACGAAAGGAATTGTTCGGGATCGTAGGTGAGGGGGAAAGACCGGCCGCGGCGGCCTTCGTAGAAATAATAAGTGTGGGGAAGCGTCGAGCCCAGGACGGCGTCCCGCGGCAAAACGCCGTTCAACCATCGGAACGTCCGGACGGGCGGCGCGTGAGGGGAATTCCAGGCCTGCCGCGCGCTTTGAACATCCGCGCCCAGGCAGAGGACGATGGCCGATAAAGCGACGGCCCGCATCGCCCGCGGATGCGCCTCGAGTGTTTTGAAAAGGAACGCCGTCAGCGGAAACAGCAACGGGAGGAGATAGCGGGAGTCCGGGCGCATCCAGGTCAGGATTAGGCCCGCTTGAAGAAAGCTGAAGAAAACCAGAGGACGCCCATCGCTCCGAAGCGATTTGACGATGCCGGCTGCCAGGAGCGCCCAGAAGCCCGCCAAGACGGCCGCCCTGATCCAGGACAGCCCCAGCCCGTTCAAGACGCCTTCGCTCCCCGGAAAAAAAACGCCGAAGGGAACACTCTCCGCGTAGGAGGCCGCGTTGGCGACCGCCACCGACAGCAAGCGCCGCGGGGAGGCCTCGCCGAGGACGAAACGCCAGACGTTCGCGAAGATATTGACGGTTTCGCCCTGGGCGTGCCGCCAAAGGGACAGGCTTCCCTGGAACAGGACGGCGCACCCGGCCAGCCATCCGGCCCGCTTCCAGCGGCGGTTGAGAAGGGCGTCGCCCGCCAGCGCCGCGGCCAGCAAAGGACCCGATGTCCTGACCCAGCAGGCGTAACCAACCAACAGCGCCGGCGCCAGGTCGGCCCGAGAAAAGGGCCTTTCGCGAAGCTCATCGTAAAGGCAAAAAGCCCATACGGCGACGCAGACGAAGAGAGGCTCCGACATGCACGTGGAGGAAAACCTCAGGAGCAGGGGTAAACCGGCCAGACAGCCCAGGGCCCAAAGGGCGGTCTCCCGCGGAAGGCGCCGCCGGAAAAACCGCCAAGCCCCCGCCAGGGCGCCCAGGGTGAGGACCCAGGACCAAAACTTCGCCAAGCCGAAAGACGCCCCGGCGGTCGTCGCGGCCAGGAACAGGGGATAGCCGGGAAGGTAGAGGACGGGCTCGGCGAGGGGATCGCTGGGAACCGTGTAACGCCCTTCCAAGAGCGACCTCGACACCATCCAATAGACGGCGTCGTCTTGAAAATAGCCGGGGGCGTAATAAGACCACATCCCCAGGCCCAGCAGGCCGGCGCTCCCGATGATCGCGGCGGCCCGCCCGTGTTCCCGAAAGAATCGTTTCAGAGCCGGGCTCATCTGTATATAATGAATGGCATGGGTCGGTTGGACTTATCATATATTATTCCGCTCGCCGCGAAGACATTCGCGCGTCGGAGACACGGAGCCTTATGAAAATCGCCGTCGCCGGGGGAACAGGATTCATCGGAACCGCGCTGGTCAAGGCGCTGACGGAGCGGGGGCACGCGGTCACGGTGCTGACGCGGCGCCCGCGCCCGCTTTCACCGTCGGCGGCGACCGTGGTGTGGAACCCAAACCGGCCGGCGGGCTTGGAAAAAATTTTGGAGGACTACGACGGGGTCGTCTACCTCGGCGGAGAATCCATCGCGGCCGGCCGGTGGACGAAGCGGCGCAAAGACGCCATTTTGGAAAGCCGCCTGAAGGCCACCCGCGCTTTGGTGGATATCATGGCCAAGTGCCGCAAGGGTCCGGAGGTTTTTCTCAGCGCCAGCGCCGTGGGCTATTACGGCAATCGCGGCGGCGAATCTCTGACGGAAGACTCGGTCTCCGGCGGCGGCTTCCTGGCCGAGGTCTGCCGGAAGTGGGAAGACGAGGCCAAGCGGGCCGAGACGGCGTCAAGGCGCGTGGTGACGCCGCGCATCGGCATCGTGCTGGGCCGGGGCGGCGGCGCCCTAGCCAAAATGCTTTTGCCCTTCAAGCTGGGGCTCGGCGGGCCCTTGGGGGACGGCCGCCAGTGGATGTCGTGGGTCCACGCGGAAGACCTGGCGGGTCTGATGGTCCATGCTCTGGAGAAGCGCGCCTGCCGCGGGCCATTAAACGCCGTGGCGCCTCACCCCGTCACGAACCGTGATTTTTCCAAAACCTTGGGGAAGGTCTTGTGGAGACCGGCTTTCTTTCCCGTCCCGGCTTTCGTTCTGCGCTTGATCCTGGGGGAGATGGCCGGCGAGATGCTTCTGTCCGGACAAAAGGTTTCCTCCGCCCGGGCTCAGGGGCTCGGCTACAAGTTCAAGCACCCGCGCCTCAAGGAGGCGCTTCAGACGCTGGTTTAACGGGTTTAAGCGGCCGCCGGCGGAAAAGCCGGCCGAAACCGCGCAGGCCGGTCCTTTTTCGATAGCGGGCGTGATTTGGGACGGAACTAGGGAAGGGAAAAACAGCGGCCGGAAATCGCGGCCGGAGAATCAGGGCTTTCTGTAGGGGCTCTTTTCGTATTCTTTCAAAGCTTCGTCCATCCAGCTTTTCAGGTCGGCGACGCGGCGGCCGTGGCTGGGATGGGTGGATAGAAATTCCGGCGGCTGGCCCCCGGACCCGGCGGCCATGCGCTCCCAAAATCTGACCGCTTCGCGAGGATCGTAGCCGGCCCGGGCCATATAGATGAGGCCGATGCGGTCCGCCTCCGATTCCTGCATGCGGCCGTAGGGGAGGATGTAGCCGACACCGGCTCCCACGCCGAAAGCCATCTGCGCCATCTGCCGCGTCTGGGCCGGTTTCTCGCGCAGGGCGTAATCCAGCGAAACCTCCCCGAAAGTGAGCAGGAGCTGCTGGGACAGCCGCTCCCCGCCGTGCTTGGCGATGGCGTGGGCGACCTCGTGGCCCATGACCGCGGCCACGCCGGCCTCCCCGGCGCACACGGGCAGGATGCCCGTATAAAAGGCCACCTTGCCGCCGGGCATGCAGAAGGCGTTGACGGTTTTATCGTCCTCGATCAGGTTGAATTCCCATTGAAAGTCTGGCCGGTTGGACACCTCGGCGATACGCCGGCCCACGCGGCGGAGCATCTCCGTCGCCTCGGCGTCGCCGGAAAGCTTGGAATTTTTAAGAAGGTCTTTGTAAGCGTCGGAAGCCATGGCCGACACTTGGCCGTCGGGCACCAGGGACAGGGCGCGCCGGCCCGTGACGGGCACCTTGGCGCAAGCCGCCAGGAGGAAGAGAAGGGGAAGGATTCGACACGCCGCTGTCATAAATCCTATTATAGGAGATTGACGACGTCGCAGAAAGACACCTTATGATCGGTCGCCTCACCCAAGCCATATTGGAAGCCATCCGCGCCCACGGCGCCTGGAGCGTTTTTACGGGCGTTCTCGTGGAGCAGATCATCATTCCCATCCCTTCCCCCGTCATCATCATGGGCGCGGGGTTCCTGTTGATACCGGCGGGCGAGCCCCTGGGGCCGGCCCTCCTGCGCATGTCGCACCAAATCGTTTTGCCGGGCGCGGCGGCGTCCACGCTGGGCGGCCTGCTTTGCTATTACCTGGGCTTGTGGGGCGGGCGGCTCTTCGTGGAGAAATTCCAGCGCTATCTCGGGTTCGGCTGGAGCGACGTGGAGTGGATGGGGAAAAAAATGTCGGTGACGGGCGAGGCGGCCGCGCTGTTCTTCCTGCGGGCCGCGCCGGTGGTGCCGCTGTCCCTGGTGTCCCTGGCGGCCGGCGTCCTGAAAATCCCCAACCGCACGTTCCTGGTGTGGACCTTCCTGGGCTCCATCCCGCGGTGTTTCCTGTTGTCCTGGCTGGGCTGGAAAATGGGCGTGGGCGCCATCGGCCTCGCCACGGGCGTGAACAAGCTGGAATCCATGATCTCTTTGGCCCTGGCGGCGGGAATCGTGGGGATGGTGCTGTATCTGCGCAGGCGCGTCCGGCGGGGGATGAACTCCTAGTGTTCCGACAGTTTTAATTGGAGGGGATAAGTCGTTTCTTAAAACCCGAAATCCAAAGCCAAAAGTTCAAATCAAGCCCCAAACAACAAGTTCAAATTTGAGTTTTGGGCTTGAAGTTTGATTTGAACTTTGGATTTTGAGCTTTGAACTTTCTTGATGCACTCCTCATTTTAAAACTGACAGACCACTAGCCCGCCGCCGCCTCGCGGTCGTCCCGCGCGACGCGGCCGTAGAACTCCACCATGTCCCGGGCGGCCCGGGCCACGTCCACCTGGGGCGTGACGGCCAGGGCGGCCCGCATCATGGCGGCCCGCGCGGCGGGATCCTTGTGGACCGCGCTGAAATCCTCCAGCGCCTTCAGGAAGGCCTGGGGGTCCGGCTCGCCGTTCACCGTCGAAACGCCGAAACCGTTGGCCGTTTCTCCTTCCGCTTCACTGCCCTTGAAAGACACGAACTCGGGCACCGCGCCGTCGGAATTGGCGACCACCAGGCCCGCGTTCATCTGGGCTTTCATGAACCCCGTGGCCGAGGCCTCGCGGCCGTCGTCGGCCAGCATGACGGCGCCGTCGGCGGCCTGATAAAGCCGCGGCGCTTCCCACACGTTGAAATTGTCCAGGAACACCACTCGTTCGCCCATCGCGTCGTCTTTGTTCAAAAGCTCGACCAAGTTGTAAACCATGCCCTCCGACACGTTGTCCCGTTGGTAAATCCGCCCGCCCACCAATAAGACGACCCCGGAATCCAGGAACCGCTTGCGGCTGGGAGCGTCCCGGAACACCGTGTGAAGCATGTCCAGCCGCTTGTAGCTGGTGATGCGGCGCGTCCAAAGCAGGATCGGCCGGCCGCGGGTGCTCTTCATCCACACGGGCCACAGGTTGGCGCGGCGCCAGAGCCAGCCGATGAGGGATTCCTTGAGCCGCTCCTTGGCCGCGATGAGCTCTCCGTCGGAAAGCTGGTCCGCGCCGGCGAAAACGGGCGCCTGCCAGGTGGTCCGGTGCACGCCGTTGGTGATGTGCCCGATCTTGGGGGCGTAGTCCTTGAGCGACGGCATGGCCCGCATCACGTCCCCGTGTTTCTTGGAGACGCCGTAAACCCCGTCGGCCCGGGCCACCAGCAGGCGGGTCAAGTCCACCTGGCCGGGATCGCGGTCGCCGGTTTTCATGAGGAAAGGCCCGTACATTACGGGATCCATCTTCACGCGGTCCAGGGTTTTGCGGGGCCAAATCGGGTGCGCGTACTCCAGCGGCGTGTGGTCGTTGAAAACGTAGGCGGCGCGATCAAAAAAGGGATCCTTCTTAAACGCATCGTCCACCAGGCGGTGGAGGGCGAAGCAGGTGGGCGTTTCGCTGAGGGTGATGACGTCGGGACGGAAGTCCAGAGCTTTGGCCAAGGCCAGAGCGCCGCGGCCCACGACCCAGCTTTGCTTCAGGCGCTGAAGGTCCGCCCATTCGTTGGGATCCTTGGTCATGGGCGGCGCGTCTTCCTGGCAGGGATAAACCACGCCCGTGATCTCGGGGCAATCCAGGAAATACACCGTGGCCCGTCCATAGGACGCCTTCCACACGCTCACCCGCGCCCGCGTCCCGTCGAAAAGCTCCAGCGACAAGACGATGCCCGTCTGGTCCAGGACGCTGCGCACGAACTCGCCCACGGGCTTGCGCTGGATGAAAAGGTGGTTCCACGCGTGCCAGCCCTGGGACCACACGGTGTCGTACAAAAGGGAAACGCCCACGACGTCCAGCCCCAGCTCGGCCTGGGCCATGACGCGCTCCCGCAAAAGCGGCCCGATGCCCCCGACGGAGGTGGACATGGCCGCCTCCCGGGCCACCGCCGCCCCGAACCGCCGGCCCAGAGTGTCCAATACCTCGGCCGGAAAAGAAAACTCCATGGCCGTTTCGAGGATTTTTAAATTAGCCGCGGAGCCGCTCGGTTCGGAAATAGGGTGCATAAACCCATCTTACTAATCTTTCCGTGCCGCAAAAAGGGGATGGCGCAAATGGCCAGAGTGGCGCTTATCATCAAGGGGTAAAAGTTCGTTACAGAAACTTTACATTTTCTTAAGGCAATATTCGCTTTCACCCGGTAGAATTAGTGTAGAAAATGAACCTCCCCAAACCCGACCGTTCTCGATACATTAAGTTTACAGCCGCTCTCACGGCTTCGGCATTCCTTTTTTCCACGCTGGCCTCGCCTTTCGCGGAAGCCTCATTTTGGTCCGAGCGCCGCCGGTTTCTTAAAAAAAGTGAGGAGCAGCAGAACCCTTTCCGAGGCGATGACTCTGTCCGATTCGCCGGCGTCAACGTCTCCTTTCAGGGCGCCGCGTCCGGCATAAACGTGCCGAGGATCCCTCAAAGCGCCGGCGAAGTGGTGGAAATTTGGGCGGACCCCGAAGGGCAGGCCAAATCTTCCGCGAGCCGGCTTCCTACAGTCATCCACATCCAGGACGCCCATGGAATTTATTCCGCCCAAAAGAACGCGGCCTCCGTCCTGGAGTCTCTTTTCCCTGAAGACCCGCGGGAAAATTTATTGGTCTGCGTGGAAGGCGCCTGGGAGGAGGTGGACACCCGGTGGCTTTCCGCCTTTCCCGACGAGTCTGTCCGCAAGACCGTGGCGGAGTCCCTTCTGGCCCAAGGGGACATTACGGGCGAGGAGTATCTTTCCATCCTGGAGCCTGGCCGCCTTTTTATCGTGGGGGTCGAGGACCGCAAGGTTTACGAGGCCAATTTAAAGGCCCGCCGGATGGTGGACCGGGAACGAGCCCTCATCTTGGGGCGCCTGGGCGCGCTGGACCGCCGACTGCAAGCGCTCAAGGAGCGGACATACGGGGAACCGCTTTTGGCGCTGGACGCCGCCGCGGAAAAGTACGCCGACGGGCAGATGCATTTGGGCGAATATGTTTCGACCCTCCGTCGGTTTTCCCCGTCCTCCTGGAGCCCGGAAAAATTTCCCAACGTGGCGGCCTTCCTCTCGTTGCAGAAAATGGAAGAATCGCTGCCTTTCGAAGCGGTGGAGCAGGAGCGGGACGCCTTCGTTAAAGACTTGAGCCGCCGGCTGGACGGCCCCGCGCTCAACAGGCTGGTGCAGGCCGGTCTGGACTTGAAGGGCGGCAAGATCAGCGCCCAGGCTTTTTACGAGGGCCTGGTGCGTATGGCCCAGGTCTCTGGAACGTCGGTCCCCCGCTTGGAGGCCTATCTCGGATACCTCAAGAAATTCCGCGATGTCGACGTTGGCCGCATCGACGGCGAGCTAACGCGCTTTGAGAGGGAGGCGGTGCTCGGGGCGGTCAAGGCGGCCCCCGCCGCCGAGCGGCTGGCCCGCGCCGCCTGGGACCTGCGTGTCCAGAAGAAGCTGTGGAACGAAAACCTCACCCCTCAGGAATGGGAGACCTACGCGTCCGCCCTGGAGCAGGGGCGCAAGAGCTCGGTGGGGCTGGAGATATTGGAGGGCTTCATCGCCGGCGAGGAGAACCGCCAGGGGCGTCCTCCCGTCCCGGCCGAAGCCGGCGACCGGATACACCTGCCCCAGATGGCCTTTCTGCAGACGGCCTTTTACAAGCTCGCCCTTAAGCGCAATGCCGCGATTGTGGAGAAAACCCTTGCGGCGGCCGAGCGGGCCGGTCGCGACAAGGTCGTTTTGATCACGGGCGGTTTCCACACTCCGGGCCTCACTCAAGCGTTCCGGCAGGCGGGAGTTCCCTATGCGGTGATCCGGCCCCGCGTCGATCTGGAGGATATCAAGGAGCGCCTGGTCAAAAGCCGGCCAGCCGGTTTTGAGGAGGCGTTGAAAGCCGTGGCGGCGGCCCTCAGAGAGCTGTCCTCCTTCGTCGGGACGCGGGCACAGTCCTTCGCGGTCCATGGGCTGGTCACCTCCGCCGCCGCGGCCATGATGCAGAACGCGGACGGCTTCGGCCGCCTGATGCGGGATTACGCCGGGCGCCTGGAAGCCCGGCGGGTCCGGGCGGACCGGCTCGCCATGACCCCTCCCCTTGTAGGTAGCGACGGGAAAACTTACATCTTAGGGTCCTATCGGGGCCATGGCAGCGCCCGTTTCTTGAGCGTAATGGAAGACGGCCGCGTGTCCACCCTTTACCAAATGGACGATATCCGGACCCGTCTTTTGAAGGAGGGCCTCACTTTCCGGGTTCAACGCTTCCCGGAAACCTCCTCTCCGGTCCGCGTGTTCCATCCCCGGGATACCCGGGAGGAATGGAAATTTTCCGGGATCAAGGCTGTCGAGACGGGCGGCGCGATGCGGTTTGAGGATTCCGGCGAAGTTTTGCCGGGCCGGAAAGGCCGCCGCGAGGCCGCTGGACGGAGCCCTGGGGGCAGCTTCATGGGGCAGCTCTACGGCCGGCGTGGGGATACGCAGCTCTTTTTAGGCGCCGTCCGGGATCGGATCGTAGAAGAGGCCCGCGGCCGTTTCGTGGAGTTCACAGATGAATCGGGACGTATCCTTTACACCAAGGACGGCCGCCCGGCCCGGGTGAGGCTGGTCTACAGCGAAGCCGGCCCGTTGGCTCCGCAGGCCATTCGGTCCCTGCGGCTCCGCATGAGACAGGTGCGGGCCTTCCATGAAGGTTTCGCAGACAACCTGCGGCCGTTGCTCCGGCGCAAGAACATTTTGGAGGTGATGGAGGACAACCCGTATGTTTTTGGTTTCGGCGGTTCCTCCGGCGCCCTTTACCTAACCCGCTCCATCGTCAAGGATCCCGTCGCTCTCTTTCATGAGGCGGCGGAGTCCTACTTCCACTCCGACGCGTACCTCGACTGGGTGGAAGCGGCCTATCGAGACCGGCCCAACGCTTTGGCCCGGGCCCTGCGCAGCAAGCACCGCCTGCCGGATGCGCCCGCTCGACCGGACAATTGGCGGGACCTTGTGCGCGGCAACGCAATCCTTTTCATCGAACAGCGGCCGGTCATGATCCACGTCCATACCGTTTTTCGGGGGCTGGGCCGGGACGCCCGGGAGGCGCTTGAGGAGCTGGCCGCCCAGGGCTATGACACCGGTTCCGCCGCGCCGGGTGAGCTTATCGCCAGGCTCAGGCCCCTCGTGGCCGGCCGCCGGGGTCGGCCCCTCACCGTCGACGAGGAGCTGCTTTTGAGGTTCAATTGGGCATCAGGTCAAAGGACGCCGGGCGGCTTGGCCTCCGGGATCCAGGAAAGAATTTTCGGGGCCGACGCGAACGAGGCTTTGTCCGAGTCCTTGAACATCCGGCCCGGGGTGCAGGCCGTGAAACCGCAAGCGCTTCGTCCGGCCGCGCCCGCCACGGCGGGGATATTTCACCGGATATGGACCAACGCGTCCGGCCGGATGCGGCGGTGGAGCGTGGCGCAGCTGACGGTAAAACCCGTGGCGCCGGCCGCCGACCGGAATCCGCCCAAAAAGCTTTACGATGAGCACATCCGGCCCCTGGTGAACCTGGACTTTGAAGACCTGGGCTTGGCCGCGCAGCAGGTCCTCCGCCGCCGGAACGTCACCGACGAGGTGGTGTCACGGCTCAAAAAATTGGTGGAAGAATCAAGGTCCCCATCGGATGATCCCCAGGTGGTCCGGGCCTGGACGGACGGCATTTTCCAGGAGCTGGACCTGGGTCTCCGCCGACGCATTTTCAGCCAGTTGGAAAAGGATTTGAGGGCCGCCCTCACGCAGGATTTCTCGGACCGCGAGGCCGTGGATAGGCTGAGGGAGGCCCTGCGCATCCAGTTCTATACAAAAGAGGAAGTGGACGGTATGCTCCTGCAGGTCGCTGGCCCGTTGGGGGAAAGCCGCGAGGTGGAAGGCGTGCTCAGCAAGCTGACGCTGACCCTGGCTGGAACCACCGTCGCCGCCGGCGCGAAGCTTCCGTTCGACAAGCTTCCACTGGAGGCGCGCAAGAAGGCCTATGAGCAGGTTTTTCAAGAGATGCGGCGGCGCTTCCACATGGAGTTTTCCGATGATTTCAAGGACCGCATCAAGAGGAAGGAAAAATACGCCGACGCCCTGGCCGACCTGAAGAGCGAACTCACGGCGCGGATATTGGACGCCGGCGACGCGCGGGAGGCCCTGGCCCATCTTTCCCGGGCTCTCTGGCTGGACCGCCACCCTTCCTGGGTCAGCCCGGCGGATGAGGGGCGGCTCCGTCCTTCCGGATTCTCTCGCCTGAGGCTTCGCGTACGGCTGTGGCTGGATCCCTACATCCGCTGGCTCCGGGCCGGACGCTTCAACAAGACCTACGGCATGACCACCAACCAGGAGCTCTGGCGGGCCTATGTGGTCCTTCAGGCCGCGGCCCTGGAATCCGAA
>JBQTIM010000208.1:0-7554 GCA_052388135.1 Elusimicrobiota bacterium
CGCTACTCCAAAAAGAGTTTCTGCGTGGAATTTCTATTTACCCGCCCGCCCGACGGAAAAGCCGTTCAAAATGGGGTAACTTCCGCCGCCGCGCTCCGCGCGGCCGCCCCGCTTTGCCCGCCCGCCCTAAAAAGAAAAGAGCCCAACCGCTTAAAGCAGTTGGACTCTATTTCTCGGTGCGCGTGTTTCGTAAATGGCGGGGTCGACGGGATTTGAACCCGCGGTCTCCGCCTTGACAGGGCGGCGTGTTAGGCCGAGCTACACCACGACCCCAAATCGTTTCGTTCTTTCGCCGGTCCGCTTTGATGGTTTCCGGGCTGTCACCCTTCAACCACTTCCACGGCTCCTCGCATCGGCCGCAGCGCGGCATGTAAGGCCGAGCTGCCCCAAAAGCTTGCGTCCATCGGACAAGCGGGATGAATCGGGACTTACGCGAACGGCGCAGGTAGCTTTGGAAAGCTTGTTGTCGCCGGCGCCCGGGCTTTCTCAAATCTGGGCGGTACAGGATTTGAACCTGTGGCATCTCGCGTGTAAGGCGAGCGCTCTACCGCTGAGCTAACCGCCCGCATGATATCACTATTTCAACAAGACCGGAACCGTCGGATGATTTTAGTATATTCCGGCGGAAATTGCAGGTCAGCCCTCGACGGGAGATGGCGGGGCGCGGCCCTCCAGGACGGCGGCGATGTTCTCGGCAGCGAGCAAAGACATGCGCTCGCGCGCCTCCACCGTCGCGGAGCCCGCGTGGGGCAGAAGGACGGCGTTGGGCAGTTCAGCCAGACCGGGGGCGAGGCTCGGTTCTTTCTCGTAGACGTCCAGGCCGGCGGCGAAGAGGCGGCCCGACCGCAGGGCGTCCACCAGCGCGGCCTCATCCACCACCGGGCCGCGGGCCGTGTTGATCAGGACGGCCGTGGGTTTCATCATCGCCAGTTGGGCCTTGCCGATGAGCCCGCGGGTCTCCGCCGTAAGCCGCGCGTGGACTGAGACGAAATCGCTTTCGCGCAGGAGGTCCTCCAAGCCCGTCTTGCGGGCGCCCAATTCCTTTTCCAAAGTTTCGTTCCGACTCCGGCCGGAATAAAGGACATTCATCCCGAATCCCTTGGACATCAGGGCCATGGCCGTTCCGATGCGGCCTGCGCCGACGATCCCCAAGGTCTTTCCGGACACGTCCGTGCCGAGGAGCAGCATGGGCCCCCAGCCGCGGAATCCGCCCGAACGGGTGAGCACATCACCTTCGGCCACGCGGCGGGCGGCCGCGAAGAGAAGGGCCCAGGCCAACTCGGCCGTGGCGCGGGTGAGAACGCCGGGCGTGTTGGTTACCACCGCGCCGGCCCGCCGTGCGGCCGCCAGATCGATGTTGTCGTAGCCCACGGCGTAGTTGGCCACCACCCGCACGCCCCGAGCGGCTTCGAAAAACTCCTTGTCCACCTTGTCCACGAGCTGGGTGAGAACCGCCGCCCGGCCTTTCACGGCCGTCAGAAGTTCCTCGCGCGACAAGGGCCGGTCGTGCGGGCTCACCTCCACGTCGAAGCGGCGGCGAAGCAAATCCAAACCGGGCTCCGGGATGCGCCGGGTGACGTAAACGTTCGGCTTCATGGCGAGGCGCGGGCGATTTCTTTGTAAAGGCTCTCGTAGCGGGTCGCCGCCCGAGACAGGCTGTAAAACTCCGCCACGCGGGCCCGGGCCGCCTCTCCCAGCCGGCGGCGGCCTTCGATGGGGAGGGCCAGCAACTCGTCCAGAGCGCGCGCCAAGCCCTCCGGATCGCCCGCTGGGACGACCTTCCCCGTCTCGCCCACCATCGCCCCGGAATCCCCCACGTCGGTAACGGCGCAAGGCACCCCGCAGGCCATGGCTTCCCCCACGGCGTTGGGGAACCCCTCGCCGAGGGAGGAGGAGGCGGCGACGTCCAGGGCGGCCGTCAGCCGGGGAACATCTCCCCGCCGTCCCAGCAGGTGGAACCGGGAGCGCGGCCCCGCCGCGTCCACGGCGCGGACCAAATCCGGGTTTCCCCACTCAACGCCGTCGCCGCACAGCAAAAAGTGAACGCGGGCCGTTTTCATCCGGGCCGCCGCCGCCGCGAACGAGCGATGGTCCTTTAAGGGATCAAAACGCCCGACGAGCCCCACAAGAAGCGCGTCCTCCGGCAAATCCAGCTCCCTCCGCACGGACGCCCGCGCCTCGGGGTCCGGCTTGAACTCGGCGAGATCGAAGCCGTTCGGGATCACCGCCATCTTCGCGGCGTCGTAACCCAACGCGGCATGTACGCGCCGCGAGGCCTCCGAACAGCAAACGATCCGCGCCGGCAGCGCCCTCGACAACCGGGCGCAGGCCCGCGCCGTGAACAGAGTGGAGCGCTTGTTGAAGGCCGGGTCCAAATTGCTGTGATGAACGCCCCAAACCACCGGCGGACCGCCCGCCAACTTCGCCGCCAGCCCGCCCAAAAGATCGGCGTGGTACATCCAGGTTTGAACGACTCCCGGCCGCCGCGCGCGCAGACGGACGGCCAAACGCGCCAGGCCCCGAGGATCGGGAACGCCGCGGCGCATGCCCAGCCCGCTCACGGGCACGCCCAGGGCGCGAATTTTCTCCGCCAGCGGCCCGTCCCCCGTCATGGAAACCACCTCGGGCTCGAACGCATCGCGGTCCAGCCGCGACAACAGCCTGAACAGCATCACCTCCGCCCCGCCCACCGCCAGCCCGGCGATGACGTGAACGGTCCGGATCAAGCGCCGCGCCGGCCGGAGAGGCTCAAACGCCGCTCCACTCCGAAATGTATTCCCGCAAGACCTCCTGCCAAGGCCTCGCGTCGTTCAGCCCCATAAGGTCGAGCCGGAAATTGCGCAGCGCCTCCGACCGCCCGCGGGGAGCGGGCAGCGGAAACGCGCTGGAGGAAACGGGCGTCACCTTCGCGCGCAGGAGGAATTTAGGGGTTTTCCTCGTCGAATTGAGCGCCGTCCAATCGGAAGACGGTCCTGGGGCCCTGTGAGATGCGGAAGAGACGTTTTCTTTCGGGAGGATGGGAAGCTGGCCGGCGCCACGGGTCAAAGCCGGCGGGCCAGAGAAGGCTGCGTTGCGATCCAGGCCAAGAGGCGCCGCACGCCCTCGGCGGGGCGCACGACGGGCTTCCAGCCCAAAGTCCTCTCCACGGCCTTCGTCTCGCTGACGTATACCCGCTGATCTCCAGGCCGCCAGTCTGAGAATCGCAAAGGGATCCGACGGCCCAATTCCTTCTCCAGCAAAGCCGTCAACTCGCGCAACGACAAGGTGTTTTCCGGGCCGCCCCCAACGTTGAAGACACGCCCTTGGGTCTTCCGGATGTTCCGCATGGAGAGCAGGAAGGCCTCCACGAGATCGTCCACGAAAAGGAGGTCCCGCACCTGGCGGCCGTCCCCGTAGATCCGGATGGGTTTGCCTTGCAGGGCGGCGATGCAGAAGTGCGCCACCCAGCCCTGGTCTTCGTTGCCGAATTGGCGGGGCCCGTAGATGCAGGACATACGGAACACGACGGTGCGGAGGCCGTAGATTCGGTGATAGTCCCGCGCGTATTGATCCGCCGCCCCTTTGGAGCAGCCGTACGGCGAATGGAAGTCGAGGCCGCGGCTTTCCGGCACCCCCCCCGGGAGTCCGTTGTAAGCGTAACGCCCATTCACCACACGCACGCCGACGTCCTCCATCCCTCCATAAACTTTATTGGTCGATGTGTAGTGAAAAACCGCCCGCGGGCATTCGCGTCGGCAAGCCTCCAGCACGTTGAAGGCGCCCAGTGCGTTGGTTTCGAAATCCATGCGCGGGTCCGCCACCGACGTTGTGACCGCGACCTGAGCGGCGAAATGAAAAACCCCGTCCGCACCTCGAAAAAGGCCTCTCAAAGACCGCGCGTCCCTCACGTCCGCCCGATGAAACTGCAACCGCCGCCCCGCGCCGGACTTCAGCCACTCCACGTTGGCTGTCACACCCTTGCGCGCCAAGGCGTCTACGATCACGACTCGATGGCCTTCGCTCAGGAGCCGGCGCGAAACGTTGCTGCCGATAAAACCGGCCCCCCCCGTCACGACGAATTTCATGATGCCCCCATGGAACCGATTCCCGTCTGAATACTCAGCGTCCCGGGCATCTAAAAACCCGGCCCAACCGCTTGAAAAAATACTTCGGGTCCCGCACCAATCTCCAGACAGCCCGATGAAAAAGACCGAGAAGGAACAGCAATGGGCTCGCCCACAGGCCGAACTGTTCCCGCCGCCAGAACATCTTATAGGTCGGGGCCGGAACTCCGGCCTTCGACGGACTCGCCAAAATCCACACCTCTCCGTAAGGGTCGTACCGGTGGCCGGTGAGGCGAAGGCCTGCTGCGGCGAGCATGTTCGCGAAGGTTTTGTGCGTGAAAATCGTGTTGTGGCAGACGTTCATCCATTCCCAGGAAAAAAAGTGGAAGGACCAAGGGTACGTGGGAATGGAGAAAAACAAAATTCCGTCTTCGGCCGTAATTTTTCGCAGCCAGCGAGTCATTTCCAGAGGGTCCGAAAGATGTTCGTACGTGTGATGCGTGTAGATCAGATTGAAATGTCCGGGCGGAAAAGTCCCATCGGCAAAAGGACGGGGGACGATGCCCAAGTCAAATTCCTTGTTGCCGAAAGCGGCCAATTGAGGGTCCGGTTCGAACCCGTGCACCTCCCATCCGCGCTGCCGAAGGACGTCCAAGGAAATTCCCACGCCGCACCCCACATCCAAGGCGCGCCCGACGGCCGCCGGCGAGCCCACCTGGTCCCGGATCCAATTCAATTGCTTCTCCACATGCCGTCTCTTGGCTTCCAAAAACGGCGCGGTGAACTTCTCCGCGTTCAGGGAATGGTAAAAACCGCCCTCATAGAGCGTCGACATCAAAGCGTCGACTGGCCGAGGATTCTGGAACACCAGGGCGCAGTCCTTGCAGACCACCCAGCGACTGCGCCGGATGGTCTCTTTGAGATGCGGAAGGTAAATATCGTTCAGGGCGTTCACCGTGGCGGAGAACCGCCCGCCCCCGCAAAGAGGACAGGCGATCGGAGCCAACAAGGACGGGGCCTTATCCACCGAAGAGATGATCGGCGGCGACGGCACCGCTCCTCCGGTTCATGAGAATGTGGTAGCCGAAAAGGTGAGACTGACGATCCCGCGCTTTCAGCGCACCAAACCCATCCGGCTTCAAAAAGCCGGCGGGGTCTGGAAAAAAGGTTTTGAGCGGCCCCACCACAGAGCCCTGCGGCGGAACCGTCAGGTCTTTTTTCAAGATTCGGGTCCCTGTTTTATCGTACAGAAAAAGGGTGGTCCGAGAAGGGGAGGAGTATCCCGGATCGGACGACGGGTTGATGAGGGCCAGCCAGGTCTCGTTCTCCTCGTCCTCCACGACGCGGGAAAACGTCTTCGTGGAATGGAACGATCCGATCCACTCGACTGGAAAAGGCATGCCGGGGACACGGCTGTTAAAAATATCGCTCCCCACAGCCGTCGCGGCCGCAAACCCTTTATGACGCAGTTCCTGGATCGCGTTCAAAACATAAGGAAATCCGGAGCGCGAAGACCCTGGGGTCAAGGAGAAGCCCGCGTGGCCTTGGAAATCCGCCGAGCCCTGGGAGGCCAAGAGTTCGGCGGACGCAACAACCCTGGTGCCATGCAGCGGCAGGACCACGGCGCCCGACTTTTCCAAGACAAGCCGTCCTTCCGCGTTCCAAACCCGGACGTCCAAGGAAAGGGGTCCGTCCAAAGCGTGGTTTTGCAGAACGTAGCGGGTGCTCCAGTCGCCGCCGTGCATAAGAAGCATATGCACGCTCGGACCCCAGCCCACGCGGCCGGACAAATCCGCCCCCATAAGCGAAGCGCCCTCCTCGTCGCGAGTGGCGTGGTTCACCGACCAGCGGTCGGAGGTTTTGTCCACGTGGTAGAAAAGAACCCGGCAAAGCGTCACGGGGCTCAACACACGGACGGCGCCGTCTCCCCCATCGAGAAATTCCGCCAGGCCAGGGAACAAGCTCGCCAACGGGATGGCCCGAGATCCGCAGGCCGGCACCGGACCCGCTTCCGCGGACAAACGATCCCCCGCCCGGTTGAAAACCTGGATTTCCGGGCGAATCTCCATCTCGCGCGGAGAATCTCGGTAGCGAAACGGGTTTTGCAGGACGATCCATGTCTCCGCGGCGGCGTTTTCCATAAGGTGAAAGTGCGAATAGGCCGACGCGCGCCGATAGTCAACCCAGTGCCCCTGGCCGTGCACCGTGGAAACGCTCCCGTGGCGGATGTAATCCACGTTGAATTGCACCACCCTTTCGCTGGCCAGGCGCCGGTCCCTCAGCGAGAAGACCAGGTTGCCCTCGAAAGGACCCGTCCGGCCGGCCGCGCGCAGAACATCTCTCGCCCGAACGCGGGCCGAGGCGTCGGCTTCGAGCGGGAATTCCCCCTCGGCCACGACGGCACCCTCGGCATCAAAAAGAGTGTATCGCATGAGGACGCGGGGAACTTTGTAATTGTCGAGCCAATAATTGAAGAGGTAAGCCACGGTGGAATGGACGTCGTCTTCCTTAACCCAGCACATGGCGCTGTTGCTCTTGGGAACCCACTGAACGGCCTTCCTTTTCAGCTTGACGAAGAAGGGGCCCAGCGGCGAATTCTTAACGGCTGTTTTAATGTCTTCCAGGCGAGTCACATCCACGACGCGGGATTTCATAGATTTTTAAAGTATAGAGTTGGCCGGCGGACGTGTCAACCGTTCCGCGTCCGCGGGGTCGAGGGCTCCGCGCGGCGCCTTCCAAAGGCCTGCGCCGCCCATCGCGCCTCCTGCGGCCCCAAAATCCCAAAAAGCAAGTAGAGCCCTCCAAAAACAGCGGCGGCCAGACCGGCCAAAACGGCGGCCCGAAGAGCCGGAGAACAAGTCCCCAAAGCCCAGCCCGACAAACCCTCTCCCAACAACACGGCCCCGAGCCCTATCCCCAACACCTCCGGCAGCTTCAGCGCTCCAAACCGGACCTTAAGAACCATCCGCGGAGCAAGGACGAAGTACGCGCCGAAATTCACCAGCAACGAAACAAGAGTGGAAATGACCGCGCCCAACGGGCCCCAAGAAGGGATCAGCCAACCGTTCAATCCAAGGTTTACGACGGCGGCCAACGTTGTGGCACCGGCCAAGAACATTGTCTTGCTTTCCATAAGCATCAAGTTGGAAAACGTGGCGTTGAAGAGTGTGATGAGCGGAATCCAGACCAAGAAAGCCATGAGCCAGGCATAACGAGCATATTCCGCTTTGGCCAAGACAAGCAAAACATCCGCCCGCGCCAAATACAAAGCGGCCAGGATGGGAACCAGCGCCATCAGGGTCAGGCGAAGAGTGTGGTTCAAATAAGCGCCGGCCTTCTCATGCTGTCCCAGGTTATAGGCCTCGATGGTGTACGGAATGACCGCATTCCCCAGCACGGGCCCCACGAAGGCGACCACCATCAGAATCAGATTGTATTGATAAGCGTAGACTCCGACCGTGTCCGGAGAAGCCAGCTTCGCAAGGAAATACCTGTCCGAATACTCGATGAC
>JBQTIM010000209.1:0-31542 GCA_052388135.1 Elusimicrobiota bacterium
CTATGTAAGCGACGAGCGACGCAGCCGCCGCCCAAAAGCGCCCCGGCCCTTCGGGGAGGCCCATCTTCGGGCGATTTCTTCGTTGCTCGTCGGTTACAGAGCCACAGCTCTGCGCCCTCCTCGCGCCTCGAAATCGCCTCAAATCCGGGCCTCCCAATTAGGACATAATTTAGGCAGGCATCAATAAGCCTGGTTTACGCCGCGCTTTTTATGGCGGCGGGGCGGACCGCCGCCCTATGGATTTTGGGAACATTGTCGGCGGCCGCGGCCGTTTTGGAGGCGGTCCGGCTGGCCCGTCCCAGGGTCAACCAGGCCCTGGTGGGGCTTTTCGGCGGAATTCACCGCGAGCATGAGATCAGGCGGCCGTCGGGGATTCTGTGGACCCTGCTGGGATGCTTCCTCACGGTGCTGACGGTGGGGCGGGCGGACGCGGCGGCGGCGGGCCTCCTGTATCTGGCGCTGGGGGACGCGGCCGCGGGTCTGGCGGGGCACGCCTGGGGGCGTCCTTTGTTCCGCGGGAAAAGTTTGGCCGGGGGCGCGGCGTGCTTCCTCACGTGCTGGATCGTCGGCCTTGCGGCCCTGCGGGCGCCGTTCACAGCGGCGGACGCGGCCTGGGCCGCCCTGGCCGCCGCGCTGATTGAATTTTTCACCCCGCCGCCCAACGACAATTTATGGATGCCCCTGCTGTCGGGCTGGACGTTGATGCTGCTGCTTTGAACGGGGCCGTCTCGGCGAACGAAGAGCGCGGAACGCGCCCCGTTCCCGCCCCCCGCCGGCGGGGAGGCGGTGCCGCCCGGGCCTACTCCGGCGCGGCCTCTTTCTTCACGGGCGTGAGGATGATCTCCACGCGCCGGTTTTGGGATCGGCCGGCCTCGGTGTCGTTGGCGGCCACCGGGTCGTAGAAGGCCCGTCCCACCGCCAGAAGCCGCCCGGGCTCCAGCCCGCCTTCGTCGTGAAGGAAACGAACCACGGACGTGGCGCGCGCCGTGGAGAGCTCCCAGTTCGTGGGGAATTTCTTGCGGATGGAGGCGCCCAGCGGGCGGTCGTCGGTGTGCCCCCGCACCTGGATGTCGTGGCCGTGCATCTGTTTCAGCGACTCGGCCACCTTCTTCAGCGACTTTCGGCCGTTGGTCTTGATGACGTCGCTCCCCGAGTCGAAAAGGATCTTGTCCACGAAAGTCACCTTGAGGCTGTCCCGCAATTTCTGGATGCGGATGGTTTTATCGTCGATCTCGGTCTTCAGGCTCTCTTCCATTTCCCGCTGGGCTTGGTCCAGCTCCGCCAGGCGGGCCTTGGCTTCCTGGAGCTCGCGGGTGGCCAGCTCCAGCGCCTCGTCCTTGGCCCTGAGCTCCGCGCCCCTGGCCTCGAGCTCCGGCTTCAAACCCTGCAGTTCGGCCAGGGAAGACTTCGTCGCGCCCAACTCGCCGCGGGCGGCGGCCAGCTCGGCCCGCGTCCGGTTCAAATCGCTCTGGGACTGCTGGTAATGTTTTTTCGAAACGCAGCCCGCCGCCAGTCCCGCCGCCAGCAAGAACAAACCGATTTTTTTCATGACGCCTCCTTGAATGCCTTCTTATGTGTTATCAGTTTGCGCCGCGGGGGACAAGCCCGCCGGGCTTAAAAATTCTAATATAGGACGGAGCGGAGGAAACCATGGAACCCAAAAATTTGGAGATCGTCTGCCCCGGCTGCCAGGGCGCGCTGACCGTGGATCCGGAAAGCGGCGCCGTGCTCATGCACCGCCCGCCGGCGAAGACGGGGCCCAAAGGCGACCTGCTGGAGGCCGCGCGCGCCCTGAAGGAGGAAGCCGGCCGCCGCGAGGAGGCCTTCCGCAAGTCCCTCGAGGCGGAAAAGAACAAGGGCGGCACTTTGAAGAAAAAATTCGACGAAGCCCTGCGCCGCGCCCGCGAGAACCCCGACGAAGCTCCGCCGCCGCGCGAGATCGATTTGGATTGACCATGGACCATTCGCCGGGATTTTTGAAGCTGGTGGAAGAGGCCAAGAGCCGGGTGCGGGAGATTTCCGTGGCTGAAGTGTTGGCCCATCGGGCCGCCGGGCGCCCGTTCCTTCTTGTGGACGTGCGCGAGGAATCGGAATGGGCCCGGGGCCGCGCAACCGGCGCCGCGCACCTGGCGCGGGGCGTTCTCGAGCGCGACATCGAGCGCCTGGAGCCCGACCCGGCCGCTGAAATCGTCCTTTATTGCGGAGGCGGGTTCCGGTCGGCCCTGGCGGCGGACAGCTTGCAGAAGATGGGCTACAAAAACGTTTGGTCCCTGGCGGGCGGGTGGCGGGCCTGGACGGAAGCCGCCGCGCCCGTGGAGAGCCCGGCGCGGCCGTGACTTTGCGGCCGCTTCCCTTGCGCGCCCTGCACGCCGCAGGGGGCGCCGCCTTCGGGCCGTCGGGGGAATGGGAAGTTCCCCTCCGCTACGAGGACCCCGCCGCCGAGGCCCAGGCCGCCCGCGCCGCCGCCGGCCTGGCGGACTTGAGCCATTTCGGCCGTTTCGTTTTCAAAGGCCCGGACCGGGCGGAGTTCCTCCACGGCCTGCTGACCAGCGATGTGAAGGGCCTGGCGTCCGGGCGCGGACAGCCTTCCTGCCTCCTCACCCCCAAAGGAAAAGTGACGGCCGATTTTTCCCTCTACAACCGCGGCGACGATTTCCTGGCAGTCGTTCCCCCGGAAGCGGCCCCCGCCCTGCCGGCGGCTCTGGGCAAATATCTTCCCCTCAGCGACACCGTTTTGGAAGCCCCGGACGCGGGCTCGTTTTACCTGCAAGGCCCGCGAAGCGCGGACGTCCTTTCGAAAGTTTTTCAAAAACATCCCCGCGCGGGAGAATGCGTGGAAGCTGCCTGGGAAGGACGCTCTTTTTCCCTTCTTTCTTATCCGGCCCTGAAACCGGCGGGAACTCTCATCCTCTTCCCCACCGACGCCGGCGCGAAGATTTGGCACGCCCTCCTCGCCGCCGGGCGCGAGGCGGGCTTGAAACCGCTGGGAGCCGAGGCCCTGGAAGAACTCTGGCTGGAAGCCGGCGCGCCGCCGGCGGCGGCTTATCGGGAGATGGAGCTTTACCCGTCGGAGATCGGGCTGGACCAAGCGGTCAACAACGAGAAGGGCTGTTATTTGGGGCAGGAAGCCGTGGCCCGCCTGCGGACCCACGGCCGCGCCAAGCACGCCCTGGCGCGTTTGAAAGTGGAGGAAGCGGCGGCGGGCGCCGGCGTTTTTCTGAAGGATGAGGCGGTGGGAAAAATCGTGGCCGCGGCGCGGCCGGCCGGCGGAGGAATGCAGGCGCGGGCCGTGATCCGGGCCGACCTCAACATCCCGGGCACCGACCTCAGCGTGAACGGCAGGCCGGCGCAGGTTCTTGGCTGAACGCCGCCGCCGGCCGCCCATCGACACGCCGGGCCGGCCGGAGCGCCGAAAGAGACTCGCGTCCAACGCCGCGCGCCAGACGCATCTTGGCTTCAACGAGTCGTCCTACCGGCGAAGACCGGTGCCCCGGCGTCTAAGAATCAAACGGCCCGCCGCTGGAAAGCCCGTGTCACGGCCTGGATCCCGGTTCTCATCGCGGTGAGATAAAAGACGAGCTCGCGTGTTGTGCGTCAAAAGTCCTTCGATTTATCCGCCTGTCATTGCGAGCCGAGGCGAAGCAATCCCAGCTTTCAGAGCCCGAAGAATGGTTTCTGCGCCGACGAAATCTGGGATTGCTTCGTCGCAAACAACGCTCCTCGCAATGACAGACGTAGAGAAGCGCCGGACGCACCGCGTTAGAACGCCCCGGCGGGCAGGGGCAGGATGTCGGCCGCCGGCTCCTCCACGGTTTCGGGCACGGCCGAAACCCGGAACCGCACCAGGGTGGTCATGCCGCCGTCGGCGTCCACGCGCAGGCCTTGGTGGACGCCCTCGGCGTTCAGCTGCAGCAACAAGCGGCGGGGTTTGGCGATGCGGTGTGTGAGATGATAGGGAGGTTCGCCGGCGCTCACCTGCACGGTTTCCTCCCGGTCGCCCCGAAGGTCCGCTTCCACGGCGGCCAAAGCCATGTCCCGCACCACCGTGCGGATCACCCCGTCCTCCAGCACTTCAATGGTGGCCGGCCAGCCGCGATGGAGGCGGCTGAAGCTCTCGCAAAACGAAACCCACAGGTCCCGGGGGATTTCCTGCGTCCACATGGAAGCCTCCTTCAGAGGCCCGAATTTTCGAGGGAGAAAGCGGGAAGCGTCTTCTTATATACTAGTGCGCAAGGCCCGGATCGTCAAGCGGGGAGGAGCGGCCCATGGGCATTTACGACCGCGATTATATGAAAGAACCGCCTTCCGGCGGCGCGCCGCGGCCGCCCTGGGGGACGGTGTTCGTCGTCCTCATGCCGGCGGCGCTGCTGGCTCTGGCGCTTCTGCGGTCGCGGTGAAGGCGCGGGCAGTGTTGTGACCGGATATTTAGCGACGTTATGGCCGGGCGAGTTTGGAGCGCCGGCAAGGAGCCGAGGAGCGCGCATAGCCATGGCTATGTAAGCTACGAGCGACGCGGCCGCCGCCCAAAGGCGCCCGGCCCCCTCTACGAATCGCCTCGCCAAAGCGAGGCGAATATTCATGGGAAGGGGAGGCCCGATTCCGGCCGATTTCGTCGTTGCTCGTCGGTTGCATGGAATCACCATGCGCCCTTCTCGCGCCTAGAAATCGGCTCAGACCCGGGCCTCCATAACATCGCTAAATATCCGGTCACAACACTAGGGCGAGACGGCGCGCGGAAGCGCGGCGTCGGCGGCCGGTTTCTCCCTCAGGAGCGGATCGGCCACCTGCAGGCGATTGTCCACCCGCGCGGCTCCGGCGAATTTGGCGGCCTGGTTGCCCACGGCGTCTTTTTCCCCCTGGCTGCCCACGTAGCCGTCCAGCGTGACGCGGCCCTGGTCGGCCCGGATGCGCACGCCGGCCGCCGACGCGGAAAGCGCCCGGTCGGCCGAGAGCGACAGGCGTATGCGCTCGGCCAGGAGCCGGTCCTGGTGCGTGGCCCCCTGGTCCGGCGGAGGAAGGGCGGCGCGGCCCGGGCCCGGAGAGGGCGCCGTGGCGGCCGCGTGGTCGTAAGCCCCCGCGGTTTGGGCGGCCGCCGGCGGCGAAGCCGCCAGCAGGACCGCCGCCGCCCAGCCCGCCCGATTCAAAGCCCCGCCGTCTGCACCGAGTAGCGCGAAGGGTCCGCGTCGAATTTTTCCTTGCACATCGAGCAGCAGAAGTAATAATTCTGCCCCTCGTGTTCGCTGACGCCGATGGCTTCTTCGCGGTCGATTTCCATTCCGCAGACCGGATCTTTCGTCATCATAACTTCCTCCTTTTGCGATTGGGTCCATTCCCGCCGGCTGCCCCGTTGTCGTCCCGGCGCCCGCGGACGGGACGCCCGCGCGGCGCGTTCATTTCATCACCACCACGTCCGCCCGGCCCTCGCGGCGCAGGACGTGGATGCCCACGTCGCGGTCTCCGCGGTGGAACGCCAGGTCCACCACCGCGTCGCCCAAGCGCAGGTTGCGGATTTTCAGCTCCTCCAAAAAAGGCGGCAAAAGCGGACGGTCCAATAGAATCCTTCCCTTCGGCGCGTCCAAGGAAAGTCCCAGGCAGGCGCCCAGGAGCATGAACACCGCGCCCGCCGCCCAGGCCTGGGGCGAGCAGGCCACGGGATAGGCCGTGGGCCCCGCCCCTTCGCGCCGCACGAAGCCGCAGAACAGCTCCGGCAGGCGGCGCAGGTCCATGTAGGCGCTGGCGTCGAAGAGACCGGAAAGGATCCGCACCGCTTCGTCCTTGAATCCATAGTCGGCCAAGCCCCGCGCCACGAGGGCATTGTCGTGGGGCCAGACGGAACCGTTGTGGTAGGACATGGGGTTGAAGCGGGCCTCGCCCACGCCCAATGTGCGCAAGCCCCAGCCGGAATAGAGAGGCGGCGCCAGAAGCGTCCGCGCCAGGGCCGCGGCCCGTTCCGGCCGCGCGATGCCGGAAAAGAGCGCGTGGCCCGCGTTCGACGACGCCACGCGGCAGGGCCGCTTCTTCCCGTCCAGGGCCAGGGCGTACACGGACCGGTCGGCGCACCAGAAAGCCCGGTCGAAGCGGTCCCGCATCGCCTCCGCCTGTTCGCGCAAAGCCCGGGCGCGGGCGCCCCGGCCCAGGGCTTCCGCCAGCGCGGCGGCCTCGCGCTTGGCGGCGTAAACGTAGCCCTGCACCTCGCAGAGCGCGATGGGAGGCTCGGCCGATTCCCCGTCGGCGTGGAAGACCGAGTCTTCCGAATCCTTCCAGCCCTGCTGGGCCAGCCCGCGGGGCGTCCGCGCCTGGTATTCCACGAAGCCGTCGCCGTCCGCGTCGCCGGCTTCGTCCATCCAACTCAACGCGCGCTCCACGTGGGGCCAGAGCTTCTCGGCGAACGCGCGGTCGCCGGTGGTTCGGTGATAGGCGCCGGCCAGAACGACGAAGAGCGGCGTGGAATCCACGCTGCCGTAGTACAACCCGAAGGGGATTTCCTGCAGGGCCGCCATCTCCCCCCGGCGCGTCTCGTGCAGTATCTTTCCCGGCTCGGCGTCGCGGGCGGCGTCGCTTTCCGTCGCCTGGCGGGCGGCGAGGAAAGACAGCACGCCCCGCGCCAGGCTTGGGTTCACCCACAGGCATTCCAGCGCCGTCAGCAGGCCGTCGCGGCCGAAGGGCGTGCTGAACCAGGGCACGCCCGCGTAGGGATAGGGGCCGTCCGGCGTGCGCGAGATCATCATGTGGAGGTCCGACAAGGAGCCGTTGATCCAGCCGTTGAACTGCTCGCTGGAGCTCTCGATCACGCAGTCGCGGGTCCGCGCCATCCGCAGGCCCTCCATGGCCGCGGCCAGGGCGGCGTCGTAGGAGGACCGGCGTTCGCCCTCCGGCGAGGCAAGGGCCGACGCCTGCAAACGCCGGCTGCCCGCCGCGGATTTTTCGCAGGAGGCGACGACGTAGAAAAACTCCTCCTCCCCCGGTTTCACCGCGGCCTCGAACCGCGCCCGGCCGGCCGACAGGGACGCCGGCGGCCGCGAAAACTCCAGCCGGGTCTGGCGCGCCACGCCGTCCAGGCCTTCGTAGCGGAGGCGCACGCGGCGCCCTTCCACCGCGCCTTCCATCAGACGCCCGCGGGACGCGCGGCGCGTGCCGCGAACCTCGAAAATGTCGGCGAAGTCCGCTTCAAACTCCCACAGGAAAGACGCGGTCACCGGCCGGCGGCCGTAATTGCAGACGCGCAGGCGCTCGTAGCACGCGCCCTCCCACAGGAACTTGGAGCGGAAAAAATGCAAGGCGCCCCGCGGCACCTCGCGGCCCCTCCACGAATAGGCCGGGTTGGTGAGGTCCGCCGCCAGAAGGATGTTGTCCTTGGTGACGGTCGAGCTCAGCAGGAGCGGGCGCGCCCGGTCCAGGTTGAACGTGAAGCGCGACAGATGGCGCGTGCCCTCATGGAACAACCCCTGCTCGGCCAGGGCCGCGGCCGCGATGTCGCCGTGGCGGTCGAAGACGCCGAAGGTTTCCCCCTGCTTGAGGACCAACGTCCGGTCGTCCACCAGGGAAGAGTTGGCCAGGATGTAGAACTGGTCCTTGACGCGGATGATTTTTTGCACGCGTCAGCCTTGGTGCACGGCCAGCCGGGGCTCCTCGTCGCCGCCCCGCGCCCCCGCCCGCTCGTAGACCGCCAGATAATCGTCGGCCATGCGGGACGCCGTGAAGCGCGTCTCGAAAGCGCGGCGGCATTGCTTTCGGTCCAGGGAGGCGGCGCGTTCGACGGCCTCCACGGCGTCCGCCAGGCCGCGCACCAGAAACCCCGTCTCGCCGTCCGCCAACACCTCCGGCACCGAGCCGCGGGGATAGGCGATGATGGGCGTTCCGCAGGCCATGGCTTCGATCATCACCAGCCCGAAAGGCTCCGGCCAGTCGATGGGAAAAAGCAGGGCCAAAGCGCCTCCCAGAAATTCCTTCTTCTCCGATTCGCCGATCTCGCCCAGGAACCGCACGTAAGGGCCCGTGAGGAGAGGTTTGATGACGGTGCGGTAATACTCCGCGTCTTCGGCGGCCACTTTGGCGGCGATCCTCAGCTCTACGCCGGCCGCGTTGGCGATGCGGATGGCCCGGTCGAGGCCTTTTTCCGGCGACACGCGGCCCAGGAAAGCCAGGTAGCTTCCGGGCTTCTCTTGAAACGGCAGAAGGTTCTCCGGCAAGCCGTGATGGACCGTGGCCTGCCAATTGACCCAAGGCAGGGGCTCTCGTTGAGAGTCGGAGATGGACACGAGGGGCATGTCGGCGTACTCCCGGTACAGCGGCGCCAGGTCCGGAATGTCCAGCCGCCCGTGCAACGTGGTGACGTGGGGGCGGTCCATGCGCCTCAGGATGGGAAAATGCAGGTAGTCCACGTGGAAGTGGATCACGTCGAAACCCGGCGCTTCTTGAAACACTTTTTCGAGCATCAGGATGTGGTGGGCCAGCCTGTCCCGGCACCCCGGATCGAGCCGGAGGGAGCGGGGGCAGACCGGCACGAGGCGGGCCGCCGTATCGGAATCCCCGCTGGCGAAGAGCGTCACGTCGTGGCCCTGGGCCACGAGCTCTTCCGTCAGGTAAGACACGACACGTTCCGTTCCGCCGTAATACCGGGGCGGAACGCTTTCAAACAACGGAGCTACCTGGGCTATCCTCACACGTCGCCTCCCTTGAATCGCGGGGGCAACGCCGCTTCGAGCGCTGCGCGAGGAGGGTCTTCTTCGGAGGCTTGCCCGGATTCCCCGGTTGGGCGCGAGGACCGAGACGGAAAAGACGGGGATTTTTACGAAACAAAAAAGCGAGAGCGTAGCCCGCACTACGGTCGAACTTTTTTGTGAAGGAAAAAGCCCCGGATTTTACGTCGAATCCCGCGATCCAACCGGGGAATTCGGGCTTGTCCTTTGGAGAAGTCGAGATGTCGGAAAACGGCGCTGCCGTATCGGGGGGTTCTCACATCATACGATTTCCGGAGGCGTTCCACAAACGCGCCTTTTCCCGCCCGCCGGAAAATGGCACGATATGGCGTGTTTTCCATCCCGACGATTCGCGTCCCCGCCGCCGCGCCGCGGTGCCCCCGCGGCCGATAAGGTGCGCGTCCTCCACGTGACCGAGAGCCGCGGCTGGAGCGGCGGCACCGTCCAGCTTTGGCGTTTGTGCGAGGCCCTGCAGCGGCGAGGCCACGCCGTCGCCCTGGTCTGCCCGCCGGGCGGCGAAATTCTCAAGCACGCGGCGGGCGGCGGAATGGACGTCGCTTTGTGCCCCATGCGCCAAGACTACGACCTCTTCGCCGCGGCCCGCCTGGCCGGCGCCGTGCGCCGCTTCCGGCCCGACGTCGTTCACGCCCACCATCCCCGCGCCCACGCCCTTTGCCTCCTGGCCGGTGTTTTTTCGCCGATGCCGCGCCTGGTGGTGTCGCGGCGGGTTTCCTTCCGCTTGAACCGCTGGAACGTTTTCAGCCAATGGAAGTACCGCAGCCGGCGCATCAGCGCCTACGCGGCGGTGTCCGAAGACATCCGCCGGGTCCTCACGGACGGCGGCGTGCCGCCGGAACGCGTGGAGGTGATCCACAGCGGCGTGGACGTGGAGAAATTCTCGCCGCGCACGCCCGATGAAAATCTCCGGCGGGAACTCGGCCTGCCCGCGGGCGTTCCCATCGTCGGCAACGTGACGCATTTCAGCTGGTGGAAGGGCCAACGGGTTTTTCTGCAAGCCGCCAAGCGCGTCGCGGAGGGCGGCGCGGCCGTTCACTTTTTACTGGCCGGCAAAGACACCGACGGCGCCGAAGCCGCCGGCCTGGCACGGTCTTTGGGCTTGGAGGGCCGCGTCACCCTGGCCGGCTTCCGCACGGACATGCCCGAGCTGCTTTCGCTTTTGTCCGCCAGCGTGGTGTCGTCCCTGGCCGGGGAAGGGTTCTCCGGCGTGCTCAGGGAATCCATGGCCATGGGCGTTCCCGTGGCCGCCACCGACGTGGGCGGCAACCGCGAGCTGGTGGTCCACGAAAAAACCGGCCTGCTGGTTCCGCCGGGGGACGCGGAGGCCCTGGCGCGGGCCATCCTGCGCCTGGTCGCCGACGCGCCTCTGGCCCGCGCCATGGCCGACGCCGCGCGCGAAAACGTGCGCTCCCGCTATTCCATCGAAACCATGGTGGAGAAAAACATCCGGCTCTATGAAAAACTTCTGGCCGCGTAAGCGCGGGTGGGCTCTCGCTTCCGCGCTCTTGGCCGCGGCCTCGGCGCGGGCCGGAGAATTGGCCTTTTACCACTTCCCCTCGGCGCAGGTGGAATACGAGGGCACCGGCCACCGGGAAGTCCAAAACGGCTGGGAGCTGAAGGTGAAACCCAAGAACGCCGCGTCGGGCCTGCGCTGGCGCCACGACTTGTCGGACACCTGGGCCTTTCAAGCGCAATATTGGCGCAACCAGCCGGCCTACGCCCGGGAGGACGGCAACACGAGGAGCCAGACCCAACGACAAACCGGCCAGACCCGCCTCGCCGTGCACAACTTTTTGGCGGACCTGCGGCGGCCGCTCCGGGGTTCGCCCGTCGAGGCGGTGGCCGGCCTGCAGGGCGTCCGCGAATCCTTCGAGCGCAAGGACATCGTTTTCAACGGCTCGCCGGAGCCCGCCCGCCCGCGGGAAACTCTCTCGGCGGCCGGCGCCTACATGGGCTTCCACGGCGCGCGGCGCGGAAATTTTTATTGGGATTGGGAGGCGCTCTTCGGACACTTTTTCTTCACCGACAATGAGCAGAAAGCCTCGGGCGGGTCCATCCGGCGGAACGGCTATTCCTACGCCCTGCGCCTGGAGGCGGGCCTGGCGGGGCGCTCCTGGCGGGCGGGCGTCGGCCTGGTGCGCCAGCTCCTGCAGATCCACGTTCCCGGCGGAAAAGCCCTGGCCTCCGGCGCCGCGGCCTCGCTTCCCCTCAACAAAACGGATATCTCCGGCCTCGCCTTGAGCGTGACCTATGCGTATTGAAGCCCTCCTGCTCGCGGCGCTCCTGGCCGCCGCCCCGGCGGCCGCGGACTGGAGCCTCACCGTCCTCCCCAACGCTTCGCTCCGCTACCGCGGCGAAGGAAAAGTTCTGCCGCTCAGCTACGCCAACCGGGCCGACGGCCTGTCTTCCCCCGTTTACCGCCTGGAGGCCGCCCAGCCTCCCTCCCCCGGCGGCTACTGGAGCCTCTCCCTCTGGCACACGGGCGTTTTCGGCGGAGGCGAACACGCCGAGGAGCGGGTGCCCGACGCCGGGGGCGGAACGTATCAAACCAACCGGCTCAACGTGGGGTTCACCAACATCTTCGTCACCCGCCGGCGCCCTTTGGCCGACGGGCCGCTGGAGGCCCTGGTGAGCGTCTCGGTGGTCCGGAAAATTTTCAAGCGGAAGGACTTCGTGATTCAAGGGAAGAGCGCGGGACGCCTGGACGACGTGAACGAAATTTCGGCGGAAGGCCTGGGGTTCGGTTTGGCTGGCTCGCATCCTCTCATTCCCCGCCAGGCGCAAGACTCGGCGCACCCCGGCTCGCTTTATTTCCGCTGGCAGGCCTCGGCCCATCAATACGTGCAAATTTTCGACGCCAAGACGGATTCTTCCGCGGGCCAGATTTTTCAAGCCGAAAGCGGCCTGGGCCTGCGCCTCTCCGGCGGATGGAGCGTGGAGGCGGGAGGCCTTTGGCACTACTGGTTCACCCATGCCCAGGGGGACCGCCGCATCGCCTTCCCGGGCACCGACGGCGCCGTCATTTCCTGGAACCGCCAGGAGACCCGCGCCTCGGGCGCCTACCTGCGCGTTGAAAAGAAATTCCAGCCCTGAGAACCGCCGCGGGCCGGCTGTATTTGGTATAATTAAAGGATAGAAGTCAGAAGGGCGACACGACCAACGTGAGCCGAAGCGCGGCTCGCGTTTTTTGTTTTTAGGGGGGGGAACGTTTCGAACAAGCCAGCCGGGACGCATTCTATTTATACGGCAGCCGGGGTCCCCGTCCAGCGGGCCCCCTTAAACAGGAGCTCTCCATGAACACAGGCCTCTCCCCCATCGCCCTCATGAACGCCCTGAAGCACACGAGACACCGCCGCGGCGTGGCTTTCCACGCGCCCCGTCCGGCGCCCTGGAGCCCCCAACTGCCGGGCCGCCTGGTGCGGGATTTCCGCCGGGCCTACCACCGCCTGGGCCGCAAGGCTCTGCGGGAAGAATCCCACGCCTGGCAACTCACCCTGTTCCTGGACGGACGCTTCCGCCCCGAAACCGGCCTCGGACCGGCGCTTGATCCCGTCGGCGGCCGCGCGCGGCCACAACTCTTCGCTGGCTTGAGGCTGGCGCTCCTGAACTGCCGCCGGGTCCTCTTCGGCGCGAGCTGACCTTCCTCCTATAAAAAAAAGAGCACGGCCTCGCGGCCGTGCTCTTCACGTCTGAAATGGTGGAGCTGATCGGGATCGAACCGACGACCTCCTCGATGCCATCGAGGCGCTCTCCCAGCTGAGCTACAGCCCCGTCCACCGCGTCCGGCGCGCCCGCGGCGCGCCGTTAAAATGCCGGGGCAGTCCCTTGCGCGGCAAACAGGGACAGCCCCGTCTCAAATGGCATTGCCTTCCACACCGCGTTGATTCAACGCCCCGCGCGCACTTCCGCGGGACGCCTGCGTCCGAAGTAGAATTCTACAGAATATCGCCTCTCGCCGCAAACCCTCCCTCGGCGCCCAGGCCGCCGGCCCCCCCGGCGATTAAGCGGCCTGAGCCACCGCCCGGGCCGCATCCAATATGGCCTTGAATTCCCCTTCGCCGTAAGGGCGGAGCGACATGCCGCGGAAAATCCAAATCAGCTTCTTGACGACCAAGGTTCGGAACCTCTTATCCGAACCGAGGCCGGAATCGTCCACGGCGAAGGGCGAGGCGTAGTGAGATTCCACGGTGACGCCCCCGGGAACAAACCCCTCCTGCCCGAGCCCATTTAAAATCGGCAGGAGGGCGATGGAGAAATTCTCCGCGTCCACAAATTCCGCCTTTTGGTCGTGGATCCGCACGAGCCCGGAGCTTCTCCGAGCATGGGCGCGCACGGCCCCCGCCGCGCCGGAATTTGGCACGGCATCGTCCATGAAGACGACGGCCCTTTGGCCGTCGGGCATTTTCCTCAGCGTGCTCAACACGTCCGCCCAATACATCTCATCCCCGCCCGCCTGCGTGCCCAAACCGATGAACATCCGGACGTCGCCTGATGGAGTTTCAACGGCGTCACGGGAAAGTATTTCGCCCGCCGCCACCGCGCCGACGACAGGGCCGACATGGCCTTTTACGGGGGATTCCAAGGCCGCGGCCCAGCCTTCTATGTCTTTCGCGGACGCCGCAGAACCCGCGCCGGCCTCTTCTCCCAAATTGTCCTGGGCCCCTCGCCACACCGCCAACGAGAGTAGACCCGAACCTCGGGCCCATGGTCTTTCCGCCGAAGCATCCGTTCCTCCCGCCGCTTCGGCCCGAACGGCTGCCGCCGCGTCCACGAATGCCGCCCCCAATTGTTTCCTTTGTACAGACGGAACGATCTCCGCGCCCTCCGGAGCCGTTCTTTCACCCACCAGCACTCCCAACAGCATCCCCTCGCCTTGCTCCTCCTGGGTCTCAACGGAAAATCTATTTCCCAGTAAAATATCCTTGATTTCACCGGCGCGCTCGCCATCCTCGTCCACGTCCAATTCATATCCCGGGTTGATAAGCAACCGCATGCTCGGAAGAGCGGCGAGCAAAGAGACGGCCTCTTCGTCCGGATTGACCGAGGCGTCGTATTCTCTATCTTTCTCATCCACCAACGCAACCGAGGCAGTTTTCGCTCCCTGATCATACCCCAAGAAGCGCTGGAGCGTCATCCCTGTTTCCACCCGCAACCGGCCGGGGACGTATTTTTGTGCCCAATGCCTACGCAAATTACCGAATGACCCGTCGCTCTCCTCCCGATGCACGATGACTTGCCGGGCGCCGAGCTTTAATGCGGTTTCTGCCAAAACGCCGCTCCCCGGCCCGTCGGCGTCGATGACCGTCGCCTCTTTGAACATCTCGGCCCGCGCCAGCATGCGCGCCACGGCCAGCCGGGAAAAGGGGCTCATGGCCTCCGAGAGAAGCTCGTCCGGAACCTTGTAATACTGCTGGGGCGGCGTGAAGATCACATTGCCGGCCAGCTCTCCTAATTGCGCCGCCAATGTGTCCTCATAATCCAGCAAGCGCCTTTCCTCTCCCATAACGAAGATTAAAGGCCCGATGCGCGCCAACCGGACATCAACTTCGCTCTCACTGGCCGTGTCCGATTCAAACTCAAAAATTCTGCCGCCGACGTCCATGCTCAGGCGTTTTCCCAACTCCGCGGAAACGTTCAGAATGCGCCGAACGCTTTCCGTCAAATCATGCGCCTCTGTATCGCTGAGCGCCAGGTTCGCAAGCTGGAAATCTTCGCCGCTTGGAGCGCCGCCCATCAACAAAGCTTTGCCTTTTATCCAGCGCCAAGCGTTTTGAAAGCTGTGGTAGAGAACGCCCGCGGCATGGCCGATGCCTAACAGCGCCGGCTTCGCCGCGCCGGCGAGCGCGCCGCCTTTCCCCAAGCCCGGCAGGAGCAGGGACAGGCCGCCCATGATTAAAAATTGGTGAAAAATGTCCCTTTTCTCCGATGGCGTCGCCGGACGGCTGACGAGGCGCCCTTGTTCATCCTTCAAGCCCGCAACAAAAACGTTTTTGTGCCCCAGGTAAGCCATAGACCAAGCGGCGCCCGCCGCCCATCCCATGGCCAACAACATGGGAATGAGGAATCCGGACAAGGACGTAAGAATCAGATAAGCCGGCCCCATGACGAATCCGTTCTCCATCAGCGGCGCCGCCACGACGGCAGTGAGCCGGGGGAACCGCTCGAACAGGGGCTTCAAAAACCCGGCCACCAGCTGAGGGTCCGCAAGCTGGCCGGCGACCGCCGGCGTTCCGACCGGCCGGGGTATGGACGTGACGCGGACGCTTCCATCGGAGCGGGTCCAGCGCAGATGCAGCCGGGAGGGAATATCGCCCGTCTCCACTGGGAGTTGATCGAACGTCGACCTGTCCACATGGATGATCGAAACATCCTCGGCGTCCGCAAGGAAAGTCTCGGCTCCGTCCGGTATGTCGCCCGAGTAAGCCCGGGGCCGGCCGTGCATGGGCACGGTCTGATGGATTTCGAAATCGAAATCCACCTCCGTGGGATTGGGAAAATAATATTCCCACCGGCCGGTCCCCTCGTTGATGTGTCCGGCCCATGTTTGCGCCCGCGCCAAGGCGTGGAACGCTTCCCGCAGCTCCGCGGCCGGCCAGTCTGGAGAGACGTTCCAAACTTTATCGTAGATCTGGAGCCGAGCTTGGTCCGGCCCCAAGGAGGGGTGAGGCGGGAGGAGGGCAACCACGCGGCCCGCGTCCCGGGCGGCATTGGTCGCGGTGACAAGCTCCCGGCTGAACCGTTGAGGCCACTCCTGCTTTGAGGCGTCCACGCCTTCCTCGGGCGGGTCGGCTTTGAGGATGATGCCGTAGGAGGGAACGCTCCGGGACCGGACGGCGGAGCGCAGTTCATCGAACCGCTTTTCTTGAAATTCCTTTTGGTCCCTCAAAGTCTCCCGGGCCTGCCGGATGCTTTCCTTGGTCTTGGCGACATAGCGGGCCAAATGGTTTTCTTGATAGCGGACGACCCTCACCTCGCCGGCCGGAACCTCTTCCTTCGCCACCTGGCGGGCCACGTACATGCGCTGCTCCACGTCGTCCACGTCGTCGTCTCCCAGGAAGTCCCAAACGGTCAAGACGTTGCTCGCCGGGGCCGGCGTCGCATCGTTGTATGCGTCCAGGAACTCACGGGCGAACACCTCGTGGATGGCGGCGAGCTCCTCTGGGCTTTTGACGGAATCCCCCCGGGGGATGAGCGCGTAGCGGGGGCCGGCCGCCGTTCCCCGGTAAACGAAAATCTCATATTCGCCGCCGTAGCGATGCTTGAGGTGCCGGCCGATCAACATGCGTTTCGCCCAGAAAACGGCGTTGCCCTTTAAAAACCCGAGCTTCTTGAAAGTTCCCACGCCGGCTTCGTCCTCGTAATGCGGGAACGTCAACGACACCAGCACGACGTTCCGGCGGCGTTCCGGCTGTAAGTCCTCGAGCCGCTCCCTCAACTCCCGTTCCCACTCCCACCTCCCGCGCAGGGCGGATTCGTCCTGGTTTTCCGGATCCCGTTGCGCCTCCCGGATGCTCCGCTCGATATCGGCCGTCGTGTGCAGCCGGCGGCTGTTCCACACCGCGGGCACACCTCCTTGCTCTTTTGATTCATCCACACCCGCCAAAGCCGTGCGGAGAGACCATTCGAATCTTTCGTTTGCCGGCTCCTCGCTCCACCTCTGATCCTCCGCGGTGGCCACGCCCATCGCGACGGAAGGAGTGAATTCCCAATAGTTCATATCCTCGGTGTCCTCCTCGTCCACTCGCCAAGGGTGCATCCGGAGGAGGGAATCGCCCCGGAGAAGCGTGTTGGCATCGGTCAGGAAAGATTCGGCGGCCTGCCGAGCCGTTCGGCCGGGAGGGATGCGGATGGTGAGAACGTGCGGGCCGGCCAGGGCGTAAGGACGGGACAAATATCCGCCCATCCTCTGAATGAGCGCCGAGGCGTCGTCCGGCAGCGGTTCCTCGCCCAGAGACAGGGCCACCGCGCGGAATCCGCTGAATTGTTCTTTCAGGAATTCAGCAGCGCTTTCGGCGTCCTCCATGGGCAGCGCCAAATAACCTTCGTCCCCGCCCACCCCGGCCGCCCGGGCTCTTCCGCCGGATTTTTCCGCGTAAGACAAGAGGGTTTCCTGGATGAAGTCGGAGAAGATATGCATTCCGGGGCGGAGGCCCGCGCGGCCGAGCAGAGTGTTGTGGGCCTTCATTTTGTTCCCATCCACTCCGATCAGGGCCGTGTAGCGGCCCTCCGCGAACCCGTCGCGCAAGTCATCCTGCACAGCCGACATCTCCAAAAAGGGAAGCCGGATTTCCCCCGCCAAAATGCCGTGGGCGCGGGCCGACGCCTCCCGGGAGTGCGGCGAAGGAGAGGCCAAGACCATGGCGCGCATTTTGACCTCCCGTTCCCACTGCCTGGCAAGTATCCAGGCCGGCTCCCGGAGACGGTTTATGTCGAAATAAAATTGGTTCCTCTCGACGCCGAAGTGTGTCCCGGCGAAATCGCCCGGAAGTTCCCCGGAGGGGTCTTGGAGCCGTAAGAGAGCGGCAACGCCGTCGTCCAACTGCCTCAGGAACAGCAGGAACGATTTCCGGACGATGTCTTTTTCATCCGGAGACAGGCGCGGGTAAAACAGCTCCCAGGCTTTCCGGACCTTGTCCAACTCGGCGCGGGTCAGCGTCCGCGTGAGTTCTCCTTCCACGTTGTCGCCCGCCACGGTCAAGGACGACGGAACGAACATTCCCTCCTCCGGATGTTTCGGATCCGTAAAATATTTCAACGACGCGAATTGAAGGGCTTCCAGCCGGCTTTGAATCACGGGCGTGTAAAGGGCGTTGTCAAGCCCAGAGTACCCGCGCGGCACGCCGCTTCCGGGCGAATCGCCCGTGTCCGCAGGCTTTCTCCCGAATGAATCGGAAGGCTCTCCAAGCGCGGCAACAGGGGCCTCCGGCCGGGGCGTCAATCTTTTCGACATCATGGTTCGGCCGTCGTCTCTTAAACCGGCCATCCCGAACCCGATGGAAGCAAAAGCGCCGGCGCGGTCCGGGCTTACGAGGGCAACGGTGATGCGTTTAAAACCTCCCCGCTCAAGCCAGGGAATCAGCGTCCCCTGAATCCAATTCATGGAATCGAGCTGAAAGGCGTCCCTGCGCAACAGGTGGACGCCGCCGTCCTCGAGGTAGACCCGGCCGCCGCGGGCGATCAGCCGGATGATGAACATGGCTTGCGTCAACTCCAAGTTATTGGCCAGGTCGTCCGCCGTGGCATCGCCGGGGATGGACTCATCGTAAAGAGAGATTCTCAGGCGCGTTTCGTTCCCTGCAACCTCGGCGCGGACGGCGATGGAGAAGGGTCCGGAACTCCGGGGCAGGGGCATGAGCCGCCGGACGTGCTCGTCCGACAAGAGGAAATTCGCGCCGGCGGCGGAGGGGAGCGCGTCGCCGAACCTCCGCACGGCGGCGGCATCCATCGCCGCGGCGGCGTCTTGGCGGCGGGCTTGGAGGAAGAGCCGCTTGGCGAGTTCGGCGTCGAGGATCCTTTCAAAAGCGATGGGGCCGGCCTCGCGGGCGCGCAAAGTCTCCGGGGGAAGCCGGGACCCGCCTTTTCCCACCAAAACGGCGGCCACCCCTTCCTCGGCCAGCCGCAGCAGGGGATAGCCCGTTTGGTGGGGCTCGCCTTCGTCGTCCACCACCAACACTTCGCCGGGCCGGACGCCGCTCCTTTGCGCCAAATATTTGGCGCGGACGAGGTCCGCCTTGGTGATGAGGCTGAGGTTCAGCGTGGCCCGACCGCCGGGCATGACTTGCACGCCGGGAAGGCGGGCGGCCAGTTTTTCGGCGAATTCCTGCCGGGGATCGCGGCCGGCGTCGATTTCCTTATAGAAAGAGACCGTGGCGAAGGCCCGGGGACCTTCCTCGCCCGCGGCCAGGGTCCGGATCTCGATGCCGTCGATCCGATGAGCGTCCATGTCCCCGCTCTGGCCCACGTGCCGAGACGCGGCCATTTCCACCGCAACGTCCGCCGACGACAAGAGGCCCATCTCAATTCCTATGTCTTTCACCAAAGAGATCAGGACTTCCGCCGAGAGCTGGGGACGGCCTTGGGGCAGGCCGCCCAGGCGATCCACCTCTTCGAGGCCGAAGCGGGGGAAAAGTGGAAGCCGCTCGGCGGCCTCGGGCGGGAGTTCGCGCAGGATTTCTTCGGGCCTGAGCCGCTCGGCGATGTTGTTGCGGGAACGTGTGGAAAGGATGCCGATGGCGAGGTCCTCATAATCGTCGAGCAGGCGGGCCATGCGCCTTTTGATGTCTTCCGACACGTCCTCTTCTCGGTCTCGGGTCCTCCAGGCGGCCGTGTTGTCCAGGTCGCTGAGGATAACCTTGGCCGGCGGATTTTGCCAGAGGGCCGAAAGCGGGTCGGCGCTCCTCCAGCGGGAGCCCAGCGCGCCTTCTATAAACTCGGCGGAGGCCCGTCGCGCGCCTTCGGAACCGGCCGAAGGATTGTCAAGCAACTGGAGGGCCACCCGCTCAAACTGAAAGGAGGACAATTCGTCCGCGCCGGCCGCATCGAGCAGACGCAGCGCCTGCTGGGCGTTCCCCTCCCGAACCAGGCGCACGAGCCGGCCTTCCAGGGCGGGAGGAGCGCGGGGCCGGCTCCTCTCAACGTCCGCCGCCGTCCGCCTGACATCAAACACGGGATGCTCCGCGGTGGCCCCTTCGCCGTCGGTCGGAAATTCGGCGGGCCGGTCCGCGGCGGGATGGATCAGGCGCAGCAGCTTTCGCGCGCCCTCCCCGCCGGCCTGCCGGAAATCCCGCGTCGGAAACCAGGAAAGCCGCGGCCGGCCGGGAGCCGCGCCGCCGCCTTGATAATAAATTTCAAACGCGGCCATTCCCGAGGCCAGCGTCAAAGCCAGGTAAGGCGCGGACAGGTTGCCGGAAAGGGCCGCCAAACCCAACAGGGCCGCTTGGACGAGGACGATGGTCAGGGGGAAGTTTCTCAGCGCGGCGGCGGCCGCGGCCCGGCCGGTTTCCGCCGACCGCGAAGCGAGAGCCCGCCCTTCTCGCAAGAGGATGGAGACGCCGCCGGCCCGCCAAGAGGACAGGCTGTGGCGCCAGCCGGTGAACCGCACGGGCCTTATTTGATAGCCGGTGCCCCGGTCCGCGTAGATTGAGTCCGTGGCCACGGCTCCGGAGGCGGCCGGCAGAGGCTCGGAAGCGCGGCCGGCTTGCAGGCCCGACGGGCCGCCCGGCCGGATGGCGACGGGCGCCGTGTCTCCCCTGTCCGCGTTATCCACAGCGTCGTGGGCAGCCGCCGCCAAGTCTCCCAAGTCCGAGGCCTCGCCGGGAAGGCTTGCGGGACGCGCTTCCGCCGTCCGCCGCCAAAACGAAAGGTAAAGTTTTTCGCCCAGCAGGAGATTTTCCAGCGGCGTGCGGGCGGCGGCGAAGACGTCCAGGTATTTGGAGCCTTTTTCGATCTGGCCTATTTTGGGGGTGAGGGTGGCGTAGGAGACGCCGCGGGATTCCAAGAGGGTCTCCAGGCCGGGGGTGTGGAAACCGCCGGCCACGAGGACCGGCAGGGCGCCCGAGGATTCGCGGGCCTTGGCCAGGAGGTTTTCCACCAGGGCCTCGTTGCGTTGATAAGCGGCGTGGTAAAAGTTTTCGAAGGGGGCCAGGAGGCCGGCCAAGGAAGCGTCCGCGCGGGAGGAAGAAGGCAGAGACACTTCGGCGGCCAAAGCGCGGAGCCGGCCCGAGAAAGCCAGGATGTCGTCCCGGCGGGCGCGGTAGCGGTCCCACTCGGCGGGGCCGAACTCGTTGTCTTTGAGGCGCTCCAGGAGGCGAAGGTCGTCCTGAAGGGCCATGAGGCGGGACTGGGCCGGGGTCTTCACCAAGCGGGCCACGACGGCGGCCTTGAGTTCTTCGATTTCGTCGAAGAGGCGGTAGCGGTCTATTTTTTCCGCCAGGAGCACGTAGCGGATGTATTCGTCGAACTGCGGGAAGTCCTTGAGGCGGACGCCGTGGGCCTCGGCCAGCTTTTTCAGCGCGTCGTAGTATTGGCCGTAGCGGATGTTCCCCAGGCGGTAGGCCAGGCTGTGGCGGACGAGGCCGTCCAGGGCTTTTTCGTCCAGCCGCCGGGAAAGGTCCTCGATGAGGCGCAGCCGCTCGGCCTCCACGGCTTTGAAGTTGAGGGATTCCTCCAGGGCGAGGACGTTCTGGAAGGCGCCGACCTGGGGAAAGGCGCCGAGGGAAACCGCTCCGCCGGCGGCGTCATGGCCCGCCGAGGACAGGTAGCGGATGTAACCCAAAAGGTCCAGGCTGCCCCGGTGGTAGGCTTCCAGATTTTCATGCAGCTGCCAGAGCTCCAGGCTGAGCAGGCGCTTGCCCGCGGCTTCGAGGCCGGCCCGGCTGTCTTTGATCCAGGCCTCAAGGCCCGCCTTTTGCGTGCGGCCGTCGCGGTAGGCTTGGACGTTGCGGAGATACAGGTCCACGTTCTCGACGCCCCAAAACAGGGGCTCGCGCTTCGTGGTGATGCCGAAATATTCCGGGCCCGTGATGAACTTGCGGTCGAGGAAGTAGCCGGCGATGAATTCCCGGTGCGCGGGGTTGGAGCAGCGGCGATGGGGTTCCAGCCGGAAGGCGCCGGAGGCTCCCTCGAGGCCGACCAGAAGTTTTTCGGCCGGCCCGCCGTTTTTCCGCACGCCCGCTTCCAGATGCTCCAGGATGTGGGCGATGTTGAGCTGGGCGGAATGGACGTCGTGAACGTCCTGGATGAGCACCGCCATGGGCCCGCGGCCGCCCGGGGCCACGAACACCTTGCGGATGTCTCCGTAGGCCGAAGGCAGGGAGGCCAGCCAGGCCGGGGTGCGGGAAGAGCCGGCTTGCGCGGGAAGAGGCATGTCCGCGGCGCCGTGCAGCCGGGAAAGGGGCCCTTGGGAGGAAACGGCGGGCAGGGCTTCGGCCAACGGTCCCGGCAGACGGGCGTAAAGGCCGCGCGCGTCGCCGGAATCGGTTTTCTTGAGGGATCTAACGGCTTGGCGGCGTTCCGTCCAAAAATTGGCCTCCGCCAGCGGCGCCGCCGCCGTGGAATAGAAGAAGACCGCCGACAGGAACGCGGCGATGATCTTTTGATGAGGAAAAGGGCCGTTCTTCATAGCTCCTCTAATAGTAGAAGAGCTGTCTTAAGGCAACCTTAACAGATTGTAACGGTTATGTAAATTCTAGGCGGGTTAGGGAACGGCGCCGCGTCAGGTGCGGCGGACGTAAATCTTTTTGGCGATGTTTTCTTCCAACGCCAGTTGGCTTTCGCCCAGTTCCACGACGTAGGTGGGGAAAGTTTGGTGAAGATGGACCCGCGTGCCGGGGACGACGCCCAGGGACAGGAGTTTGTGCAGTTCGGGGTGATCGTGGAGGAGGAGGTAGGCGATGGTGCCCTCCTGGCCGGCGGCCAGTTTGTCCAGGGGGACCACCAGGGCTTCCACCTGCCGCTCGGCCTTTTGGCAGCAGTCGCCCGCGGGGATGGGCGAGCCGTGGGGGCATTCCGTGGGATGGCCCAGGAGCGTGCAGATGGAGCGCGACACCTCGGGCGAGAGGATGTGCTCGAGTTGGCAGGCGTTGGGGTCTATGTTGGCGCGGTCCAGGTTCAGCACGTCGGAAAGGAGGCGCTCGGCCAGGCGGTGGCGGCGGGTGATGTCGCGGGCCAGGGCTTCGCCGTCGGGCGTGAGGGCGAGGTTTTCCCCCGCCTCGCGGACGTAGCCCTTGTTCAGCAGCGTCTCGTAAATCCCTTCGGCCACCGCTTCCTTGAGCGCCGGCTCAAGGACGGATTTTTTCCGCTCGCCTTCCTCGAACTTGAACCAGATCAGCCCCAAGGCCTCTTCAAGGTCCTCTTGCTCCGCCGACGGGATGGGAAATTTTTTGGTTTCGGTCATGGGGTCAGCGGTAAACCTCCCGTCGGTGGCCTATCTTGACGACTTCAACGCGCCCGGCCGCGTCGTCCACCTCATAGACGACGCGCCAATTCCCTTGCCTGATTCGGAACTTTTCCTCGCCGGACAGCTTCTCGCAACCCGCCGGCCGGGGCTCCGCGGCCGGCGATCGGATGCGGCGGACCACTCGTTCGATATCCGCTCTGGGAAGGGCGCGCAGCTCTTTCTCCGCCGTTCGTTTCAGGAAAACGCTATAAGACGCCATCCCGCCTTAAATCACGCAACACGGCCTCGAAGGGGCGGCTGGGCTCGCGCTTTCTTTCGGCGAAGGCCGCCAGGTCCGCTTCGTCCTCCCGCAACGACTCCACCAATGCGGCGTTGACGATGTCGGAAAGGCTCTTCGCGGTGACGGCGGATTTCACCTTGGCGGCGCGGTAAAGCTTCGGATTTAGATAGACGGTGGTTCGCATGGGGGTCATGGCGGTCTCCTTTCCGCCCTTTAGTATAGCACTAAAACATTAAAACGTCAAAGCATCAAATAAGGCCGGGGAAGGCCGACAGCAGGCGGTGCACGCCGCCGGCGATGGCCAGGGCGGCGGCCATGACGAAGGCCGTGACGCCCAGGGCGGTGCGCCAGCCGCGCTCCTTCACCACCATCATCCACTGGGCAATGCAGGGCATGAAGAGCGTGATGAGAACCAGGCTCACCACCACTTGGTGGTAGTTCAAGAGGCCCACTAGCTGGAGCTTGTAAAGCCCGGCGGCGCCGTAATCCCGCCGCAGGAAACCGATGATGAAAGCCTGGGTGGACTCCACCGGCAGGCCCAGGAATTTCTGCACGACGGGCGCGCTGAGCTTTTCCAGGCCCCGCAGCCAGCCCAGCTTGTCCAGGGTGAAGAGGATGAGCGTGCCCCAGATGAACATGGGCACGACCTCTTTTAAATACCACACCAGGCGGCCCTTGGTTTTCAGGAAAATGTTCCGGAACAGGGGCCGGCGGATGGGCGGGATTTCCATGAGGAAGGCGGACCGCGCGCCCGGCAGGAGGCGCGCCGACAGCCAGCCCACCGCCAGCGTGGCGCCCAAGGTGACGGCCGTCCACAAGGCCAGGACTTTCACGGACATGCCGGCGATCATGGCGAAGATGACGGCCATCTGGGCCGAGCAGGGAACCGAAAGGGAAAGCAAAAGGGTGACGATGAGCCTCTCCTTGCGCGTGTCCAGAATGCGCGTGGTGACCGTGGCCATGGTGTCGCACCCGAGGCCCAGCACCATGGGGAGCACGGCTTTTCCGTTCAGCCCCATGAGCCGGAAAACGCGGTCCAGCATGACGGCGAGGCGCGGGAGGTAGCCCGAATCCTCCAACAGGCCGAAGGCCAGGAAGAACGTGACGACGATGGGCAGGATGAGGGCCAGGGCGTAGGTGAGGGCCATGCTGACGGCGCCGTAGGGCCCCACCAGCATTTCTTGGATGAAGGTCGAAGGGACGAAGGTGACCACCAACTTTTCCGCCGCCGGGACGAGATAACCGCCGAAGACGGTGTTCTCCAAAAAGTCCACGGCCGTGCCCGCGCCGAAGACGCCGACGAATTGGTACATGAGGTAAAGCACGCCCGCAGCGATGGCGTAACCCGGCCAGGGCCGCATGGCCCAGCGTCCCAGTTTCGCCGCCCAGCCCGCGGACAGGCGGCCTTCCACGGCCATGACTTCTCCCAAGGTCCGCAATATCCAGGACTCGCGGGATTCGAAAATCACCATGCGCGGCGAACGCACGAAAGCCGCTTTTTGCGCGGCCGCCGCCGCGTGCACGGCCGGTTCCGACGCGCCGCGGGAAAAGCCGGCGTGGGCCCAGGTGAGGGCGGAATCGTCCCCCGACAAGAGCGCCAAGGCCACCGCCCGCCAGGGGGCGTAGTCTTCCCGCCAAAAACCGCGCAGGGCGTCCAGGGACCGGGCGAGTTCCGCCGGGAAAGGAACGGGCACCGACGGGACGGCGGCGCGGGAGACGGCGCGCTTCAAATCCGACAGGCCTTGTCCGGTCACCGCCACGGTTTCCACCACGGGCACGCCGAGAAGGCGGCTGAGGCGGTCCGCGTCGATGGAAATGCCGCGGTCCAAAGCCTCGTCCGTCATGTTGAGGACCAGCACCATGGGCCGGCCGTACTCCGCCAGCTCCAAAGTGAGCATGAGGCCGCGGCGCAGGTTTTTGGCGTCCAAGACCTGCACCACCACGTCGGGGACGTCCCGGAGCAAAACGTCGCGGGCCACGCGCTCGTCCTCGGAATGGGGGATGAGGGAGTTCACGCCCGGCGTGTCCACCACGTGGTACTGCGCCCCGGCGAAAGAACCCGCGCCCCGCGAGACGTCCACGGTGGTGCCCGGGTAGTTGGACACCGTGACGTATTTGCCCGTGAGCCCGCTGAAGATGACGGATTTCCCCACGTTGGGGTTGCCCACCAGCGCCAGGGATCTGGCCGCGACGATTTTTTCCGCCGTGGCGACGCTCACGAAAGCCTCCCGCGAAAACTTCCGGTCCAAGGGCCGCGGCAACGGCGCTTCCGCGCGCGCCCGGCCACGGCGGCGGGCGGAAGGCCCGGCCGGGAGGTTTCAAAATCGTCTCCGCAGGCCGGCCTCCGCCGGCATCGTGAAACTTGAAGAGTGATTATTTTAAGGCGCGACATGGACGTCATTTTTTCTCCCAACGGCTTGAACGGACTTCACGTCTCCCCTTGCGGGGGTCTTGATAAACCATCACCATGGCCACGCCTTCTTTTTCCGCGAACCGCGGGCCCGCCTCGGGCCCCAGGACGAACAGCGCCGTCGAAAGGACATCAGCGGCCTCCGCCGTGGACGCCCAGACGGTGACGCTTTCGCAAGGCTCCGCCGGGCGGCCCGTGGCGGGATTCAAGATGTGCCCGTAGCGCCGGCGGCCCGGCCGGGACGGGTCCTTGGGGTCTTCGGCCAGCAGAAATTTTTCCGTGACGGCCGAGGTGGACAGAGAGCCGTTCCCTTCCACTCGGAAAGCGGTCCCTTCGCCCCGCGCCGACGCGGGCCAAAAACGCGGCGTCCGGGACCAAAACAACAACTGTCCGCCGAAGTCGGCTGTGAACTCCGTCAAACCTTCGCGGTCCCGTATTTTTTCAAGGGCGCGGTCCAAAGCCCAGCCCTTCCCGATGGCGCCGAAATCCATGGCCATGCCTTTGCGTTCCAGGCGAACAGCCCCGTCCCGAACCTCCACCCGGCGATGGTCCACCAGCGGCAGGACGGCGGCGATATCTTCGGAGGCCGGCAGGCGGGCCGGCCCGGCGTCGAAACCCCACACCTTAATCAAAGGCCCGGCCGTGGGATCGAAAGCGCCGCCGGTGCGGGCGGCCCAACTCAACGCCGACGACACGGCCCGAACCGTGTCCGACGACGCAGGCGCGGCCTCCGGCGCCGAGCGGTTGACGGCCGAAATTTCGCTGTCTTCTTTGTAGGTGGACAGGAGCCGGTCCCAGCGCTCCACCTCGCCCAGGAAAGCCTCCGCCGCTTCCTCCAAAAAAGCCGCGTCGCCCCCCCGCGCAGTCACTCGAAGGAAAGTGCCCATGACGTAACGCGCGCGGACCATCTCGGCGGCGCAGAGCGGAAGAGCGGCCCCGAGTTGGACCGCCAACGCCGTCATTGCGAGGGAGCGAAGCGACCGAAGCAATCCCAGATTCCGCGGCATCCGGAAACCACGCAAAGGGGGCAGGCGGATGGGATTGCTTCGTCGGCCGCCGGCCTCCTCGCAATGACAACCGCCGGATTTCATGCGCTCTTGATGCGCCACAGAACGATTCCGGTCACGATTAAAAACAGCAAGGCGAAGGCCGCGGCGTCGTACACCTTCACGAACCACGGACCGAAGAAGTGCCCGCTGTGCAGGGCGCGGATCAGGCGCGGCCAATTTTTTCGGGCGGGGTCGAAATCCACCGGCGCCCAGGCGCCTTCCGACGGCCGCCGCAAAAGCCCGGCGGACGTCTCCAAGAACAGTTCCCCCCCGGCGGAGACCGCCAGACTCAGCAGCTCCACGCCGCTTTCCTGCGGGTCGAAATCCAAGGGCACAGCTTCCCACACCGTTCCCCCGTCAATGGACCGCAGGGGGCCGTGCCAGCGCTGCAGGGCGTAAATCGTTTTGGCGTCCCGGGGATGGAACGCCACGCCCACCACTTCCTGGGCGGGAAAAAGCATGGGGACTTCCTCCCAGGAGGCGCCGCCGTCGTCGGAACGGTCCAGAGAGGAGGCGGTGCCGCGGTAAAGCCGCCGCGGGTCGGCCGGGTCCGCCGCCACGCAAAATCTCTGCCCCGCGGAGCCTGGCACCAGCGCCCCCGGGTGGTTCAGCATGACGCCCGTCGCGAGCAACGCCAGCAGGAAAACCGCGCTGGCCAGGCCCAGCACGTTGTGGACGCTTTTGAAGAGGAGCCGCGGACTATTGTTTTTTCGGCCCATAGGCTTCCTCCAGAACGCACAGCGCCCGCTTGACCCCGGCGGACATGGCCCGCACGGAAAGCGTGGCCCCGGTGATGTTGAGAACGTCGCGGTTGATGCGCAGGGGGCTGCCGGCGGACTTTCCCCGGAACTGGCGCAGAAAACGCGCCTTGCGCACTTCCCCGCCGCGGGGCTCGCGGTAAACCATCACGTCCACGCGCTCCACGCGGAAATCCGGCCCGGCTTTCACGAGGAAGGTGATGGGCTTGTACTTTCCGATTTCCTCGGCGACGACGGCGTATCCGTCCAGCTTTCCTCCGGAAAATCCTTTGTGGATGGTGTACGTGTCCCGCTCCAGCCGCCAGCCCAGGCGGCGCTCCACCCGGCCTTTCTGCTCGGGCGTAAGTTTTACGCGCTCCTCCTCCCGCCGATCCGACTCCGGGAACGCCAACTTCAAGGCTTCCTCCGTCGTGAGATACACCTCTTCGACGAAGTCGGGGTAATCCTCGGCGCGGGCGGATGGTCCCGCCGAGAGGGCAAAAGCCAGGCCCGCGGCAATGAGCAGGCGCGGCGAGCAAAGCCCTCCCATGGGCCCGTCGCGGAAGACCGGCTTCCCGCGCCTCGGCATCAGGGGTTGCTTCGCTTCGCTCGCAACGACGGCTTTAGAAGCATGGCGGCGGATGAGCCCCGCCAACGGTCCCGAGGCCGGACCCGCCATGGCGAGAGAGTGGAGCGGGCGAAGCAATCCCATCAGCTTCGGAAAACCGGTTTGCCGTGATTCGACATCTGGGATTGCTTCGCATCGCTCGCCATGACGGTCGAGAAATAGCTGGCGAAAGACACCGAGAGGGTGTTGTTCCGCGTTTTGGGAACTTCCTGCTTCACCGCGTAGTCCACCACGAAGACGGTGTCCTCCACGGGTCGGAAGTTCAGGCCGTAGGTGGCCCAGCGCATGCGTTTGGAAATGTCCGTGTCGTATTCCTCGTAGCGCAGGACGCCCGTGAAGGTGGAGCCGGTCCGCGCCCAGTCCTGCAGGAAATGCAGGTTGGCCTGGCCGTACCAGCCCGCCAGGCGGCCCGGGACCTTGGTCCGGTCTATGCCGGGGCCCCGGCCGATGTCGGCCCGGGCGGCTTCGCCCAAAATTTCCAGCGGGCCGAACTGGGCCGCCACGTCCACCGCGCCGATGGAGAGGTTGTTGTCTCCCGCGTCGTCGTAGGCGCCGTGGTGGCCGGAAACGCCGAGCTCGTAACCCAGCCGGGGGCTGTAACCCAGGCGCCCCACCCAGGCCTTATTATTGTTGTTGTCGCCCCGCTGGCTGCCCCGGGCGCTGCGCACGCCGTTGGCCGCCGTGATGGCTCCGCCCTGCGTGCGCGTGGTGGCGGATGTCACCGGTCCGCCGCCGAAGGGCGCGGTGAGAGTTGTGGCCACGGAGGTGCCGTTAAAACCGTTCACCAGATAAATTTCATAATCCAATTTTTGCAGCTCCGTGGGATAAAGCGTGCCGAAGAACCCGGCGCCGCTTTCCGAGAGGGTCGTAGGGACCACCCACTTGGCCACCATGGGACGGTCCGTCAGGTCCTGCAAGGGCGTGTCGTGCACCAGGTTGAGCTTGCCCAGCGGCGACAGCAGGATGCCGCCCCGCGCCGCCAGTTTCTCGCCCAGGAGATCGTAGTCCAAAACGGCGAACTCCACCTTCACCTCGCCGTCCTTTTGGTTGTTGTGGGAGGCGCCGTACTCGAACTCGATCTCCGTGGCGAAGCGGATCCCTTCGGCGATGTCGGAATAGATGAAGGGGATCAGCCGGTGCTGGCGGAAAAATCCGTTGGAGGACTGGGAATCCGAAAACTCGAAATCCAGGTAGCCGCCGATGTGGGTGCCCTTGCCCATGCGCCGCCAAAACGGCTTGGAGTAAATGCCCTTGCCGATGGAGCCCGCAACCTCGCCCCGCCTCTCGGACGTTTTTGCCTCATGCTCTTCGGCCCTCAACACCGCGGCCCCGCACAGAACGATGACCGCCCACAGCGCTAAACGACGTTTCATGGATGCTCTCCTTGGATTTGAGGGATGCCCCTCGATTTTTACGGGCGGCGCGGGGATTCCATCCTCTGGCCTGCGGCCGGCGACGCTTCCGCCCAGCCGAAATTTTCCATGGCGACATGCCAAGTCCTCTTGCAGCGGCGGCATTTCAGCTCCAAGCCGGCCGCCGTACGGCGGGCCAAGAGCGCCCCGCAGGCGCAACGGCAGTCCGCGGGCGCCGCCCCGGAGCCTAGTTGGAAAGGTGTTTCCCGGGAGTCCATTCTTTGGAAAACCCTGCTAAGCCGTCCGCCCCACCCAAGGCCGGATGGCCCGACGCCGCCTGGATCATCCGCGCAAGCTCGAAAAACGCCTCCTTGGCCAGGCGGAGGGTGACTCCCCCGCAGACCAGGTGCACGTCCTGGCAGCGCCCGCACATCCCCACCTGGCCCAGCCCCGGCACGAACGATAGAACACGGCTCATGGACAGCCTCCTATTGATATTAATACTCTATCTCAATTTGCCGGCAAAAGAATCAGGCCCGGACGGCCGGGCCGTTCTCGCAAGACTTGCATCGCCCGAAGACCTCGTGCCGGTGCCAAAGGGTTTTGAAGCCGGCCTCCCGGGCGATGCGCTCCTGGATGCGCTCCACCGCGGGGCTGGAGAACTCCAGCACGTCGCCGCACTGCACACAGATCATGTGGTCGTGGTGCGGGCGGCCGTGCATGGCTTCAAACCGGCGCGTTCCGTCGGCGGAGGTGATGTGGGCGGCCAAGCCGCATTCCTCCAAGAGCTTCAGCGTGCGGAACACCGTGGCGCGCCCCAGCCGGTGGCCCCTTTGCCGCAGAGCCATGTAAATTTCCTCCGGGCTCATGTGCTTGCCCGCCTTCAGGAGGTAGGCCAGCACTTCTTCCCGCTGGGCGGTGTCCTTTAGTCCGTGCTTGTGGACGTACGCTTGAAAAACTTCGGTTTCGGTGGCCATAATGAGATTAAGTCTTAATACCGATTATACGGAACGGGCCGGCGTTCGTCAAGTCTTTTCTCGTTGGGACCCAGGGACTCCACGCGAATCTTTGCATGACTGTTGTGATGGCTGTATCGCAATTCTTGACGGAGTTCCAGCCATAAAAAGTTACAAAAATTTTACATTTAATTAAGAATATCTACCGTCGGGGGTTGATAGCATGAAGCCATGGCAACGGCGCCTAAAATCAGGTCCTGGAAGAAGTTTGCGGCCGGAAGTTTGGCCACGGTCTTCTTCTATTCCACCGCCGCCGCGCCCTGGGCCGAAGCCAGTTTCTGGCAGGAGCGGCGGAAGGCCGTCAAGAACGCGTCGCGCTCCCCGGACGGCTCGCTGCTGGCCCGGCTGCCCGGAACCCCGTCCTTAAAGGCCTCCTCCGCTTTCCCGCCTTCCTCCCCGGCGCTTCTGCTGCATGGCTCACCGCTCCTCGACAGCCTGCCGGCCTCCTCCCAGCCCGGCTGGCTGAAGGCCCTCCCCCTCTCCCGGGTGGATATCCAGGAGGCGGCTCTCGCTCCCGGGTCCTCCCGATGGGTGGTCCTCATCCAGGACGTCCACGGACAGGAGGAGGCCCAGAGGAACATCGCCGAGGCCTTGTCGGAGCTTTCCGCCCTGTCCGGCAGCAAGGCCCCGCTCCTGATCGGCCTCGAAGGCGCTTCGGGCCTCCTGGATTTCGGCCCTTACCGTTCCCTGGCCGACCCGGACGTCGTGCGGGAAACGGCGGACCATTTCTTGAGCCGCGGGCTCATAGCCGGGACCCAATACGCGGGCCTGACCATGAAACGGCCGGCGGTCTTCGTGGGTTTGGAGGACCTGGGCGTTTACGGCGCCAACATCGCCGCGTTCCAAGAAAGCCGCCCCCATCTGGCGACCCTGGAACTCCGGCTTTCGGAATGGAACCGCTCCTTGGCGGGTCTTCAGGCGGCCCACTTCTCTCCCGAACTCCTGGACTTGGACCGCCGGCGGGCCCGCTACGCCCGCAACGAGGTTCCGCTGCAAGACCACCTGGGCCGCCTGAAGGCCCTCGGCGGCATGGCCCCCTCCCGCGCCCCCCACGCGGCCCGGTTCCTCGCGGCCATGGAGATGGAAAAGTCCCTGGACTTCAAGGCGGTGGAAGCGGAGCGCGCCCTTTTCCTGGAAACGCTGGCCAAGTCTCTTTCCGAGGGAGAGCTGGCGCGGCTGGTGGACCTTTCCCTCTCCTACCGGCTGGGGAACCTCACGCCGGGAGCCTACTACCACGGCCTGCGGCGGCTCTGCCGCAGCCGGGGTCAAACCCTCTCCCGCTATCCGTCCTTCAAAAGGTACCTGGACTACATAACCCTGGCCCACTCCATCGACCGGCGCGGGCTGTTCGGCGAAATCCTGCGGGGGGAGAAGGAGGCGGCCGAAAGGCTGTTCACCGCGCCCCGCCAGAGAGAGATCTGGTCCCTGTCCGAGGACGCCGGCCTCTTCGAAAAGA
>JBQTIM010000210.1:0-5819 GCA_052388135.1 Elusimicrobiota bacterium
CCGCAGCACGGGAAGCTCGAAAGACAGGCGCTCGCGGGACGACCACAGCCACGCCCCGGCAGCCGCCAGGACGAGCAGAAAAAGAGCGGAGAAAATGATCCCGCCGCGGCGGTCCCCGGCGTCAAACAAATTCGGTGATTCCGCTCCGGCGCCCGACGGGCGGCCGGCCCGGAAAAATTTTATCCGCGCCGTCGGCCGCCCCGCGCGCGGCGAAATCCCGCCGGCCCCGCCGCCATCAGCCCTTCTTCACTTTCTCGAAAATGGCCTGGGCTTTGAGCATCTCCACGGCGCGCTCCATCGCCTCGTCCCGCACGTGCTCCTCTTCCTTGACGATGGAGCGGGGTTTTTTGTCCTTGGAGTAAAGCTCCTCGGACTGGGCCTGGAGCTTGGCCTCCGTCTCCTTGGGGATGTTGATGACGATGTCGGGCGTGATGCCGCCCTTTTTGGATTTCTCATCGCGATGGATGAGGCGGCCGTTGGGCGTGTAATATTTCGCGGTGGTGAGCCGCAGGGCCGAGCCGTCGTCCAATCCGATGATGGACTGCACGCTGGCCTTGCCGAAGGTCTCGCTTCCCAAAATGAGGGCGCGGCGATGGTCCTGGAGGGCGCCGGCCACGATCTCCGAGCCGGAGGCGGACCCGTGGTTCACCAAAACCACCACGGGAATGTCCGGATAGAGAGCCTTGCCGTCGGCCTTGAAGTCCTGGCGGGGCTGGGTGCGGCCTTGCGTATACACCAGGAGCTTGTTCTCGCCCAGGAACACTTTGCACACGTCCACCGCCGAGCTGAGGAGCCCGCCCGGATTGTTCCGCAGGTCCAGAACGAGGGACTTCATGCCCTCTTTTTCCAGCGCCTTCATGGCCTTCACCAGGTCGGGCAGGCTGGGCTCGATAAACTCGGCCAAACGGATGTAGCCCACGCCGCCGTCCTTCATGAGGCTCCGCACGCTTTGAATGCGGATGATCTCGCGGGTGATGGTGTAGTCCCGCGGCTCCTCGGTCCCTTCCCGGAAGACGGTGATGGTGACTTTGGTCTTGGGCTTGCCGCGAAGCTTCTGCACGGCCTCGACGACGGTGATGCCCTGGGTGCTTTCGCCCTCGATCTTGACGATCTTGTCGCCCGGCAGGATGCCCAGGCGGTAGGCCGGCGTTTCCGGAAGAGGCGTGACCACCACGAGCCAGCCCTCCCGCACGGCGATGCGGATGCCCAGGCCGCCGAACTCGCCTTCGGTTTCGGTCCGCATCTCGCGGTGGGCTTCGGGCTCCATGAATTGGCTGAAAGGGTCCAGCGTCCGCACCATGCCGGCGGCGGCGCCGTAAATGAGGTCCTTACGCTCCACCTCTTCCACGTATTGCTCCCGGATGTGCTGGAGCACGTCCACCAAAAGCTTGATCTGGCCGTAGGCGGCGTCGGCGCCGGAGCGCACGGGCGGCATCTGCGTCAGGACCACCAGGGCCGCGCCGAACGCGAGGCCCGAGAGTTTACGTTTCGTCATGGGAGGCTCCTTCGAGAGAGACCGATTTGCGGCCTTTCAAATTTCCGTTTCGCGCCGGGTCACTTCAGCCACGCCAGCGGGTCCACGTGGGACCCGTCCACCCGCAGCTCGAAATAGATCACGGGGCGGCCGGCGTCGTCCTGGCCGGCGGCGCCCAGCGCCTGTCCGACGGACACCTTCTGCCCGCGCTTGACGTCCAGCCGGCCCAAGTGGGCGTAAATCGTGTGCATGTCGTCGCGGTGCTGGACGATGGCCGTGAGGCCGTAGCTCATGAACGTCTCGGCGTAAACGACCTCGCCCGCCTCCACGGCGCGGACCGCGGCGCCGGCCGCGGGCTTCAGCTTGACGCCGTTGGAGAAAACGTAAGTGTCCAGGGCCGGGTGCTTGGAGCGGCCGTAGCGTTCCACCACCTGGCCTTCCGCCGGCCAGGGCAGGCGCCCCCGCCACTTGCCGGCGGCGGAAGGCGCGCGCAAAACGGTTTCGGCCTTGGCCCGCTCGGCCTCCCGCTTGCGGATGAGGCTCTGCACCAGCTCCTCCATGCGGCGGGCCGAGGCGCGCAGGTCCTGGAGCTCCCGCTCCAGGACGGCCTGGCGCCCCTGGGCCGTCTTGTGAAGGGAGCGCATGTCCGTCTGGGCGGCGGCCACGCGGGATTGCTCGCGCTTGCGCTCGAACCTCAAATCCTCCAGCTCGGCTTCGGCCGCCGCCAGCTCGCCGTGGACCTCTTCCACGGAGGCGTGGTGCCTGCGGGCGAAATCCAGCCGATGCGCCTGATCCTGCAGGAGCGCCCGGCGCCGCGCCAGTTCCGTGAAGGCGGACGCGCCGGCCGCCATCCGCCTTTGATAAAAAATCCTCAGTTCCCGCGCCAGCCCGTCTTCCCAGCGGCCCAGGCCGGCGCGCGAAGCCCACAAACGGTCCTCCATGGACTTGCGCCGGCTTTCCACGTCGTTCAGCTCCGCTTCCACTCGCTTCAGGGAGCGGCGCGAGGACTCCAGCTCCCGGGAAATGCGCTCCACCTCGCGGGCCAGCTCGCGGGCGGCCTTGGCGGCGCGCTCCTTCTCGGACTCTTTCCGGGAAAGCTCCCGGCGCAGCTTCTCCAAATCTTGCTTCTGGGAGCGGATTTTTCCGTCCAGCTCGGGCCGCAGCGGCGCCGGCCCCAGCAAAAAGGCCGCGCAGAGGGTCAGGCGAAGAGGCTTAAGTAAAGAGCGCACAGAAACCCCGCCGCGGGGCCCACCCAGAGCACGTGCCAGGAAAAAATCGAAGCGGCGTTTTCCGCCAGGCCCGCGCCCAGGACTCCCCCCGCCAAGCCCGCCGCCAGGCAAACCGCGAAGCGCCGGGCCGAATATCCCCGGCCTGAAAAAAAGAGAAGCCGGGCCGAAAGCGCGGCCGCGAGGACGGCCGCCGCCAGGACGAGGCCCAGCAGGACGAAATCCGCCTCGTGGAAGAGCCTCTGCAAAACGTCCAGCCTCGCCACCCGCGCCGCGTCGTAGTCCACGCGCTCCACGCCGTCGTGGGCCCGCACGAGGGCCGTGGCCTCCTTCAAGTCCCGCGAATGGAGGGCCGACGGCTCCCACCGCACCTCGAAGGTCTCGGGGAAGGGGTTGCGGCCCGCCAGGGCCAGGCTCGGCGCCAGCTCCGGATCGGCCAGCACCGCGCCGTAGGCCTCCTCCTTGGAGATAAATCGGATGGACCGGATGCCCGGCAGAGAACGAAGGAAACGCTCGAGGCGGTCCTTCTCCGCCTTGTCGTCCAAAAAGACGGCCCAGACGATCTCGGAGGCCTCCTGATCCACGACGCGGTGGAGGAGGCTGCGCTGATCGAGGAGCAGGGCCGCGGCGAAGGTCGCGGCCAGGGCCCAAAGGCCAGCCGCGGCGTAGGCGCCCGGCCGCGTCCGCCATTCGGTCAGGAGGGGGCCGGGGCCGGATTTTTTGCCGGCTTGCCGGCGCGCCGGCAGGCCCGGCTTCCACTCCAAAATAGGAGGCCCGGCGGAAAAAGGAGAAGTTGGGTTCACGCGCATTTATTCTATCAAAAATTATGCGCCATCTCCGGACGATGCCAGGCCGCGATCCAGGGCCGCCAAGGCTGCCTCCGCCTCCTCCCTCAGGCGGCGGATTTGCTCCGCCGGCGCTTCCGTCTCCCAGGCTTTAAGGATAACCCCTTCCAGCGGGTTTCCGCCAGGGGTCCGCGCATCCCAGTCATCGGGGGAGAGGACCGGCAAACCCAGCGAGCGGGCCAGGCTTTCGACTTTGCCGTGGGCCGCCAAGGCGGCGCAGGGACGGCCTTTCAGGACGGCCGCCGCCGCGCCGTGGAAGCGCATGGAGGCCGCCGCGTCCCATCTTTCAAGGATGGAAAAAATTTCGGCGGGATCGTCCCACAGCTCGAGAGAATGGAAGAAGTTCAAACCGGCCCTCAACCGTCCCAGGAAGGGCAGGTCCTCCGACGGATGCATGGGAAGGAAGCCGTGCTCCCAGGCCCTCCGCGCCGCCAGGTCGTTCAATCGGGCCGCCCAGCGGTCGGCCTCCGACGCTCCGCCCGACGGGCGCAGGATCCACAGCACGCGGCGCAATGCCGCCGGCCGGCGCGCTTCCCCCGCCGGCCATCGCCAAACCGGGTCGGGGACCACGGCGGCGCCGACGACGCCCAGCAGGCGCGGGCCGTCTTCCTCCCGGAACCAGACGCCGCCGGCGCCCCTCAAGGCGAAGGCGGCCAGGCGGCGCGCCCAACCCGGCAGGGCCGGGTCCACTCCCATGCCGAAGGCCCACACCCGGCAGCCCCAAAGCCGCGCCCAAAGGATCAGTCCTATATAGTAGAAAAGGCTGTAAACGCTGGTGCGGGTTTGAAACAGCTCTCCCCCGCCCAAGACCAGCGCTTTGGAGCGGAGGAACAGGCGGGCCAAGGTCCAGGGGTTCCAACGGCCGTCGGCGGAAGCGCCGCCGGGAGCCGGCTTTGCCGGATCGGCCGCCAGCACGGTCCAGGAAACGGACCGCACGCGGTCGAGGACGGAGCGAAGGATGAGTTCGTCCCCCGCGTTCCCGAAGCCGAAATATCCGGCCAGAACGGCGGGAACGCGGCGGCGAGGAGGCGATGCCGGAGCCGGTTTCAAAAGGCGCGGCGTTTCAACGGCGCATCAGGAACCGCGCGGCGGCCGCCAGCGCGGCGCCCCCCAAGGCTCCGAGCCAGACGCCGTGAAAAGTTCTCAGCAGGGAAACCGACAGCGGCGCGTGGGCGTGGCAGAACGTGTTGACCATGGACAGCGGGCCGACGAACCCCATCAAAATGAAGGCGCGCCCGTCGGCCAGGGCCGGCCGCCCCTTCGCGGCCGCGCCCGCGCGCCAGCGGAGATAAAACCCCAGCCACAACAGGGGGTATCCGAAGGCGAACTCCTTGAAACGGGGACGGACGCTCAGCAAAGATTCCAGGTTCGCGCGCAAAGTTCTCTCCAAACCGCCGGCGTCCAAGGCCGTGCCGTGGCCGCTGCGCAGCACGTAAACGGCCGCCGCGCCGGCCGCCGCCAGGGCGAACACGGCCGCTCCCATCGTCAAAGGCTTCGACAGGAAACGCCGGATCTCCGCCGCTGAATAAAGGTGGAAGAACGCCAGGACCAAGGGAATCACGAGCGCGGCTTTCACGCCGCGGAAACGGGCGAGGCCCAAAGCGAAGGCAGGCTCCGACAACAGCGCGGCCGCGGCCAGGGCCGACGCCAGCGCAAGGACGGTCAACGCCGCCACCGAAGCGGCCGCGCCCCCGAAGGCGCCCGCCCCGGCCGGGGGGCGCCGGGAAAGGACCCATTTCAACGCCAGCACGGGAAGGAAACAGGCGGCCAGCCACGCGCCCGCCTGGCGAAGGCCCATGAAACGTCCGGGCGCGTAGCGGGCCCGCGCCGGGGCCGGGGAGAACCCGTCGTCCCGCAGGATCCAGGCCAGCCGCCGGATGTAGGCCGTGTTTTCCTCGGGACCCAACCCGGGAAACAGGCGGAGGTAAAGAAAGCGGGCGCCGCGGTCCCGAACCGCCCGGCGGAAGCGGGCCGTGACCGCGTCCGGCGTCAGGCGGGCGATTTCGTCCTCGTCCAGAGAATGGGCGCGGACGACGCGGTCGGGGAACCGCCGCGCCAGCGTTTCCAGGCCCGATTGGCGGCTGAACTCCGGCACGGGCAGCTTCCAGGGAACCGAAGCGATCCAGTCGGCGGCCCGCGTCAAATCGGGCCAGCCCATGACCCAGGGCCCGGCGAACAGCAAATGGCGGACGCGGAGCCGCAGGTCCGGCGGCAGGGACGAAAGGCGCCGCACCGAGGCGGAAAACAGCTCGGGCCGCGGCCGCAAGGCGACGC
>JBQTIM010000211.1:0-4296 GCA_052388135.1 Elusimicrobiota bacterium
TCCTGGAGCTGACCCGCCGGAAGAAACAGCTCGAAGTGTCGACGGAAGTCGAGGCGTTGGGCGTGGAGTCCCAGCACAACCAAATCCATTACCGGGCGCTTTCGGAGGAGAAAGATTTGGAGCTGGCGAAGCTCAAGGCCGCCGCCCTGCTGAACATTCCCGAGGACCTGCCCGAAGACTTGCCCGACCCCGACGAGAATTTCAACCCCGACTCGGCCGCGCGCCTTGAAACCGACGTGTCGGCGCTGCTCGACCAGGCCGCGTCCCACCGGCCGGAGCTGATCGCCGCGGCCCACGCCGCGCGCTTCCATTCCTACGGCTACAAAGCCGCCCGCGCGGAAGGCCGCCTGCACGTGGACGCCAGCGGCTTCGTGGGCAGGGGCGGCGGCGCCTTCGCCAGCGAGCCGCTGGAGTTGCGCCACAGCTGGAACGCCGGCGTGCAGGCGAAGCTTTATTTCATCGGCAACTCCGTCAAAGGCAACGCCAGCCGCGACCGCACCAGCCCCGACCTCGGCGAGACCTCGCGCACCGACACCGACGCCCGCAGCGCGGAGATCGGCTTCCTGGACGGCTTCAAGCAGATCGCCGACAAGCGCCAGTCCCGCGTGGCCCGCGACCGGGCGGCCATGGAATACGACCAGACCCGCCGGCAAGTCGAGGTGGACGTGAGGGAAGCTTATTACAACATGGAGAAGGCCCTCATCCAGCTCAAAGCGGAGCGCCTCAACGTCGAGTTCCGCAGGAAGGAAGCCACCATCGCCCGGCAGAAGGAGCGATTGAACTTGGTGGAGCCTTCCCAAAGGCTGGCCGCCGAGGGGCTCTACACCGACGCCCAGGTCGCTTTCGACGAGGCCGTGGCCTTCTATCGCGTCGCCATCGCCTCCCTCGAAAAAGCCGTGGGCGTGCCGGCGGACACGTTGCTCAAATGATGAAGGATGAAGTATGAGGGATGAAGACGAACAAGGCATGGCGAACATCGTTTCGCTTGTTTTCATCCTTCATCCTTCATAATTCATCCTTGCCGTCATGAGCGTCTCCCGTTTCTGCGTCCATCGGCCCGTCACGACCTCCATGATCTTCCTCGGCCTCGTGCTCATGGGGGCGCTGTGCTGGGTCAAGATGCCGCGGGAGCTCTTCCCTTCGGTTTCCTTCCCCCAGTTGACGATCGTCACGCGCTACGGAAACGCCGCCCCCGAGGAAATTGAGAACCTCATCACCAAGGTCCTGGAGGAATCGGTGGGCACCGTGCCGAGCCTCAAGCGCGTGCGGTCCCTCTCCAAGGAGAGCATCTCCCTCGTGACGCTGGAGTTCGACTGGGGGACCGACATGGGCTTCGCGCATCTGGCGACGCGGGAGAAGATCGATCAGATCAAGGACCGCCTGCCGGACGAAGCGGAGGAGCCCATCATCAACCGCGTGAACCCGTTCGCCCAGCCGATGATGATCTACTCGGTCAGCGGCGGGCTGTCTCTGCCGGCTTTGACGGATCTGTCGAAGAAAGTGATCAAGCAGAGGCTCGAGAAAGTCCCCGGCGTCGCGTCGGCCGCCATCAGCGGCGGCCTGGAGCGGGAAATTCTTGTGGAGGTGGACCGCGGGCGGCTGGAAGCGTCCCACGTGTCGATCTCGGCCGTGGTGGACGCCTTGAAGAACACCAACCTCAATTATCCGGCGGGCACCGCGCAAGGAAAATTCTACGAGTACCTCGTGCGCACCGTCGCCCAGTACGAGCACATAGACGAGATCGGCCGGACCGTCATCCACGTGGAGAAGCCGCGCGAGGAGGACCTGTTCTCCGCGCCCGGCAAGGGCGACTGGGGCCGCGCCAAAAACGAACGGTTCGTCTACCTGAACGCCCTGGCCGACGTGCGGGACGGTTACAAGGAGAAGAACAGCTATTCCCGCTACAACGGCCGGGAGAACGTTTCCATCTCCATCCAGAAGCAGGCCGAGGCCAACACGCTGAAGACCGCGGCGCGCGTGCGGACGGCGGTCCGGGAACTTTCGGGAAGTTTGCCTCCGGCCCTGCGGGTGGAGCTTGTCTACGACGAGTCGAAGTTCATCAAGAAGGCCGTGAACGGCGTGTTCCACGACGCCCTCCTCGGCGGCCTGCTGGCGTTCCTGGTGCTGTACTTCTTCCTCCGCAGTCTGGGCGACGCCACCATCGTCAGCGTGGCGATCCCCGTCTCCGCGTTCATTATTTTCATCGGCATGTATTTTAAAGACATCAGCATCAACATGCTGTCCTTGGCCGGGCTGGGCTTGGCCATCGGAAACTTGGTGGACAACTCCATCGTCGTGGTGGAGAACACCGCCCGCTTCCGCGCCGCCGGAAAGGATCCGGTGGCCGGCGCCGTCGAAGGCGCCGAGGAGGTGGGCAACTCCATGGTCACCGCGGCCTTGACCAACGTGGCCGTGATCCTTCCCCTGTTGTTCGCCAAGGGCGTGGCCCAGCAGCTCTTCATGGACTTGTTTTTCGCGTCCGTGGGCGCGTCTTGGGTTTCCATGATGGTGGCGCTGACTTTGATTCCGCGGCTGGCCGCTTATCCGTTTCGTCCGGCCTGGCTGTCCAGTGTCTTCAGGCGCGGGGCGGCCGGCCCGGGCGCCGCGGCGCCGGCCGAGGCGTCCTTCGAAGAAGCCCAAATGGGCGCGGCCGAGGAGAGCAAGACCGGTTGCGTGGGGCGGGGACGGTAAAGGTTCCGGAAAGGAATGAGCGACCGCGCCTTCGAGGCCCTCCTGTCCCGCTACCGCGCGCTGCTGGGCTGGGTCATGGACAACCCGCGCAAAGCCTTTTTCGGCTTGGCGGCGCTCATGGGCGGCAGCTTCCTCATCCTGCTGGTGCAGGAGAAAGTCTTCATGCCCAAATTCGATCAAGGCCAGTTTTTGGTCCGGCTCGATTTGCCCGTGGGCACGCGCCTGGACGTGACGAACCGGGCGGCGCAGGAGGTGGAGCGCGCTCTGGCGGGCACGGCGGGCGTCAAGGACGTGACGGCCAACGTGGGGTCCTCCACCACGGAGGCATTGGAGGCTTTGGGCACCCATCAGGCCCAGTTCATCGTGGCTTTGGACCGCAGCGGCGTCTTTTCCCGCCCCACGGAGGACGTCATCGCGGATTTGAAGAAATCCTTGGAAGGGGCGAGGCTGGAAGGCGGGGAAATTCGCTACGTCCTGCAGGACGGGGTTCTGTCCTCGGTCTTCGAGACCGCCGAGCCCATCGTCGTGGAGATCCGCGGGCCGGACCTGGCCACCTTGAAAAGGCTGAGCGAGGCCGTGGCCGCCGAGATGCGGCAGGTGCCCGGCCTGATCGGCGTCAAGAACAGCTTCGCCCTGCCGTCGGCGGAGACGCGCGTGGTGGTGGACAAAGTCCGCGCCCACGGCTACCAGCTCCAGGTCACCGACATCGCGCGGACGGCGCTGGTCGGAATCCGGGGATTCATCGCGACCACATTCAAGGAGGGAGGACAGGAGATCGACGTGCGCGTCCGTCTGCGCCAGCAGGACCGCGCCTCTCCCGACGACATCCGCCGCCTGGCCGTGCGGGCGCCGTCCGGCGTCATGGTGCCCTTGCAGGAAATCGCCGCGCTCACCGCGGGCCACGGGCCCAGCGAGATCAAGCACCTGGACCAGCAGAGGGCCGTTTTGCTGACCGGCAACGTGCTGAAGCGCAGCGTGGAGGACGTCGTGAAGGACGTGCGGCGCATCACGGCCGGCTACAAGAACCTGGCGGACTACACCATTTCCCTCACCGGCGAGAGCACGCAGATCGAGGAATCCTTCGGCGGCCTGTCCATCGCCATGATTTTTTCCGTCCTGCTGATCTACATGATCATGGCGGCGGAGTTCGAATCCTTCACCCAGCCCCTGATCATCATGACCACCGTGCCGTTCTGCCTCGTGGGCGTGGCCTTGACCCTCTTCGTCACCGGCATCCCTCTTTCCGCCCCGGTCATCCTGGGCACCATCATCCTGGGCGGCCTGGTGGTCAACAACGGAATCATCCTCATAGACCTCATGAACCAGCGCCGGCGCGAGGGGGAAACGGACTTGCGGCGTCTCGTCATGGAGGCCGGCTCCGCTCGCCTGCGGCCCATCCTCATGACCATGCTCGTGTCCATCTTGGGCGTCCTGCCTCTGGCCCTGGGCCTTTCCGAGGGCTCCGAGCTTTCTTCGCCCATGGCCAGCGTGACCTTCGGCGGCCTCATGGTGTCCGCCTGCTTGTCCCTCTTCGTCATCCCGATGCTGTACTACCGATTCGAAAGCTGGCGCCTGGCGCGGGCGGGCGTTTTCGAACCGTCCGGA
>JBQTIM010000212.1:0-8832 GCA_052388135.1 Elusimicrobiota bacterium
GAGGCGGGCCGGCGGGGACGAAAGGCTCCGGACGCCGACAGGTCATTATAATAAATCGTCGGGCGGAAAGTTCAAGGACGAAAAGAAGCCCGGCGCCGCTCCGTCTCCCAAACGAGAGGCCAATGGCCGTGGAGGCGGGCCAGGCGGGACGCCTCCTCGAGGTCCTCGGCGCGGCCGGAGGCCAAATGCCGGTGGTAGCGGAGCGAAGGGGAGGCCGGCCACAGGGTCAGAGCCTCGTCCAGCAGGCGCAGGGCCCGGACGCGGTCCCCCTCGGCGGCGGCCAAGGCGGCCAGGCGGTCCAGGGCCGGCGTCATGGCGGGGAAAACGGCCAGGGATTTTTCCAGAAGCTTCCGACCTTCCGCCGCGCCGCCCCGCCGCAGGACGGCCAGGGCCTGCGTGTACAAATCGTGGGAGGCGCGGAATTCGGCGGGGCCGGCCGCCACGGCGTAGAGGATTTTTCCGTCCTCCTCCAGCCGCCGCACGGGGACGTACCAGCCGGCGTGGGACACCATGAGCCGGGCCACGGGCATCCAATCGTTGACGTCGGGCCGGGCGGGAGGGGACCCGGCTTCCTCCACCAGCACGTGCGTGACTCCGCGGTCCAGCAGGCGCCGCAAGAACTCCTCCGGCGCGTAGGTTCGAGGAAGGCCGGCGCCGGGCACGCCGGCGTGAAGATAGACCGTGGCCGTGGATTCCGCGCCGAGAACGGAGCCGGGCGGCAAATTCTCTTTCAGCCAGGCGAAGGTTTTCTCCGGCAGGCGGGGGCCGCGGCCCGCCAGGGATTGCGCCGCGCCGCGGATGTTGATGGGCAGGCACAGCAGGGCTCCCAGGGCGGCCGCCGCCCGGATCCGCGCCGCAGTCCCCGACGGTTTGCCCAGGGCCGCCAGGCCCTCGGCCAAGAGAAAAAGCGCCGGAAAAATCAAAGGCATGACGTAACGCATATCGGCCCTCAGCCAAAGGCCGACGACCCCGGCGTAAAGCGCGAAGAAAAATCCCACGGCGCGGCGCTCTCCCCGCAGGTTGACGGCCAACCCCCAGGCGATGCCGGCCCACACCGCCGCCTTGACGGCCCATCCCAGCGCCGGCCAAGCCAGCAAGGGTCCCGCCCAGCGGCCCAGGGGGAAGACCGCCATGAAAGGGACCAAGTCGGCGTAGAAGGACAGGTTCGAGAGGACCATCGAAACCAGCGTTCCGGGAGGCGCGCCTTGCAGAGCGAAACGCCACTGGTTGAGAAAAATATCGGCGCCGGAGGCCGGGTCCCGCGCGGTCCACAGGAAAAGGGCGCCCTGGGAAAGGGCGACCGCCGCCAGCAAAATGCCCGCCAACCGAAACCGGCGGCGCAGCAAAGCGTCGGCCGCCAGGGCGGCGCCCAGGACCGCCCCCAGAGGCCGCACCCAACAGGCGTAAGCGCACAGAGCCGCCAGCGCGGCCGGCGGCGGGCCGTCCCGGACGGCGCGGGCTTTATCGTGAAGGGCCACGCCCGCCACCGACAGGAACACGAACAGCGGCTCGGACAGCAGGGCGGCTCCGTGGCGGAGCGAAATGGGCTGGAGGGCGAACCAAGCCAGCATCCAAACCCCCGCGCTCGGGCCGAAAGCCGGCTTGAAAAGGCGCCAAGCGGCGGCCCAGCCCCCGAAAGTCAGGGCGAGGGAAAGAGCGTGGCCGGCGGCCGGACCGTCCAGCAGTCCGGCCAGGGCCAACAGCGCCGGATAGCCGGGAAGATAGGAGACCCCCGCCCCCGCCGGATCGCCGGGCAGCGCGTAGCGTCCCGCCCGAAGGGACTCGGACAAGAGCCAATAGACGGCGTCGTCGTGGAAGGACCCGACGGGAAAATAATTCCACAAGGCGGCGCCCAGCGCCGCCGCCAGCGCCGTCAAAGCGGCCGGAAGCGCGTTCCAAGAGAGCCGTCGGCCTTTGGCCGGCCCCCCGCGAAGAATCGGCATGACGCGATATATTACAATAATGGCCCCCTATGAAAGACGCCACTTCCGTTGCGGCGCGCCGCTCCGCCGGCCGCCGGCTCTTGGGTCCTCTCCTGCTTTTGAGCGGCGTCCTGATCGTCTACGGGCGGAGCCTCCCCTACGATTTCGTCTACGACGATCAATGGACCATCGTTCAAAATCCTTCCATCCGGCCGGGCGTTCCCCTTCGCCGTTTTTTTTCGGACGCAGGAACCGTCGCCCTGCCCGCGGTGGAGATGGGAAAAGATGTTTATCGTCCCCTCCCGACGCTTTCCTTTTTGTGGGATTTCCGGGCTTGGGGCCTGCGCCCGTTTTGGTACCGCCTCGAGAACCTGCTCCTTCACGCCTTAAACGGCGGGCTTTTGTTTTTGCTGTTGACCCGCCGCTTGCGTCTGACGCCGGCGGCCGGCGCCGCGGGCTCGGCTTTGTTCTTGTTCCATCCCGCGCAGGTGGAATCGGTGGTTTGGGTCACCCAGAGATCGAACCTTCTGTGCCTGGCCGGCCTGTTGGGCGCGTTCCTGCTGGCCACCGGATCCCGGAAAATTTCGCCCGCGCGGTTGTGGGCGGGCGCGGCATGTTTCGCGGCCGCTTTGCTGTCCAAAGAGACGGCGGCGGTGTTCCCCGTCCTCCTGTTTTTGGCCGACGCGCGGGAGGCCGCCGCGGAAAAGCGCCGCCCCCGCTGGGCGCTCCACGCCGGAGCTTTGGCCTTGACGCTGGCCTATCTGGTCCTGCGGCGCTGGGCCGTTGGCCGATGGGGCCAGGCCGTCTGGCCTCTGGAAGGAACGGCGGACCGCTTCTTTCTGGCCGGCCGCGTGTGGTGGGAGCACTTGAGCCTGGCCCTCCTGCCGCTCCAACTCACCGTAAGCCATCGCTTGGAGGACGGGCGTTTGCTGGCGAATCCGCGCGCGTGGGCCGGACTGGCCGCCTTGGTTGCCTGCGCCTGGGCGGCGCGGACGGCGTGGCGGACGGGACTGCGCCGGGCGGCTTTCGGAATATCCTGGGGAATCCTGGCTCTCGCGCCCAATCTGGGCTTGGTTCCCACGGTGACATTCGCGGCCGAGAGGTTCCTTTACGTCCCTTTGGCGGGCGCGGCGGTGCTGGCCGCGGCCCTGTGGGATCGCGCGGGAAAAGGGAGGACCGCGGCCAGGGCGGCCTTGATCGGCGCCGCGGTGGTGTGGGCGGGCGCGGCCGCGGCGCGAACCGGCGACTGGAAGAACGACGTCACGCTGTGGCGGTCCGCCGTGCGCGCGGACCCCGAAAACCTTTTCGCCCGCGCCTGCCTGGCGGAGGCGCACCAAAGCTCCGGCAGTCCCGACGACGCCCGGCGGGAATACCGGACGATATTGCAGGGAAGCTCGCCCGAGCATCTCGCCTTCGCGGCCATGAACAATCTGGCGCGCTTGGAAAATCAGGCCGGCCGGCCCGAAGAGGGATTGCGGTGGGCTGAAAAGGCCCTGAGCCTGCGCCCGCGCTCTCCGCAGACCCTCTACAACGCCGCCGTCTCGCTGGGGCTCCTGGGACGGCGGAACGAAGCTCTGCGGGCCGTGGACCGAGGCGAGGAGGCGGAACCCGGCCATGCCCGCTGGGCGGAGCTGCGCCGAAAACTGGCGGACAGGGAAGCGGGCGGCGCGCCATGAAAAATTCCCGGGCCGCGAAGGTTCCAAGCGCCAAATTTCTGTTGCGGGCACGGAGCCCTGACGGCGGACGGCCATCTCGCTAAAGCGGGCAACGGCCGCCGGCCTGATTTCTTCCTTCTCTATCGGGGGAGAAACTGCTGGACAACGGCGAACATTCGACTTTTCCGCCGCCCGCGAGGTGAATCAAGTCGGGATGCGGTGCGTGAACATCCTCCGCATCCACGGCCTCGACGGCGAAGAGTTACGGTTGTAGGTTATTTCACCTTCCGCAGCGCCCTGACGCCGCGGTCGGCGTCCTCGGGACTGTCGAAGGCGAAGAGGACGACGAACTTTTTCCCCATGACGGCGGCGGTGAACCCCCGCAGGCTGACGCCGGCGGCCGCCACGGCCTCGGTCATGCGATGACCCAGCCCCGGCTTATCGGCTCCCTCCACGCGCACGCCGGTGACGTCCGACGGAAGGAAACCGGATTCCCGGGCGGCGGCCTCCTGCTTCCTGCCGCGCACCGGCGCCACGAAGAGCAGCCCCGTCCCGGCTTTTTCCGGCCTCCGGCGCGCGAACATGAATTGCAGGTCGGCCCCGGCTTCGGCCAGGAGCCGCAATTTTTCCGCGGCCGCGCCCGGCCTGTCCTCGATCTCCCCGAACCACAGCGGCACCTTGGCGATTTCGGTCGGCATGGGATCCCCCCTGGCGAGAATTTTTTCCTAACGATAGAGTTAAGCCGCGCCGGTCAGCCTGCGGCTGCCCGGCGTCGGTTTGAACGAATTATCGGATTGCCAATCACTCCCACTTACCACTGTCGTTATTGAAAACCAGCGGTCTCGTTTTGTTCATGACCGGGTCGTACTCGTGTACCGCATAAACCTCTAACTCTCCCCCTTCACCAAATCTGTACTTATTCCCTTCCCAACCAATAGGCTTTGTGAAAGCAGCGGGAGCTTTTAGGTCGGCTAACACCTTTTTTGATTTAAGATCGATAATTAATACTGAATAAATTGGCTCCATCGGACCGTGCTGGCCTTCTTTCAATGTGTCATCATGCCCTTCGAACTCTCCGATTCGGTGATTCGCCGCCACGAAACGTCCCGATGGCGAGAGATTTAGTGCTTCAACCTTGCCACCAGTGTGAGAAATCTGAATTTCTTTCCTACCCTCTTGCGACCAAACGTCACCACCCTTTAGAAACACCTTGGGGGTGGCGGCTAACAATACGCTGGTACAGAAGACGACTATTGAGGGAAATACCATTGATTTCATAGGCAACCTCTCTGACCGCAATCCAACAAGAATTATACCATCCGCCGCCGCGCTCGCGGGCAAAGAAAAACAGCCGCCCGGGAATGCCGGACGGCTGTTCTTTGGAAAGAACGGACGAAGTCTAGATGAACTCTTGGATCACCGAGCTCCAGTCGTTGTCGGAGAGGCCGAGCTTGTGATTCACCAGGGGGCCGAACTCGGCCATGGCCGCGTCCTGCTCCTCGTAGGTGGGCTTCTCGGTCTGGAACAGCACGCCCAGGGCGATGCGCTGCTCCCAGTCCAGGCAAACCTTCACGGCCTGCTCGAAGTTCGACGGATCGTGGCCGGCCTCATCGAGCTTATAAACCCGCTCGCGGAACCAGGCGTAGGTGTTGAGCTTGTTGTAGGTCACGCAGGGCGAAAGGACGTCCACCAGGGAGAAACCCTTGTGGGCGATGGCCTTGGTCATGAGCTCGGACAAACCGTTGGAGTCGCCGGAAAAACCCCGCCCGATGAAGGTGGCTCCGGCCATGAGGGCCAGGCCCAGGGGGTTCAGGGCGTTCTCAATGTTGCCGGCGGGTGTGGACTTGGTCTTGGTGCCTTTCGCCGTGGTGGCGGAGGCTTGGCCGGTGGTGAGGCCGTAGATTTGATTGTTCATGACGATGTAGGTGACGTTCAGGTTGCGGCGCATGGCGTGGATGAAGTGGCCCACGCCGATGCCGTAACCGTCGCCGTCGCCGCCGGTCATGACCACGGTGAGCCCGTGGTTGCCCAGCTTGATGCCCTGGGCCACGGCCACCGAGCGGCCGTGCAGCGTGTGCATGCCGTAGGCCTTGATGAAGCCCGGCAGGTTGGAGGAACAGCCGATGCCGGAGACGACCACCAAATCCTTGGGCTCCACGCCCACGGTGGCGGCGGCGGTCTGCAGAGAGTTCAGCACGCCGAAATCTCCGCACCCGGGACACCAGGTCGGTTTGATTTCGGATCGGTATTTCGCGGCGGCTTGCGGTGTGGCTAATTCGGGCATGGGGTTCTCCTTTGAAGAAATTATGAATTATGAATGATGAGTGATGAAAACCGGCTTAAGCCCTTTTCATCCTTCTCAATTCATCATTCATCATTGCCTTTTCTAGGCCGTGACGGCGACGCGTTTAATGGGGATGTCCAGCTCCGAGGTGACCAGGGTCTGGACGGCCGGCGCGCCCGGCTTCAGGCAGGCGCGCAATTTCTCGAGCAGGGGGTCTATATAGAAGGGCTCCCCGTCGTACTTGCGGATGTGGTGGTGCATGGAGTAGCCGGTTTCCTGGCGGACCAGCCGGGCGATCTGGCCGGTGGCGTTGTTCTCCACGCACACGGTCTTCTTGCAGGCGCCCAGGGCCTTCAGGACCGCCTCGCCGTGGAACGGCGCGATGGTGCGGAAGTGGATGTGGTTCACCTTCACCCCGTCCTTTTCCAGGTGCATGCGGGCTTCTTCCAGAATTTTGTAGGTGGAGCCCCAGCCCACCAGCGTGATGTCCGCGCCGTCGGGGCCGTCCTTCAGGAAGGGCTTGGTGGCCTTGATGACGCCTTCCAGCTTGCGGAAGCGCTTGTCCACCATTTTGACCCGCGTGGTGGGGTTGCTGAAGATGTCGGAGATGAGGACGCCGTCCTCGTCGTGCTCGTCGGAGGCCGCGATGTGCATGGCGTCCGGCGTGCCCGGAATGGCCCGGGGCGACACGCCCGAGGGCGTGTTGGCGTAGCGCTTGTAAGGGCCGCTGCCGTTCACGCTGGTGACCACTTCGCCGCGGTCGATGGGAACCTTGTTGGTGAGCTTGTCGGAATCCACGGTCTCCATGTGCTCGGAAAGGAGGAGGTCGGACAGCAGGATGACGGGGATTTGGAACTTCTCGGCTAGGTTAAGGCATTCCACCGTGGCGTAGAAAGCGTCTTCCACGGTGACGGGCGCGATGACCGCCTTGGGGTATTCGCCCTGGGAGGCGCCCAGCACGTGGAACAGGTCGCCCTGCTCCGTCTTTGTGGGCAGGCCCGTGGAAGGGCCGCCCCGCATCACGTCCGCCACCACCACCGGCGTCTCGGTGATGCCGGCCAAGCCCACGGCCTCGGTCATGAGGGAGAACCCGCCGCCCGAGGTGCCCGTCATGGACCGCACGCCGGAGAAACCGGCGCCCACCGCCATGTTCATGGCGGAAATTTCATCTTCAGCCTGCTTCATCACCACGCCGTACTTGGCGGCGCGGGGCGCCAGCCAGTGCATGATCGAAGACGCCGGCGTCATGGGATAAGCGGAGTAAAACTTGCAGCCGCCGGCCACCGCGCCCAAGGCGATGGCCTGGTTGCCCGTCATGAGCATGCGCTTCTTGCCGTCGCCCTTGAGCGTCAGCTCCGAGACGGGCTTGAAGTGCGCCTTGGCGTATTCCCAGCCTTGGCGCGCCACTTTCACGTTCAGGTCCGCGATTTCGGCTTTTTTCTTGCCGAAGGTGTCGCGGATGGCCTGCTCGAAAATCTCCCAGTTCTGCTGGAGGAGGAAGGTGATGGCGCCGGTGGCAACCGTGTTCTGCATGACGGGGTTGCGTCCGAACTCCTTGGTGAGGTCCCCCACCGGGAGGCCGTAGGCCTGGGTGCCGGCGGGCAGTTTGGAAGCGTCCACCTTCACCTTGTCGGAGTTGAAGATGATGCCGCGGCCCTGGGCGGGGAAGGCCCATTCGGCGTGGAGGTCCACGGTGTCCTGGTTCAGGGCGATCATGAGGTCGTACTTGCCGCCCTGGGAATAGACGGGCTGGGAGCCGATGTGGATCTGGTAGAGCACGTGGCCGCCGCGGATGACGGACTGGTACGAATTGTAGGCGGAAAGGTTGAGGCCGGAGCGCGAGCAGGTGCGGGAAATGATGTCGCCGGTGGACGCCACGCCGTCGCCGGCCGCGCCGCCGATCCAAAGGGTGGCTTGAGTTCTTGCTGACATAATTGTACTTCCTCCTAATTTAGAAATCGCTCGAGCGGCCGTCCCGGGGGACGTTTTTTCCGGATTTTCCGTCGGAGAAGGGTTCGTCGCGCGGCTGCGGATCGTCGGAAACGTTCCGCGGATCAGGCCCCATTCTACCACGCCCCCTCCCCTGTGTCAAGGCGCCCGGGCCGGGCCCGGCCGAGGCGCAAATAGTATAATGCCCCCATGCCCCGGACGGAAGGCGGCAAAAAGCCGGCGGTCCGCCGCACCGCCCGGCGCCCGCGCCGAGGCGAAAAGCGGGAGTGGAGCGTTTACATACTGGTCTGCGGCGACGGGTCCTATTACACCGGCGTGGCAAAAGACGTCGAGCGCCGCCTACGCTTCCACAACGAAGGGCGCGGCGCCGCCTACACCCGCTCCCATCTGCCCGTGGCCCTCGCTTATAGGAAGAAGGGCTTCACGCGGTCCCAGGCGCTCATAAAGGAAGCGGCCATCAAAGCCCTGCCGCGGGCGAAAAAAATTTTGCTGGTGAACTGTTCTTCAGCGGGCATTCCATTTAGGAGGGGTGGCTGAGCTGGCCGAAAGCGGACGACTTGAAATCGTCTGTGCCGAAAGGCACCGGGGGTTCGAATCCCTCCCCCTCCGCCAAATTGTACTTTGTGCGAAATCGCAAGAGGTTGCCTCGGCGCTTCGCGCCTCGGCTATGTATCCGCAAACGAAACAAATTTTTTGGCGTTTATTTGGCAACGGAGGAATATCACAACGAGCTCTACGGGGAACCAAAATCAATTCACGGAGTCAGTAAAAGATTATAAGGCATTTTTGATAATGACTTCTTTGTTACTGCAAAAAGTGAGCCAAAAAATTCGCCGTGGCGAGGCAATCAGAACGAGGGTTAGTACCCACACTTTTATAAAAAACCAGATTCATCACCGAATGAGAATGGCAAAGCGGAATATGACGCTTTGAAATCATCTATTGAAAAAATGCGGGGCTTTTTCTAATTATTGCTATGGAAATATTTTACATCACAATCCTAACCCTAATCGCCGGAGGA
>JBQTIM010000213.1:0-2313 GCA_052388135.1 Elusimicrobiota bacterium
GATCCAACGATCGGCGGGGGTCTTTTTTTGCTTAAATCCTCTTATGAGCCTTCCGCGCCGCGCCATCCGTTTCCCGGGCATCGAGGGATTGCCGCTGATCCTCGTGGCCTCCAACGCCCTCGTCTACGTTTTCGAACTGCTCAACCCCGGGATTTCCGGCGCCCTGGCCCTTTCCCCGGCCCACGTCCGGGCGGGGGAAGTTTGGCGCCTGCTCACGTTCCTGTTCGTGCCGCCCGCCATGTCCGTGTTCTTCATGTTTTTTTGGCTCTACCTGTTTTACATCTACGCGGCGGCTCTGGAAGAGCAATGGGGCTCGTCCCGCTTCACGCTTTTTTACCTGGTGGGAGCCCTGGCCACGGCGGCGGTGGGCCTGGCGCCGGCGCCGGGCTACGTGTCCAACGCTTATTTGAACGCCAGCCTGTTCCTGGCTTTCGCGACGCTGCATCCGAACTTCGAGATTTTGATTTTCTTCATCCTGCCCGTGAAGGTGAAATATCTGGGTTATTTCACCTGGGCGTGGATGGCCTGGTCTTTCCTCGGGGGCGGGACCTTGGGCCGACTGGCCGTGGCGGCGGCCGCGGGGAATTTCCTGATTTTCTTTTGGAAGGACATCGTGGACAACCTGCGGCTGAAGTTCCGGCGGTTTTGAACGGCGGCGCGGGTTTTATAAAATGAGGGCGTCATGCTGAAAACCAAGCGAAGCGAAGCGTCCGGCGGCGGCGAGCACAGCGAGGCCGTCCTGCGCGCCTGCGCGGCGGCCAAACGGGCGGCTTCCGCCTTGGCGCAAACGCCGGCGGACCTGCGCAACAAGGCCCTGGAGGCCATGGCGGCGGCCCTGGAAAAAAACCGGGACGACATCCTCTTTAAGAACGGCATAGACGTGGAGGCGGGCCGCAAGGCCGGTTTGGACGCGGCTTTGCTGGACCGTCTCACCCTCACGCCGGCCCGCTTGTCCGACATGGCCCGGGGCCTGCGCGAGATCGCCGCCCTGCCCGATCCCCTGGGCGAGGTGGTGCGTGAGTGGTCGCGCTCCGACGGGCTCCGCTTTCAGAAAGTGCGGGTGCCCCTGGGCGTCATCGCCATGATTTACGAGGCGCGGCCCAACGTCACGGTGGATTCCGCCGGCCTCTGCCTGAAATCCGGCAACGCCGTCATCCTGCGCGGCGGCAAGGAGGCGCTCAACTCCAACATGGCCCTGGCCCACAGCGCGGCCCGGGCGGCGGAGGCGGCGGGGGTTCCGGCGGGAAGCATCCAGCTGATTGAAACCACGGACCGCTCCGCCGTGCGCGACTTGGCGCGGGCGGACCAACTGGTGGATTTGGTGATCCCCCGCGGCGGCGAGGAAATGGTGCGCGCCGTGCGCGAAATGGCCACGGTGCCCGTGCTCTCCCACGGCAAGGGCCTCTGCTCCGTCTACGTGGACAAGGCCGCCGACGCGGAGATGGCCCGGCGCATCGCCTTCAACGCCAAGGTGCAAAGGCCCGGCGTGTGCAACGCCATGGAAACCCTTTTGGTGCACGAGGCGGCGGCGCCCGCCGTCCTGCCCGCGCTGGTGGAAAAATACCGCGCCGCCGGCGTGGAAGTGCGGGGGGACGAAACCGCGCGCCGCCTGGGCGGCCCGTCGGTCAAAGCCGCCGTCCCGGAGGACTGGGACACCGAATTTCTGGCCCTCACCGTGGCCGTGCGGGTGGTCCCCTCTTTGGAGGAAGCCGTGCGCCACATCAATCGCCACGGCAGCCACCATTCCGACAGCATCGTCACCGAAGACGCCGCCGCCGCCGAAACCTTCCTCCGGGACGTGGACCCCGCCGCCGTCTTCCACACCCCCTCCCCCCGCCCCCCCGCCGGCGCCGCCTTCGGCCTGGGCGCCGAAATGGGCATCTCCACCCAAAAACTCCACGCCCGCGGCACCATGGGCCTGGCCGAGCTCACCACCACCAAATACGTCGTCCGCGGCACGGGGCAAATCCGCGAGTAACCCCCGGCCGCGCCGCTTCGCCCGCCCCCTTCCTTCAACCAAGCAATTTCGTCATAACCGCCTGGAACTCATCTCGTGAATGAACTCGGAGCGAGATTTCAGATTTCGAGCCGAGCCGACGCGGCCGAGGGAGAGCATACTCCGTCGGCAGCATGTGATGAGGACCGCCAAGGCGCAGGCCGAAAGCCGGAATTGCAGCCCGAAAGTAATTTACGAGATAAGCTCTGTGCAATTTCGTCATAACCGCCTAACTATTATGTGGTATACTGGGCCTGCCGTTTGACGGAAGATGCTCCGCAAAGGAAATCCTCCATGCGCCACGCTCCCCGGCCCTT
>JBQTIM010000214.1:0-4158 GCA_052388135.1 Elusimicrobiota bacterium
CCCGCGGACGGCCGCGCGCGGCTTGCCCGGCCCTTCCTTTTTTGGTTAACTTATGGAACGACTTCTTGCTCTTGCCTTGAACGGAACGTAGGGGGACCCTCATTGCCATTGCCTTCGGCTGACAATCCCGCGGCGCCGGCGGCGGACGATCACGCCGTGAAAGCCTCGGTCCTCCTGGTGGAGGACGACGCGAGGCTGGCGGAGCTTTTAACCGACATCCTCCGCGAGCAGGGCTTCGACGTGTTCCGGGCCGCCACCTTGGCCGAGGGCCGGCAACTGCTGGCCCGGCGCCCCCAGCTCCTCCTCCTGGACTGGACCCTTCCCGACGGCGAAGGCGTGTCCCTCATCCGCGAGGCCCGCGCCGATCCCCGCCTCACCCATCTCCCCATCCTCATGCTCACGGGCCGCAGCCGGACCGATGAGAAAGTCGCCGGCTTCTCCCTGGGCGCCGACGATTACCTCACCAAGCCGTTCGAGGAGGCGGAGCTGTGCGCCCGCGTTTGGGCCCTGATCCGCCGCACGCGGCGGAGCCTTGGCGCCAGCCCGCTCACCGGCCTGCCCGGCAACAACGAGATCGAAGAAGAGGTCCTGTCGCGCCTGGCCCGGGGCCTGGATTTCGACGCCGTTTATTGCGACATAGACAATTTCAAGCCGTTCAACGACCGTTACGGGTTCGCGGTGGGCGACCGGGCCATCAAGCTTTTGTCGGAATGCCTGCTGGAGGCGGCCCGGGCGGATTTCGTAGGGCACATCGGCGGCGACGATTTCGTGGCGCTGGCGCCGGCCGGGCATGGGGAGAGCTTCGCGAACCGGGCCGTGGCGGCGTTCGCCGAGCGCGCCCGCGGTTTCCACGACGAGGAGGACCGCGCCCGGGGCTGGTACGAGTCCAAGGACCGGCAGGACCGCCTTCAGAAATTTCCCCTTTTGTCCGTCACGGCGGCGGTGGTGCCGACCACGGTGCGCCGCGTGCGCCGCTACTCCGAGCTGGCCGAGGCCGCGGCCGGCGTGAAATCCGCCGCGCGCAAGGAAAAAGTGTCGGTCCGCGCCGAAAAGAGGCTGGAGTGAAGCTGGGCCTGCGGTTGGGCGTGGTCTACGCCGCCATCGCCCTGGTTTTCCTCATCTTCATGACGTCCTCCGTGCGGACGCTGTCGCGCATCTCCGAGGACGTCCGCGTCATCCTCATCGAAGACGAGAGCATGATCGCCGAGCTGGACCGCCTGCGGGCCGCCTTCCAGGACGCCGCCCAGGCCGCCCGGCTGGCCTCGGCCGGCAGCACCGACGCGCGCCGCGCCCGCGCCGCGCGCCGCGAAGCCCGGCGGCTCATGGAGGCGGCGGCCGCCCGCGGCCGGCCCGAGGAGAGCAAGCCCTTCTTCCAAATCCGCACGGCCTGGAGCGGCGCCGCCCTGGCGCTGGAGACCCTGGAGCGCTCGCCCGCAAACGCCGATCAAATTTACCGCGACCGCGTGCTGCCGGCCCTCACGGACATCGCCGACAACCTGAACGCGGTGCGCCAGCGCCGCCGCGAGGATTCCTCCGCGAGGCTCAAGGGCATCCACAAGGCCGTCCAGCAGGCCTGGGCGGCGGTGCCGGCCTTCGCCCTCCTGGCGCTGGCGGCCCTGGGCGTCCTGCTTTACCTGGTGCGCTGGGGCGTGGTCTCGCCCCTGCGGCACCTCACGCGGGCCGCCGAAACGCTGGCCGAAGGAGACCTGACCCATCGCGTGGCCGTGGAAAGGGACGACGAGATGGGGCACCTGGCCCGCCGCTTCAACGACATGGCCGGCCGCCTGTCCTCCATGGAGAGGATGAAAACCGAGTTCCTGTCCATGGTGTCCCACGAGATGCGGACGCCCCTCACCCTCATCGGCATTTACGCCTCCATCTTGCAGAAGACGCGGGACAAGCCCGACCCGGTGCGCCGCGACAAGGCCCTGGACATCATTTTGAACGAGACCAAGCAGCTCCAATTTTTGGTGGAGGACATATTGGACGCGGCCCGGGCCGAAACCGGGGTGTTCCGCATCCAGCCCGCGCCCGCCGACGCCGCCGGCGTGCTCAACATGCTTCTGGAGCCTCTGGAGCGCCACGCCGAGCAGAAGAAGGTGGACTTTTCCCACGACATCGTCCTGCCTCCCGCCGTGCTGGACGCCAAGCGCCTGGGCCAGGCCCTGCGCAACCTGACGACCAACGCCCTCAAGTTCACGCCGGAGGGCGGCAAAGTGCAGGTGCGGGGCCGGGTGCAGGGAAAGGAGCTGGTTTTCGAGGTGGCCGACACCGGCCCCGGCATACTGCCCGAAGACCTTCCCCACGTTTTCACCCGTTTCTACCAATCTCCCCGGCGGGCCGGCGCCTACGGCGGCGCGGGCCTGGGGCTGGCCGTCGTGCGCGAAATCGCCCAGGCCCACGGGGGAGACGTGGAGTTGGATTCACGTCCCAACCAGGGCGCCCTGTTCCGCTTGCGGATTCCCTACAAGCCCGCCGAGAGTTTCTCTCCTTCCCCGGCCGACGAAAAAGAAAAACTTTCGCTATGACGACGGGGCTTCACCCGGCCTGGCCGGCCCTGCTGTTGCTGGGTTTGGCGGCGTGTTTGCCACCGCCCCGCATCGCGCCATCGGCCGCGGGATCGTCCCTCGAGCGCTCCGCCGCCGGCGCCGAAGCCTACGAGGAAACCGCCCGCAACGCCCGCGGCCGGAAAGCGGCCCAGGCCTGGTACGACGCCGGCCGGCTGTGGCTGGACCCCTCCAACCCCGCCGCGTCCCCCGCGCGGGCCTTGGATTGCTTCCGGCGCGTGGACCTCGAGGCCGCCCATCCCGCCGTGGCCCGGGAAACCGAGGCGTGGATTTCCGTTCTTTCCCGCCTCGTATCCGCCGAGGACGCCGCCCGGCAGGCGCAAATCCAAAACGACAAGATGAAGCAAGCGCTGACCGACGCGGCCCGGACGTCCGACGCGTTGAAAGGCAAACCCCCCTCCCCCGCCCAGCCCCGCTGACCCCGGCCGCCGTCCTCATTTGGTAAAATAACCTTATGGAACTTTCTTTCCGGCAAGGACGTTGTTGACCATGGCCGCCGACGCGCGCCAAGAATTCCGTGAAAAAGGGCTTCCTCTGCTCGATGAGCTCTACGGCACCGCCTTGCGCATGACCAGGAACCCCCAGATCGCCGAGGACTTGGTCTCGGACACCTTCGCCCGGGCCTGGAAGAACCTGGGCCAATTCGAGCCCGGCACCAACATCCGGGCGTGGCTTTACCGCATCATGACCAACGCTTACATCAACGATTTCCGCAAGGACCGCCGCCATCCCAAGGAAGTGGCCCTGGACGCCTACGAGAAGATCGAGGATTTCCATCTTTTCAACAAGGTGTCCCGGCGCGCCTCCCCCGCTGCGGAGCCCTTCGACGACGTGGTGGGCCGGCTCACGCGGGCCGATTTTCAGAAAGCCCTGGACGACCTGCCCGAGGAGTATCGGGCGGCCATCGTCCTTTACGATCTGCGGGGTCTGTCGTACCAAGAGGTGGCCGACGCCTTGAGCGTTCCCCTGGGAACGGTGCGCTCGCGGCTCGCACGGGGCCGGAAAATTTTGCAAAAGGCCCTGTGGGACCACGCCGCGGACGCCGGCCTGGTGGAGAAAGACAACAACGGAGCGGGAATCGAAAGCGCGGAGCTGAACAAATGAGCCACGGCCCGGCTTCGCGAATTTTTCCCTAGGGAGACGGCGTGCGGAACTGCGAAGACGTTTTTGAACGGCTGTACGAATACATCAACGCCCGCGACCTCGACAGCGCCGCCGTCGAGGACATCCGCGGCCACCTGGCCCTGTGCCGGCGTTGCTATGAAGTCTACGAATTCGAACGGCGCCTCGTGGCGCGCCTGCAGGAATCGGGCGCCTGTCCCTGCCCTGAGACTCTGAAGCGCAAGATCGCGGCTTTCCTGCAAATTTGAGTCCCGCCCGCCGCCACCCATGAGCGCCGTTCTTCTCGCCTTTTATTTCGCCATCCTCCTAACGCTTTCGGCCTACGGGTTGCATCGGTATTGGATTTTGTATCTCTATTGGCGCCATTCCAAAAAAGCCCCGCCCTTGCCGGAACCGCCGCCGCCCGAGGAGTGGCCCCGCGTCACCGTGCAGCTGCCTTTCTACAACGAATGCTACGTGGCCGAGCGCA
>JBQTIM010000215.1:0-4668 GCA_052388135.1 Elusimicrobiota bacterium
AGGAAAACGCCGAGGTGGTTTGGGCCCGGTCCGCTCCGGGCGCCGGAACTTTGGAAGGCTCTTTCGCCGTCCGGGCTTGGGGAGGTGCAGCGGACGAACGCGCCTGGCGGGTGCTCCTGCGGCCCGCGCCTGATTCTCCCGTTCCCGGAAGGACGGCCGCCCAAGGCCGCTCCGCGGTGCCGCGGGAAGGCGCGCGCGTCGCTTTTCGCGCGGGGGACCGTCCGGCCGGCGCGGCGGGAGCGGAAATCGCCCTGGACCCCGACGGCCTGGCGGAAGACGATCGCTTTTATTTTCCCGTGGCGGGCGCGCGGGAGTTTTCGGCCCTCGTGGTGGTGGGCGCTCCGGGCCTTTCTCCCGTCAAGGACGAAGCCTATTATTTCCGTCCGGCCTTGGAGGGCCTGCGGGCTCAAGGTCTCGCCCTCACCGTCGTGGCCCAGGAAAATTGGCGGGAACAAGACGGAGCGGCCTACGACGTGATCGTTTTGTTGAATCCCGCTCCTTTGAGCCCCGGCCGCGCGGCGCGGCTGGAGGATCATCTTCGGCGCGGGGGCGGCCTGTGGGTAACCTGTGGAAACAATGCGGAGAGCCTGCGGGAATGGGAGAGACTTTTGCCGGCGCGGCCGGGCGGAGTCCTGGACGGCGTCCGGACCGCGGCGCCGCCTCGGGCAGGGGAGTCTCCCGTCGCCGAGGTGCTGGCCGCCGACGGCGGCTTCGAGTGGGGAAAAGTCCGGGTGGAAAAAATGCTGGAGGTCGAGCCCAAACCCGGCGCCCGCGTGTTCCTCCGCACGGAGGATGGGCGGCCTTTGCTGGTGGAGGGGCCCGTTCTGGGCGGACGTTCCGCGCTGTTGGCGACCACCGCGGACAGGGATTGGACCAACCTTCCCGGCAAGCCCCTTTTCCCAGTCCTCTGCCGGGAAATGATCCTGCATTTGGCGGGGCGGGCCGAGGGGGGGAAGGGCTTCACCTTGGTCGTGGGGGAGCCTTTTCAACAATCTGTGGACAAGGGGTTATCGACAGCGGTGGATATCCTGCGGCCCGACGGCGTCGTCGAGCAGTCGCCTGTGCGCGCGGGGCGGGTGTCCTATGAGAGAACGGACGCGCCCGGGTTCTACTCCGTCCGCGAGCGGGGGGCGGCGGGGCGGGCCCCGCTTTTCTTCGCGGTGAACCTGGACCGGGAGTCCGGAGAAGGGAACCTGGCCCGGGTGGATAAAGAAAAGGTGTCGCGCCTGCTTCCGGCCCGGGATCTGGTGTGGGCCTCTCACGCCGAGCCGCCGGAGAAGAAATTCCGCGACAGGGTTCAAGGCAAAGATTTGACTCCGCCCCTGGCGGCGGCCGTTTTGCTTCTGTTCGCCCTGGAGACGGTGGCCGGGTTGAGGCGGCGGACTTGAAAAGGGGCCGGGTGGGAATCGGTTTCCGGCGGGACGGTCCGGGTCCGCTTTGTATCGCGGCGCGCGTATTGCGGTTTTCCCTCTGGCTGTTGCTGTGGGCGGCGGCGCTCCGCGCCGAAGAGAACTCTTTCGTATACGCGCAATTGCGGCACGGTGGAGACTGGGACCCGCATCCGGGAGTGTGGAGCCATGCGGCGGACTTCCTGCGCCGCACAACGAGCGTGGAGCCTCCCTCGGAAAGGCGCGTCCTGACTCTGGACGATCCGGAGCTGTTCGATTCTCCCTTCCTCGCCCTTTTGGGCAAGGGGACGGTTTCTTTTTCGGAGGCGGACAAGGACTCTCTGCGCGACTATCTCGCCGCGGGCGGGTTCCTGTTCATCGACGACAGCGCCGCCGAACGCAAGGGACCCTTCGCGCGGTCGGTCCTTCCGGCGGTGGAAAGCCTTTTCCCCGGCGCGGCCTGGGAGCCTTTGCCCCGGGAGCACGCCGTCTACCGGGCTTTTTTCCTCGCGCGCGGCGCGGCGGGACGGCGGGTGGTGGACGAGGACTTGCGCGGCCTCAAAATTCAGGACCGGGTGGCCGCCGTCTACAGCGCCAACGATCTTCACGGCGCCTGGGCCCGCGATCCGCTGGGCCGCCCCCTTTACACCTGCGAGCCCGGCGGCGAGGTGCAAAGGCTGGAGGCCCACAAGCTGCTGGTGAACGTGGTCATCTTCAGCCTCACCGGCACCTACAAATCCGACGCCATCCATCAACCCTTCCTCGAGAGAAAGCTTCGGCAGTGACATGCGTTTCGATCGTCCTCTGAGAAGCCGTGGATAGTTTCTCCCTTTCGATCCCGCCGTTGGACGCCGCCGGCGCGGCCCTGCTGTTGGTTTTGGGCGCCGCCTACGCGGCCGCCGCGGCGGCCGCGCGCCGTCGCCGGACCGGGAATTCCCGGGGCCGGCTGCTTTGGCGGACGGCGGCGGCGGCTCTTTTGCTGGCGGTTTTTCTGCGCCCGTCAATAGAGCGGCGCGCCGGGGCGGATCGTCCGCCCCTGGCCGTGGTGGTGGATCGCTCCGAAAGCATGGCGGCGCCCGACGGCGGACGGGGAGGCGAAACCCGCTGGGCCGCGGTCTCGAGCGCGCTGGGCCGGGAAGCCGATTATTTGAACAAACGCTTCTCTCCGTCCTATTACGCGCTGGGGCGGGGACTGGAGCCGCTGTCGCTGGAAGCTCTGTCGGCCGCCAAGCCCTCGGCCGGAGCCTCGGACCTTTCTTCGCTGGTCCGACTGCGCGGCGGCGCCGGACCCCGGGCCGTCCTCCTCTTCTCCGACGGCCGCCACGGCGGCGGTGCGGACCCCGTGGCGGCCGCCGCCCGGCTGGGCGCGCCCGTGTTCGCCTTCGGCGCGGGCCGGCCCGACCCCGCGCCCGATTTGATCCTGCGCGGCGTGCGCGCGCCGCCTTTCGCGTTCAAAGGCACCGACACGGAAGCGGTCCTCGTCGTGGAGGCCAAGGGCTTCCTGCCCGGGAAGTTTACGGCGGAGATACTGTCCGGCGGAAAAACCGTGGGGTCGGCGCCGGTGGTTATTTCCTCGGGCTCGCTGTCCGCGGAGGTCGTCGTCTCCTTCCGTCCCTCCGACACGGGGCCGCGCTCCTACACGGCCCGCCTGCCGGCCTACGCGGCGGAATCCAACCGGCGCAACAACAGCCGCACGTTTTCCTTGGACGTGGGCCGAGACCGCATGCGCGTGCTTTACATTTGCGGCAAGCCCGGGCCCCACTACGCTTTCCTGCGGCACCAGCTCAAGTCGAACCCGTCCGTCGAGCTGGTGTCGTTCGTGATCCTCCGCGATCCGGAGGACGCGGCGGCCGTTCCGGACCATGAGCTCTCGCTGATTCCGTTCCCCACGCAGGACGTCCTTCTGGACCAGCTCAAATCCTTCGACGCTGTGATCCTGGAGGAATTCTCTTTTTCCTCTTTCGGCATTTCGCCCGCCGCCTTGGCGGCCCTGCGGCAATACGTGGAGCGCGGAGGCGGGCTGCTGGTCATGGGCTCGGCCGGAGTCCTGGGCCCCGCCGGTCCGTACCGGGGAACGCCGGTGGAGGAAATCCTGCCGTCGCGGCTGGAGAGCCTGCGGGCCGTTCCGGCGAGCCACCGACTGCGCGCGGAGGAGCCCGGCCATCCCGTCATGGCGCTGTCGGACGACGCCGAGGAAACCCGCGCTTTGTGGTCCCGCCTTCCGCCGCTGGAGGGCGGCGGCTTCCTTCCGGCGGGCGTCCGGCCCGGGGCGCTGGCGTTGGCTTCGGCGGAAACGGCGTCCCCGTCCGGACCGCCGGTGCTGGCGGCGTGGTCCCGGGGACGCGGCCGCGTGATGACGATCCATTCTCTTTCTTCCTGGCGGTGGGCCCTGCGCGCCGCCAGTAACGGCGGGGCCTGGACCTATCAAAGATTTTGGAGCAACGCGTTGAGCTGGCTGTCGGGCGCTTCCGATTTCCGCCTGGTCAGGCTGGACTTGCCTTCCGATCCGGAGCCGGGTCCCGCGCTGGTGCGGGCGCTGGTTTTGGACGAGAACCACCGCCCTTTGGCCGAAGGCGACGTTCAGGCCGTTTTGCGGGGGCCCGGGGGAGCGGTCCGCCGCGCGGCGCTGAAGCCGTTGGGAAAAGGGGAATACGCCGAGAGCGTCGCGCTGGAGGAGCCCGGGGATTGGCGCGTGACGGCCTGGGCCTTCAGCCGCGGGAAAAAGCTGGGGCAGGATGAGAAGATTCTGCGAGTGGGCGCCTCCTGGGACGAAACCTTGGACACCGACACGGATTTCGTCCTTCTGGACAACATCGCCCGCGCGGGCGGCGGCGCGTCTTTTCCGCTGGAGGATTTTTCCCGGGAAAAATTGAAGGACATCTGGAGAGGCGCCTCGTCGGCCGGCCGGCGCACCGAGCCCGTGTGGAACTCGCCCTGGCTTCTGGGCGCGTTGCTGATCGTTTTGTTCGGCGAATGGATTTGGCGGCGCCGCCGGGGGGAGGCGTGACGGGAAGCGGGCGCAGGGACACGCTCGCGGAGGGCGGGAGACCGCCGCGAGTCTCCGCTTTGAACCGCGGACCGGCCATTGAAAAATTTCTGCGCCGCGCGCGGCGGGCGAGGGCTTTTTATCTTTCCGTGCCGGCGGCGGGCCGCGCCCTGGCGGTGGCGGTGGCGGGCGGGGCGGCGGTGGCCGCGGCGGACGCGTGGCTGTCCCTGCCGCAGGGCTGGCGGCAGGTTTTTTGGTTCGCGGGAGCGGCGGCCGCGGCGGCGTCGGTCGTTC
>JBQTIM010000216.1:0-3641 GCA_052388135.1 Elusimicrobiota bacterium
TTTTCTCTTGCTTGTCCAAGAGAAAAGTAGGCAAAAGAGAAGACACCCCCGGTCGCCATTCGGTCGGCGTTTTTGGCCAGGCCTGACTCGCTCGGCCTCAACAGCCCATCGGCCGGCTCGGCAGGCCTGCCGTCTTCCCAAAAACGCCTCCCTCATCCCGGCTCCAGGGGGCCCCGAAAGAACAACTAACAAGCGACTTCAACCCATCACAGACTGCGAAGCCGGGGCGGAGACGGTTACGACTTGGCAGCTTTAAAAAACGGTATTTTTAATTTCCCGATAAATTTGAAACCGTTTCCAGGCCCAAAAAGTTAAGCACCCTCCTATTGAAACTGAAAATATCACTCCTACCAAGGAGGTGCTAAATAGTGCCATAGGCCAGATTGTTACTAAGCCAAGGGAAATGGCGGAAGTGGCACAGAAAACATCTGAGATGTCGAAGTAAAAATCCGCGTACCGCATCGAGATCATTGATAATATTTGTTGACTAGAAATCCATTCATTCTCTTCGTAAGTAGCAAACTTTTCGAAATGTCCTTCACGCCTTGCGCCAGCCCTAGACTTACTGCCTAAGTAATAGGTGAGCTGTTGCATAAGCGCAATGGTAATGGGAATCAAGTAAAGGAACGAGATTCCTCTAGTCATGTCAATTTGGAATAGACCAAAAAAACCGCCGGAAGAAAGACCGATGATAGTAGCCATCAGAGCTAAACCGGATTTCCGATAATCTTCAAATAGCCTGTCAACATTCTCCCAGTCCACTTGGGATTGAGAGATCGGTGGATTCGGTTTCTCAGCCAAGGTAGGTTCTTAATTTGGGCGGCTTAACGAACATTCGTTTAATCAAGTTCATCCTTGAGAAGCTACCGTTTAATCCATGGGGTGTCAATGTGTTGGTTTGGTTTTACCGGGGCCCCCTGGAGCCGGGATGAGGGAGGCGTTTTTAAGAAGGGACGGGCCGCCTGAGCCGGCCGATGGGCTGTTGAGGCCGAGCGACTCAGGGCGGCACTGCCATGCAACGCTGGCGGAGCCAGCGTTTACAGAGTCATTCCTTGCGGCTGGCGCTGTTTGCCACATAACGCCGACCGAATGGCGACCGGGGGTGTCTTCTCTTTTGCCTACTTTTCTCTTGGACAAGCAAGAGAAAAGTAGGCCGGCTGCCGGGCCGGGACCCGGCGACGCGCCGTTAAAAAATGCGCCCCCTTTTGTCCTGGTTTTACAAAAACCTGGATTCCGGCTTCCGCCGAATCAGCACCTCTGGTGCCCCAGGTGTCAGGAGCTCTGCGACTGGACGGAATGACGAATAAAGGCAGAGCGGCCTATTTTTTCTGAAACGCCTCCGCGAAAAACTTCAGCAACCTCTCCTCGTATTCCGCTCCGGCCATCTGCGCCGGCTCCCCGTGGTCCGCGCCCGGAACGGTCCAGAGTTCCTTGGGCTCGCGGGCGGCGGCGAAGAGTTTTTCTCCCTCGGAGACGGGCATGCGGGCGTCTTGATCGCCTTGAATGAGGAGGACGGGGCGCGGGGAAATCTTTCCCACGTGGCGGACGGGGGAGAATTCGTCGGGGTTCAGACCGAGGCGGCGTTTGACGAAGAAAAGCGTGACGGGCACCAGGGGGTAGCGGGGGATGTGGTAGAAAAGCTTGGCGAACCGTGTCACCGTTTCGTCAAATGAGGAGAAGGCGCTTTCGGCGGCCACGGCCTCCACCTCGGGCCGGCCGGCGGCCACCGTGAGGGCCACGGCGCCGCCCATGGACATGCCGTAGACGCCCAGGCGGCGGCATTGGGCCGGGCGCTCTTTCTTCAGGAAATCAATGGCGGCCTCCAGATCGCGGGCCTCCAGCGGGCCGAGGGAGGACTGCCGTCCGCCGCTGTCGCCGTGGTTGCGGAAGTCGAAATAGAAAAGGTTGTGGCCGCCCTTTTTGTTGAGGAAGAACGTGTGGGGCAGGATGTCGGATTTGTTGGCGCCCCAGCCGTGGCAGAGGATGAGGGTGGCGTCGGACGGCGCCGGCGCGGGCACGAACCAGCCCGACACCTTGACGCCGTCGGCGGCGGTGAAATCGACCTTCTCGAAGCGCAGGCCGAAGGCGGCCGGCAGGACCTGGTTGGGGTAGCGCACCAGTTGGGTCACGAGGCCCGAGGAATACCAGCCCCACCCGGCGGCCAGAACCAGCAGGAGGCTCAGAACGACCCAGAACGTCGGCAATGGCATGAGCAGGATCTCCTTGAGCCTGGGGTTCACCCGTAGGTGTGCTCTTTGCGCGGGAAGCGGCCGGCTTTCACGTCGTCCCGATAGGCCCGGACGGCGCGGGCGGCGGCGGCGCGCAGGGAAGCGTAGCGGCGCACGAAGCGCGGCGGCTCCCCGTCGGAAAGGCCCAGCATGTCGTCCAGCACCAGCACCTGCCCGTCGCAGTGGGGTCCCGCGCCGATGCCGATGGTGGGAATGGAGAGGGTTTCGGTGACTCGGCGGGCCAGGGCGGCGGGCACGGCTTCCAGCACCAGGGCGAAGGCGCCGGCGGCTTCCAGCGCCTTGGCCTGGCCGAGAAGCTCCTCGGCCTCGGCCGGGGTTTTCCCCCTCACGCGGTAGCCGCCCAGCTTCAAAAGCGATTGCGGCGTGAGGCCCAGGTGGGCCATGACGGGGATTTTCACCCGCGCCACGGCGCGGACGGCGGCCAGCGCCGGCGCGTCGCCGCCCTCCAGCTTCACGGCCTCGGCGCCGCCTTCCTTCACCAGCCGGCCGGCGTTCCGGACCGCGTCCCGGGGGCTCGTTTCATAAGTGAGGAAGGGCATGTCCGCCGTAAGCAGCGAGCGGGCGACGCCGCGCCGCACGGCCTTGGTGTAGACCAGCATGTCCTCCAGCGAAACGGGCAGGGTGTTGCCGTGGCCCATCTTTACGTTCCCGACGGAATCTCCCACCAGAATCGCCTCCACGCCGGCCTCGTCCAGGAGGCGCGCCATGGAGGCGTCGTAGCAGGTGAGGACCGCGAACTTTTCCCGCCGGGCCTTGAAAGCGGCCAGCGAGGGGGCCGTGATTTTGTTCATGGAAGGAGAGAATATAATTTTCCCGCCCTGTATAAAACGCCGCGGCGGCGGACCCGCTGGCCGGCAACGGCCTTTTCGCCCAGCAGGCGGCGGACCGTTTTTCCGGAATCCGGATCGCGCAGGCCCGGCGCCAAATCGGCCAGGGGGGTCAGCACGAAGCGGCGCTCGCGCCAGCGCGGATGAGGGATGCGCAGGCTCGGCGAGGCGAAGCGGCGGCGGCCGTAAAGGAGGATGTCCAAATCTATTTCCCGCGGGCCCCAGCGGCGGCGGCGCCGCCGGCCCAGCAGGCGCTCCGCTTTTTTCAGCTCCCGCAGAAGGGCCGCGGGCGCCAGTCCGGTGCGGATTTCGGCGGCGGCGTTGAGAAAATCTTTCTGGCGCGGGCCCAGGGCGGCCGTTTCGTAGACCGCCGAAACGCGGGCCAGGCGCGTGCGCGGCAATCGCGCCAGGGCCGCCGCCGCCCGCCGCAGGAAGTCCATCCTCCGGCCGACGTTGCTCCCGATCCCGATGAAAACGCCTCCGGCGGCCGGCGCGGCGCGGCGGCGCGGGGGTGGGGCGCGCCCCCGGCTCATCCCGCCGCCGTGCGCCTCGAGCGGGCGGCCGC
>JBQTIM010000217.1:0-1966 GCA_052388135.1 Elusimicrobiota bacterium
GCCGCCGAGGAGCAGATACCGTTTTGAGACCGGCCCGGGCTGCGGTTCCGCCCGGCCGTCTATCGATGAAAGGAAACCTTTGAACCCATTGAAAGCCCTTTGAACCCGTCCGCTCCCCAGTCTTCGAACCCGCCCGCGCCCGCGGCGCCGGCCGCCCCCGCGGCCCCCGCCGCCGCGCCGGCCGCGCGTCCGCCGTCGGGAGGCCGCCCGCCCGATCGTCCCGGCGGCGCGCGCCCGCCCTACGGCTCCCGCCCCGGCGGCGGCTCCGGCGGAGGCCGCATGCGCCGCATGGGCCCCCCGCGCCGCAAGGTCTGCCAATTCTGCGCCGAAAAAGTTTTCGAGGTGGACTACAAGGCCATCCACGTGCTGCGCAGCTTCATGACGGCCCGCGGCAAGATGCTGGCCGCCCGCACCACCGGCAACTGCGCCCGGCACCAGCGGCAGGTCACCTCGGCCATCAAGCGGGCCCAGAACCTGGCCCTTCTGCCCTTCACGGACGCCTGAGGCCGGCCATGAAAACCAAGATCATCCTGCAAAAAGACGTTGCCAACCTGGGCGTCGCCGGCGACGCGGCCGAGGTGGCTCCCGGCTACGCGCGCAACTACCTTCTGCCGCGGGGCTTCGCCGTTCCGGCCTCGGCCCGCCACGCCGCCAAGTGGGACGCCCGCCGCCAGGAGCTGGCCGAGGAGAACCGCAAGAAGCTGGCCGCCGCCCAAGAGCAGGCCAAGAAAATCCAGCAGATCGTCTGCACCATTTCCGGCCGCGCCGGCGAGGACGGCAAGCTTTTCGGCTCCGTCACCACGGCCCAGGCGGCCAAGTCCCTGGCCGACCAGGGCTTCCCCCTGGACCGCCGCTCCATCGAGTTCCGCGAAGTCATCAAGACGACGGGAGAATACACCGCCCTCGCGCGCCTGCACCCGCAGGTTCGGGCGTCCTTCAAGGTCAAGGTCGTACCGGCTTAGCGGCCCAACGTCGTGAATAGAGAATGGTGAACAGTGAATAGGGACGGCAAAAAGGCCGCGGCCGACCCGATGTTTTTGCTTTCTTGCCTTTCTCCATTCACTGTTCACTCTTCACGATTCACGCCTTTCTAACCCATGCCTGACATCCTCGAGCAAGCCCTCCTTCCCATCAGCCACGAGGCGGAGATGGCCGTCCTCGGCAGCATGCTGGCCGAAAAAGAGGCCATGCTCAAGGCCACGGACCTCCTGTCCGAGGAGGATTTCTACACCGGCATCCACCAGCTCATTTTCAAGTCCATCCGCGAGCTCCAGGACGCGGGCGTGGCGGCCGACGCCATCACCGTGGGCGAGCGCCTGCAGAGGCAGGAAAAGCTGGCCGACGTGGGCGGCCAGGCCTACCTTTTCGAGCTCATCAACCGCGTCCCTTCCGCCCTCAACGTCGAGCACTACGCGCGCATCGTCCTGGAAAAATCCATCCTGCGCCAGATGATCTCCAAGGCGCGCAAGATCGCCCACGACTGTTCCCTGCAGAAAGAGGAGGCCCAGAAGCTCCTGGACGACGCCCAGCAGCTTTTCTTCGCCTTGTCGGAGGCCAAGTCGCCGCGCGGCATGGTGGCCACCTCCCAGCTCATGCAGACCGCCATTTCGGCTTTGGAAAAACTGGCGGAGAACAGCAAGCTCGTCACCGGCGTGCCGACGGGATTCACGGATTTGGACAAGCTCACGGCCGGCCTTCAGCCCGCCAACCTGGTGATCGTGGCGGGCCGGCCCTCCATGGGAAAGACCGCCCTTTGCCTCAACATGGCCGCCCACGCCGCCATCAAGGACAAAAAGCCCGTGCTGTTTTTCTCCCTGGAAATGAGCGAGCAGGAGATGGGCCTGCGCCTGCTTTGCTCGGAGGCCAACATCAACTTGCGGGAGATGCGCGAAGGCATCCTCGCGCGCAAGAGCTGGCCGGCCATCACCAACGTGGCCAGCCAGATCGCCGGCGCTCCCCTTTATTT
>JBQTIM010000218.1:0-2152 GCA_052388135.1 Elusimicrobiota bacterium
TCCCCCCTCCTGCTGGCGGGCCCCAATCCCCTGGGGGGGTTCCAACCGGGGGTGTTGGGGGCGGCCCGCCGCCCGGTTGCCGGGGGGGGGGGGGGCGGCCGGCCCGCCGCTGTTGGCCGGCAGGCGGAAATATTTCACGGGGTAGCGGAACCGCCGCGCGATTTTTTCCGTGTCGTCGCGCGAGCCGTCGTCCACCACGATGATCTCCAAGGACGTCAGCGATTGCCGGAGGACGGACTCGATGGTTTCCGAAAGGGTCGCGACGCTGTTGAAGGCCGGGATGACGACGCTCACTGCGGGGGACATCATGGGGTCACCGCCTGTTTGGGTTTCGACGCCGCTCCGCTCAGCGGTTGATAGGCGCTCGGAACGCGGCAAATGGCGAAACGGTATTTGCCGTTCCGTTCTTGATCGAGCCGGGGGCACCGGTTCACCGCGACGCGCATCTCCGGCCCCAGAGCCCTTTTGATTTCCTGGATCAGCCTTTTTTCGGCCGCCGGGCCGTATTGGTCGTCGGGCACCACGTTGAGCCGGACGGCGCCGGGAACGTCTTGAACGATCTGAAGCTGGGCCAGCCCCGGAATGGCCGTCAACGTCCTTTCCACCAGGGACACGCCCGCCGCCAGGGAGCCGTCCGCGCGCACGAGAAAATCGGCCGTGCGGCCCGTCACCCGCTCGATGAGCGGCCAGGAGCGGCCGCAGGGGCACGACCGGTCCGACGGAACGGCCATATCGCCCACCTCATACCGCAGCATGGGCATGCCGCGGTTCATCAGGTCCGTGACGACGATGCATCCTTCTTCCCCGGGGGCCGCCGGCCGGCCGTCGGGTTTCAAAAATTCCACGAACAAATGGTCCGCGTTGACGTGCAGGCCCCGGCCCTCTTCGCACTCGCAGGCGATGAGACCGACCTCCTCGCAGCCGTAGCGGTCCGTGACGCGGCAGGCGAACGCCCGCTCGATGACTTCCCGCTCGGGAGGAAGCAGGCTCATGGAGGTTGAGATGATTCCCTCGATCCGAAGGCCGGGAACGGGCGCGGATTCGAAATACCGGGCCAGGATGTAAAGCGAATGGGCGTGGCCGTAAAGGAAGCGCACGCCGCTGTCGCGCGCGTCCCGCAGGAAGGCGGCCATGGCCTCCTCGGTCATCTCCACCGTGTCCAGGTAAAGAAGCCGGTCCAGCAAAATGTTGCGCCAGCGCTTCTTAAAAGTGTCCCGCGCCGGAGGGTTGCCCCAGAGCGCGCCCCGGGCCCGGCCCAAATCCCATCCGGCCCACCGGTCGCAGAGGATCGCCGCGGCGTTGCGCTTTTCGCGGCAGGCCGCGTCGCAGTACACCTGCAGGGAAACGCCCGTGGAGCCTCCGGTCTTGGCCGCCACCAGGCCGGCGCGGCCGAAATCACCGGAAATCAATCGGTCTTTGTTCCGCCGCACGTCTTCTTTGGTGAGGATCGGCAGGCGGCGGAAATCCTCCGGCGAGCGGAGCCAGGGTACGCCGCGGGACCGCCAGTGGTAGAACTCGCATTTCTTATGGGCGTAGATCACCAATTCCCGCAGGCGGTCCCACTGCCGCGCGCGTTTCCGCTCCAGCGGCTCGCGCTGAAGTTTCTCCAAGTGGGCCAGCTCGCGCAGGCGGGCCCGGCTTTCCCTGCGGTCCCACACCCGGTGCGCCACGTGCTTTGAGAACAGTTCCAGCGGACGGAACGCCGCCGCTTCCCACCGGGTCATGGCCGCGCCTCCGCAACCGCCGCTTCGGAAGCGCGGCCGCGCGCCTTGAGCGCCTCGCCGATGTGCCGCAGCACCAAAGCGCTGCGCACCGTCCAATCGTTCCGCTCCGCCTCCTGGACGCGCCGTTCCGCCGCGTCGGTTCCTTCCGCGGCCAGGGTCTCCTCCAGAACGCGGAGCCACTCGTCGCGCCGGCGCACGATCCTCAAGAGAGGCTCGTACTTTCGGATGGAGGGAAGGTCGCTGGAAACCACGGGCTTGCCCAGAGAGAAATACTCGAACATCTTGAGGGGGAATCCGTAGGAGGTCCAGGTTCCTTCGAGCACGTAATTCATGAGGCCGACGTCCAAGGCGTTCATGTAGAAAGGCAGGTCCGCGGGGCTCTTGCCCGGAAGACAGCGGGTGTTCGGCAGGCGGATAAAATCTTGGAA
>JBQTIM010000219.1:0-18145 GCA_052388135.1 Elusimicrobiota bacterium
AGAAGCTCGCGGAGGAGGCGGTCCGCGCCCGCGTGGCCGAGAAGCTCGCGCTCGTCGGCCTGGGGGAGCACGGCCACAAGATGCCCTCCGAACTCTCCGGCGGCATGAAGAAGCGCGTGGGCCTGGCGCGCGCCATCGCCCACGAGCCGGACTACATCCTCTACGACGAGCCGACCACGGGGCTGGACCCCATCATGTCGGACGTCATCAACGACCTGATCGTCGGCGTGCAGAAGCGGCTCAAGGTCACCTCCATCGTGGTGACCCACGACATGAAGTCCGCCTACAAGATTTCGGACCGGATCGGCATGATCTACGAAGGACGCCTGCTCATGGCGGGCACGCCGGAGGAGATCCAGTCCACCAAAAACCCCTGGGTGAAGCAGTTCATCACCGGATCTTCCCAAGGACCGATCCAGATGGCCGTGAGGGCATACTGATGAAGACAAACGCGAGGAGCGAAAAGGCAAACGCAAGGAACGGACGTTCTCCGAATGGCCGTTGACCGCGTTTCCGCCTTTTCGTTTTCGCCGGTCCGCTGCGTTCCTTTTTCGTGAATAAAGAAACCCGCGTCGGCATTTTCACCCTCACCGGGCTGGCGCTTTTCGGCGTCGTCATCCTGGTGCTGGGGGACGTGCGCGTGAAAAGGCGCTACCCCCTCACCGTGTTCTTCCAGGACGTGGAAGGCCTGCCGGACAAAGGCCCCGTGAAGGTGGCCGGCGTCGAAGTGGGCTTGGTGGAGAAAATCACCCTGGCCGGCCAGAAGGCCAAGGTGGTCATCCGCCTGGACAAGGACGTGCAGGTCCACGCCGACGCCAAGGCCTACATCGCCTCCACGGGCCTCATCGGGTCCAAATACATGGAGCTCACCCTGGGCAGCCGGCAGGCGCCGCTTTTGTCGCCGGGAGACACCATTCAGGGCGAGCCGGCGGTGTCGCTGGAAGACATCATGAAGAAGGTGTCGGAGTTTTTCCGCGACGACGCGGAGGACGGCAACCCGTCGGAAAACCTGCGGGCCACCTTCGCCAACCTGCGGCGCGTGTCGGAATCCTTGAACGCCGCCCTGGGCCAGCAGGAGCGCCGCCTGGTGGAGGTGGTGGAGAACATCCACGCCATGTCGGCCCGCGGCCGCAGCATCGCCGGCAACGTGGACGACATCGTGCGCGACCACAAGGACGACGTGAAGGTGGCCCTGCAGAAGATACGCTCCGTCTCCGAGAAACTGGACGCCCTGCTGGGGCGGGTGGAGCGCGGCGAAGGCACCGTGGGCAAGCTCATAAGCGACGACGAAATGGGCAAGGATTTGAAGGACACCATGACCAGCGTGAAGAAGGCGGCCAAAGACGCCTCCTCCATCCTGGGCCGCATCGCCCTCATCGAGACGCACTGGGACTACCGCCAGCGCTACGATTTCGAGGACGAGCAGTACCGCGCCGACGTGGGCCTGCGCATCCAGCCCCGGCCGGAAAAATACTATTTCGTGCAGGGCAACAACCTGGGCGCGCGGGAAGACCGCAAGGCCGATCCCGGCGCCGACATCCAGCGGAAGAACACCGTCACGGCCGTCATGGGCCGGCACTTCGGCGCCCTCACGCTTTACGGCGGCGTCATCCGGTCGGCGGGCGGAGCGGGCGTGCGCATCCGGCCGTTGTCGTGGCTGGGCGCGGGTCCCGTCTCCAAGCGGTTCGAACTGGAGGCCGAGGCCTACGATTTCTCCCGCGACGAGAAGATCCAGGGCCTGACGCTGGACAATCCCGTCTACAACGCGGGCGCCCGCTGGCTCCTCAAGGACCCCTGGCTGTGGGTGGGCGGACAGGTGGAAGACCTGGCCGAGCGCAAGAATTTCAACGCCAACGTGAACCTGACTTTCAAGGACGAGGACATCGCCTACCTGCTGGGCCTGGCGGGGCTGGCGCGGTGAGGCAAGGCATGGGAGAAAGCCGAACAGCGGGAGCGGGGTCCGCGGTCCGTGCGGAAGCGCCGGCCGCGGCGTTCGTCCGCCGGGGGAGCCTATGATGAAGGAAGCGCGGATTTATTCTCTGGCCCAAGTGGGCACCCAATGCGTTTTGGTTTTGGAGGAGGCCGACGGTCCGCGCCTTCTGCCCATCTGGATCGGGCTTTACGAGGGCGGCTCCATCGGCATGGCCCTGGCCGGACAGAAGTTTCCCCGGCCGCTGACCCACGACCTTTTGCTGAGGATGCTGGAGGAGATGGGCGCTCAAGTCGTGAAGATCGCCATCACGGAACTCAAGGACAGCACATTTTATGCCGAGATCCATCTCAAACAGGCCGGCCGCGAGCTGATCATGGACGCCCGTCCGTCGGACTCTTTGGCCATCGCCGTGCGGGCCAAGTGCCCGGTTTACATCGACGAGGAGGTCCTGGCCGCCTGCCCCGAGCTCCTCAAGCCCATCAGCGAGGACGAAGTTCAGGATTTCAAGAAAAAGCTGGAGAACATGACCCCCGAGGATTTTTTCCGCGACCTGAAGAAGAAGCCGGAGGAGGAGGAAGGCGGGGAGGAGAAAAAATAATCGTGAATCGTGAATAGTGAATGGTGAATAGGAGAAGCAAGGCAAGAGCCAGGATTTTTTGTCGTTCCCATTCACTATTCACGATTCACCATTCACGCCGTTCCTCATGACCCATGCGAGGGAGATAAGGCCATAAAGACCAAAGCGAAAGCCAAGGCCAAGACCGTCTTCCGCTGCCGGGAGTGCGGCGCGGCCAGCCTGCAGTGGCAGGGCCGCTGTTCCGTCTGCGGGAAATGGAACACCCTGGACGAAGAGCGGGAGGAGGCGGCGGCGGACCGGCCCGCCCGGCGGCTGACGGAATTTTCCTCCTCGGTGACGCGCCTGGCCGACGTTCAAGACGAGGCGGTTCCCCGCCTGGCCACGGGCATGGGGGAATTCGACCGCATCCTGGGCGGCGGCGCCGTGCCGGGCTCCATGGTCCTGCTGGGCGGCGCTCCCGGCATCGGCAAGTCCACCCTCATGCTGCAGGCCGCCGACCGTTTGGCGCGGCCCGGCAGCGGCGTCCTCTACGTGTCCGGCGAGGAGTCCCTCGCCCAAGTGAAAGGCCGCGCCGCCCGCCTCGGCGTGAACAACGACGACCTCCTCCTCCTTTCCGAAACCAATCTCGAAAACATTTTGGAAGCCGTGAACCGCCACGCGCCCAAGGTCCTGGTGCTGGATTCCGTCCAGACCGTCCACAAGGCCGACCTCGCCGGCGCGCCGGGTTCCGTCGGGCAGGTGCGCGAGTGCGCGGCCGAGCTTTTGCATCTCGCCAAGGGCGCCGGCGTCACCGTGTTCCTTCTGGGCCACGTCACCAAGGAGGGGGACCTGGCCGGGCCCCGGGTGCTGGAGCACATCGTGGACACGGTCCTCTACTTCGAGGCCGAGAACCAGCAGGCCCACCGCATCCTGCGCGCTTTCAAGAACCGCTTCGGCCCGGCCCACGAGATCGGCGTCTTCGAGATGGGGGCGGCCGGCCTGCGGGAGGTCTCCAACCCGTCGGAGCTTTTCCTGGGCTCCCGCGCGGAATCGCCTTCGGGCACCGCCGTGGTCTGCGCCATGGAGGGGACCCGGCCCCTGCTGGCCGAGGTGCAGGCGTTGGTCTCGCGCACGCCCTTCGGCCTGCCGCGCCGCCAGATGAGCGGCGTGGATTACAACCGAACCCTTCTCCTCATCGCCGTTTTGGAGCGCCGCTGCGGCCTCGGGCTGGATTCGCAGGACGTTTTCGTCAACGTCACCGGCGGCCTGGAGATCCACGAGCCCGCCGCGGACTTGGGCGTCGCCGCCGCCATCGCAGGCGCCCGCCTGGACAGGCCGCCGCCGGCCCGCACCCTTTGGCTGGGCGAAGTGGGCCTGGGCGGCGAGCTTCGCCCCGCGGCCCACGCCGCCGAGCGCCTGCAGGAGGCGGCCAAGTTGGGCTTCCAGCGCGCCGTGATTCCCGCTTCGCAAAAAGACCCGCGCGCGCCGGCGTCCCTGGCGCTGGTGTCCGCCGCCACGCTGGCGGAAGCCCTGGAAAAGTCCGGCCTGCTCAAGCCCTCCGCCTGACCGGCCCGCCCCTCGCGTCGCCGCGGGCCGGCGCGCCCGCCGCCGCCGTCCGCCCCGCTTCGCCGCGCTTTCTCCAAGCGATATTTTAAAACCATCCGCATAAGAATAAGGTAAGATTGAAGATTATAAGCATTCATCCATCATAATAAGGAAGGTCACTCATCGTGCTGATCAACTTCATCCGGACCGCCGTCATCATCCTCGGGCCCGTCATCGGTTACTTCCAAATCTCGCCGGACGCCAAGGGCATCCTCATCGGCGTCGGCGCCGCCATCCTCATCATCGGCTTCGAGATCGCCATCGACCGCATCACCCTGGACTCCCTCATCGCCGGCGTCATCGGCGCGGTGCTGGGCCTCGTCTCCGCCCAGCTGTTCAATTGGGTCATCTACCAAATGAACAGCCCCCGCCTCTACGAAATTTCCCAGCAATACTCTTTGCTCATCCACCTCGTGATGGCCTATTTGGGCCTCGTCATCGCCGTGCGCAAGAAGTCCGAGCTGGACCTCCTGGACAGGGACATCATCCTGAAGGGGCCCAAGCGCAAGCTCATGAACGCCCACGTGGTGGACACCTCCGTGCTCATCGACGGGCGCATCGCCGACGTCTGCGACGCGAAGTTCGTTTCCGGCCTTCTGGTGGTGCCCCGTTTCGTCCTGCGCGAGCTGCAGAACATCGCCGATTCCTCCGACACGCACCGCCGGTCGCGCGGCCGCCGGGGCATGGAGGTCCTGGCGCGCCTGCAGGAGAACACCGAGGTTCCGGTGAAGATTTTCGACAAGGATTTCCCCGACATCAAGGAAGTGGACGGCAAGCTGGTGGCCCTGGCGCGCGAGCTGGGCGCCAAGATTTTCACCACCGACTTCAACCTGAACAAGATCGCGGGCATCCAGGGCGTGACGGTGCTGAACGTCAACGACCTGGCCAACGCGCTCAAGCCCGTCGTCCTTCCCGGCGAGACCATGAGCATCTTCGTGGCCAAGGAAGGCAAGGAGAAGGACCAGGGCGTGGGCTACCTGGACGACGGCACCATGGTGGTGGTGGAGGAGGGGCGGCGCCTCATCGGCCGCAAGGCGGACGTGATGGTGACATCCATTTTGCAGACCTCCGCCGGCCGCATGATTTTCACCAAGAGCCGCGAGCGCGGCGGCCACGAGCGCCACGAGCGCCACGAGACTCGCGAACCGGAAGCCGCGGAGGCTCCTCCGGCCGAAGAACGGCCGTCTTCGCCGGACAAAAGCGTCAACGGCGAGCCGTGACGCGCCGGGACGGCCGGGCGGAGGCGCGGGCGGCCGCGCCCGCCGCGGCGTTTTCTCATCGCCGGATTTCCGGCCGCCTTTCCGTCTGACGTGCCGGCATGGGCCGTGGTCGTCGCGGCCGGCCGGGGCCGCCGTTTCGGTCCGCGCTCCCGGCCGCCCAAGCAGTTTCAACCCCTGCGGGGAAAACCTCTTCTTTATTGGCCTTTGAAGACCCTGGAGGGCACGCCCGCCGTCCGGGGGGTCGTCTTGGTGGTGCCTCCGGGCGCCGCCGCCCGCTGCCGGGCTTTCGCGCGGCGCCAGGGCTTGCGCAAAGTGAAGGCCGTGGTGGACGGCGGCGCAGAGCGGGCCGATTCCGTCCGGCGGGGCGTCGCCGCGGTGCCCCGCGAGGCCGACGTGGTTTTGGTGCACGACGCGGCCCGGGCGCTGTTGCCGCGGGACGTGGTGGAGCGCGTGGTCCGCGCCGCGCGCCGGACGGGAGCCGCGCTGGCGGCCTGGCCCGTGCCCGACACCGTGAAGATGGACGACGGACGCGGCCGCGTGAGGCGAACCGTTCCCCGCGGAAACCTCTGGCTGGCCCAAACACCCCAGGCCCTGCGCCGCGACCTGGCCGGGAAATATCTTTTGCGGGCCGGCGCCTCGTCCACCGACGACGTGCAGGCCCTGGAGCGGGCCGGTTTGCCGGTGGCGCTGGTGCCGGGCTCTCCCTTGAACTTCAAAGTGACGCGTCCGGAAGATTTCGCCATGTGCGAAGCGATCTTGAAGGCGGGGCGGCGGAGATGACCTTCTTGCCGTCGGGCCGGACGGAGGCTTCGTGATCCGCGCGGGTCTGGGCTACGACAGCCACCGCCTGGCGCGGGGACGCAAGCTGATTTTGGGCGGCGTGTCCGTGCCCTGGCCTTATGGGCTGAAGGGCCACTCCGACGCCGACGTGATCCTGCACGCCGTGATCGACGCGCTGCTGGGCGCGGCCGGCCTGGGCGACATCGGCGCGCATTTTTCCGACAAGGACCCGCGCTGGAAGGGCGTCTCCAGCCTCAAGCTTTTGGAAAAAACGGCGGAGCTTCTGCGCCGCCGCTACCGCGTGGTGAACGTGGACGCCACCTTGCTGGCCGAGTCTCCGCGCATCGGCCCTTACAAGCAGCGCATGCGCGCGAAGATCCGGCGCTTTGGGCGTCCCCGTGGAGGCCGTCAACGTGAAAGCCAAGACCAACGAAGGCATGGGGTTCGTGGGCCGGCGCCAAGGGCTGGCGGCGCTGGCCGCCGCGAGCCTGGCGCCGCGAAGCCCGAAGGCTCGCCGGTGAGCCAGGAACCCCTGCGCGTCCACAACACGCTCTCGGGAAAGAAGGAGGCTTTCGAGCCCCTCATTCCCGGGCAGGTGAAGATGTACGTCTGCGGCGTCACGCCCTACGACGAATGCCACCTGGGCCACGCCCGCTGCTACGTGGCCTTCGACTTCATCCGCCGCGCCCTCCAGCACCTGGGCCATTCGGTCACCTACATCCAGAACTTCACGGACGTGGACGACAAGATCATCGCCCGCGCCGCCGAGCGGGGCGAGGAACCTTTCGTTTTGGCCGAACGCTACATCCAGGATTACTTCGACAAGATGGACAAGCTGAACGTCCGCCGGGCCGACGCCCACCCGCGCGTGACCCAGCACATCCCGCCCATCGTCTCCTTCATCGAGCGGCTGGTGGAAAAGGGCCTGGCCTACGCCGCCGGCGGCGACGTGTTCTACTCGGTGCGCAAATTCTCCGGCTACGGAAAGCTTTCCAAGCGCACGCCCGAGGATTTGAAAGCCGGCGCGCGCGTCGAGGTGGACGACCGCAAGCAGGACCCGCTGGACTTCGCCCTTTGGAAAGCCGCCAAGCCCGGCGAGCCCTCCTGGGATTCGCCCTGGGGCAAGGGACGCCCCGGCTGGCACATCGAATGCTCCGTCATGAGCATCAAGCACCTGAAGGAAACCTTCGACGTCCACGGCGGCGGGCAGGACCTCATCTTCCCGCACCACGAGAACGAAATCGCCCAGTCGGAAGGCGCCACGGGCCAGCCCTTCGCCCGCTACTGGCTCCACAACGGGTTCGTGACCGTCAACAAGGAGAAAATGTCCAAGTCCCTGGGCAACTTTTTCACGTTGACGGAAATTTTTGAGAAGTTCGAGCCGCGCGTCGTCCGTTTCGCCCTTCTGCGCCAGCACTACCGCAGCCCCCTGGAATTTTCCGACGACATCCTGGCGTCGGCCGCCGCCGACTTAAGCGAGCTGGAAGCCGCCCTGCACCGGGTCTCGGCCCTCTTGAAAGCCCAGCACGGCACCGATAAGCAGGACGAAAAAGTGCTGGAGGCGGACATGGCCCGATTCCAGACCGACCTGCGCGCCGCCCTCGCCGACGATTTCAACTCGCCCAAGGCCCTGGCCGCCCTCTTCGACCTCCTGGGCGCCCTCAAGACGCGCACCGCCACGCACAAGGCCATCTCGACGCCCGCGATTCAAAAGGGTCTGGACTTGGTGCGGGGATCCTTCCGCGACCTCTTCGGCATCTCCCTGGGCCGCGCCTCCGATGAGGCCGACGCCCTGGTGGAAAGCCTGGTGGACCAGCGCGAGAAGGCCCGCAAGGCCCGCAACTGGGCCGAAGCCGACAACGTGCGGAAGCGCCTGTCGGACATGGGCATCGTGGTGGAGGACACCTCGCAAGGCCCGCGCTGGTGGAAAAAAACGTGAAGGGGAAGCGTTGGGAGCGCGGCCGGCCGGACCATCATCGCCCCCGCCGGGACTCGGCCCCGCCGGCCGGCCCGGCAAAACCCTCGGCCGACCGGGAGGACATGCGCGATCTCATTTTCGGGCGCCACCCCGTCCTGGAAGCTTTGAAAGCGGACGAATGCCGCGTGAACAAATTGTGGCTCCTGCGCGGCGGCGCGGGCGCGCCCCTGGAGGAAGCCCTGGGCCTGGCCCGGCGGAAAAACATCGTCTTCCAATGGGTGGACCGCCGCCGCTTGGACCAAATGGTCCGCTCCTCCAACCATCAGGGCCTGGTGGCGCGGGCGGCGGCCCTGGCCTACAAGTCCCTGGACGAGGTCCTGGCCGGCGGAGCCTCCTCCCTCCTCCTGCTGGACGGGATTGAGGACCCTCACAACCTGGGCGCCATCCTGCGCAACGCCGCTTTCTTCGGCGTCTCGGCGGTGGTGGTGCCCCGTTGGCGCTCCGCCGGGTTGTCCGGCGTGGTCCTCAAAGCCGCCGCGGGGGCCGCGGAGAAAGTCGCCGTGGCTCAGGTCGCCAACCTGGCGCAGGCCATCGTGGACCTGAAGGAGAAAAATTTCTGGGTGTACGGCGCCGACATGGCGGGCGAGCCCTGCGGCGCGGCCTCTTTCAATAACCCCTGGGCGCTGGTCCTCGGCGCCGAGGGGTCCGGCCTCCACCGCCTGGTCAAGGAGCGCTGCGACGCCCTCGTGCGCGTGCCCGGCTCGGGAGCCATGGAATCCCTCAACGCCTCCTGCGCCGCCGGCGTCCTCCTCTACGAAATTTTCCGCCGGAAAACCCCGGCGTGAGGAGCCTCTCCGCGCCGCCGCGCGGAATGTGGTAGAATAGCCCCATGCAGGACAAACCCCTCGTCATCGCCGGAAAAAGCTACTCCTCGCGGCTCATCGTGGGCACGGGGAAGTACCCCACCCTGGAGATCATGAAAGAGGCCCTGGCGGCTTCGGGCGCGGAGATGGTCACGGTGGCCATCCGGCGCGTGAACCTTTCCGACCGCGCGGCCCCGGATTCTTTTTGGAACTTCATCCCGCAGGGCATGGTCATCCTGCCCAACACCGCCGGCTGCTACAGCGCCGCCGACGCCCTGCGCGTGGCCCGCCTGGCGCGGGAAGTGCTGGAGACCAACCTCATCAAGCTGGAGGTTTTGGGCGACGCCAAGACGCTTCTGCCCGACGCCCTGTCCCTTTTGGAAGCGACCCATCAATTGGTGAAGGAAGGTTTCACCGTGCTGCCCTACACCAACGACGATCCGATCCTGGCCAAGCGGTTGGAGGAGGCCGGCGCGGCGGCCGTCATGCCGCTGGCCGCCCCCATCGGCTCGGGCCGCGGAATCCAGAACCCCCTCAACCTCATGTTCCTGCGCGAGGCCGTGCGCGGCGTGCCGGTCATCGTGGATGCCGGCGTGGGCACCGCTTCCGACGCCGCCGCCGCCATGGAGCTGGGCGCCGACGGCGTGCTCATGAACACCGCCATCGCCGCCGCGCGGGACCCCCTCCGCATGGCCGCCGCCATGAAGCTGGGCGTGCAGGCCGGCCGCCAGGCCTTCCTGGCGGGTCCCATGGAAAAAAAGAATTACGCCGCGCCGTCCTCCCCCGTGGAAGGCGTCGTGGCTCCCGCCGCATCCTCCCGCCCTTCTTGAAAGCGTTCCGCGTCTTCGCCGCGGCCCTGCTGGCCCTGGGGACCGCCGCCGCTCCCGCGTGGTCCAAGCGGCCCCGTTCCGGCATCCCTTCGCCTGATTTCGACGGCAAGCCCGTGGGCGCCCGCTTCATCGGCCTGGGCGAAACCGGCGCGGCGGTTTTCGGCGCGCCGGAGTCTCCCGTCTGGAACCCCGCCGCCCTGCGTGACATGCCGGGTCCCGCCCTTTCCGTGGATTTCGACGTGGCCCGCCACAGCCGGCTGGACGACGACGTCCTTCTCGGCGACGTCCCTTTGCGGGGGCGAAAGCTCACCTACATCGGCTTCGCGGGGCCCAACGGAGCCTTTTTTTACCGCCCGCTGGCCGCCTACAACGAGACCGTCGTCACCGACGCCGCGGATCCCGCCAACAATTTCATCCAGGAGTCCCTCAAGGTGAACCAATTGGGCATCGGCCTCAGCGAGAAGGTCGGCAAAGAGGGGGAGAACTCCATGGGATTGAACATCTCTTTTTTGAACGCCCGCCGCGGTTTCGCCCGGGCCGAGACGGGACGCCCGCCCGTTCTGGAGTTGGCCGACGGAAACGGTTTCTCTCTGGATTGGGCCCTCTACTCCAAGACGGACGTGTTCTCCTACGGGCTGGCCGTTTTCAACGCCCCGGGCATCGTCTATTGGAACGCCTACAGGCCGGATCAGCTGCCGGTGCTGGGGAGGGCGGGCGTGTCCTTCCGTCCCATCCCGGTGTTCAATTTCGCGACGGATTACGAAAAGAGGTTCTACCGGGGCGGTCTGCCGCAGCCGGACCTCTGGCACTTGGGCATGGAGCTGGCGTTGCTGTCCGGTTTTCAACTGCGGGGCGGGACTTACGGGGAGGATTTGAACGACGTCGACAAAACGTCCTACACGGGGGGCTTCTCCGCCGTGTCGGCGCGGAGGTTTCAGCTGGATTTCGCCCTGCGGACCTACCGCGTGAGGAAGGAAAGGGTTTACAATTACTTTCTTTCTTTGATCGTTCCCATGGCGTCCGAGCGGCGGCGTTAAGGCGGGGTTTGGAGCAAGCCCGCCGGGACGGCGGAGGTCTCCCTTCCGGGCGCCGGGCCCGGCCGTGATGGGAGCGTCAGGCGTGGAGCCGGAGCCGGTTTAGGGAGCTTTGCGGACGACGCCGGAGCGGATGCAGCCGGCGCACACGTACTGGCGGCGGGGCCCGCCCGCCGTCAAGACCTTCACCCTGTGAAGGTTGGGCGAAAAGCGGCGGTTGGTCACTCGGTGCGAGTGGCTGACGGTCTTGCCGGCCATGGGGCCTTTTTGACAGATGGAGCAGCGATAAGCCATAAGTTCCTCCGAAGACGAAAAAAATATCATATTATAGAACCCGCCGCAATCGCCAAAAGGACAATCCCATGAACCGATACAACGTTGCCGTCGTCGGAGCGGGCGCCGTGGGCGCCGAAATGATCCGCATTCTTGAGCAGCGCAAGTTCCCCTACGGGGAACTGCGCGTCCTGGCGCGGAGCTCCCGGACCCTGGACGTGGACGGGCGCCCATACCAGGTGCGGGAGGCCTCCCCCGAGGCCTTCGACGGCGTCCACATCGCCCTCTTCGCCGGCACCGAGGGGGAAAAGGGCGCCGCGCTCACCTACGGGCCCGAAGCCGCTCGGCGCGGCGCCGTGGTCATCGACAACGGCTCCGATTACCGCATGGACCCGTCCGTCCCTCTCGTGATCCCGGAGGTGAACGGCGACGCCCTGCGCGGCCACAAGGGCATCGTGGCCAACCCGAATTGCACGGCGGCCGTCATGCTCATGGCCCTGGGGCCGCTGCACCGCGCCTTCCGCGTGAAGCGCGCGGTGATCTCCACTTACCAGGCCGTTTCCGGCGCCGGCGGCAGGGCCATCGAGGCCCTGCGGGACCAGGCGGGCCGCGCCCTGCGCGGAGAAAAAATTGAAGACCTGGGCGGCTTTCCCAACCCCATCGCGTTCAACGTGCTGGCCAACAATTGGAAGATCGAAGAGGAAGGCTACAGCAACGAGGAGTGGAAAGTCATCAAAGAAACCCACAAGATTTTAGGCGATGAGTCCATCAAGGTGGCGGTCACCACCGCGCGGGTGCCCACCTACGTGGCCCACGGCGAGTCCGTGTGGATAGAGACGGAAAAGCCGGTCACCGCCGCGGCGGCGCGGGAGCTTCTTTCGCGCGCGCCGGGGGTGCGCGTGGTGGACGAGGCGTCGCCCGTGGACGGATTTTCCTGCCCCATGCCCTTGTTGGCGGCGGGGAAGGACGATGTTTTCGTGGGCCGCATCCGCGGCGACCTTTTCGACAAGAACGCCCTCGCCTTCTGGGTCTGCGGAGACAACCTGCGCAAGGGCGCGGCTTTGAACGCCGTCCAGATTGCGGAAACGCTGATCCAAAAAGGCTGGCTCAAGCCTCAGGCGGCAAAAGCGGCTTCCTAAAAAACCCACAGCTTCTCATGGATGCGAAAGGCAGGCCCGGGTTTCGGACCTGCCTTTTTTGATCAAAGGACGGATCGTCCTCGGCGCGCCAGCCGCGCTTCGCTGCGTCTCTATTTCAATCCCAAAAACAGCGGAGCCGTTTATGCTTCAGGGAAAACGCGTGGCCCGCCAGGCGATCGCGGCCCACCACCAGGTCCAGAGCGCAGGCGCTGGCCAAGGACGCTTCGGGATAGTCGAACTCCATCGTCTGCAGGTTTCGCTTCTCCTCGGGCGTAAGCCTTTCGGTGTCCGTCAAGTCCAGGAGCTGGGGCCGCCGGCTGAGCAGGACGCGGAGCTCCATGGGTCCGTGGTGGACGGCCCGCACGGGGCCGCGGATGCGGATGCGGCGCACCTTGTTGGGCAGAAGCGGGTCGCTGTCGTCCACGATCTCGTCGGATTGCCATTTTTCCGCCTGCAGGCGGCTCAAGGAGCTCGTGATCAGGTCCTCTTGGACGCCTTTCCCCTTGTGCACCAGCGCCAGGTAAAGGTAGATCCCTTCGCCTCCGCCGGCGGGGTTTTCCAGGTCCAGGGTGAGGAGCAGGTCGATCTTCCGGTTCTCCGCCAAGGCGTGGGCGGACAGGGCCGCCAGCACGGCGTCGGAAGCGCCCTTCTCTTTCAACTCCGCCAGGGCCTGTCCCGTGGGCCGCATGAGGACCTTGCGGTCGCGGATGATCTTGATCAATTTCTTTTCCTTCACCTTGGGGACGAGTCGGCGGACGTCCTCCAACGTGAGGGGCGCGGCTTGGGAGGGCTCGCGGCGGACCTCCTCCCATTTTTCCGGGTCGTTGGTGGAGAACTCCAGGATGTCCACCGCCCGCGCCGGAAGGGAGAGGGAGCCCAGGGCGGCCCCCAGAAGCGCCGCCCGCGCGCTCCGCAAAAGCCGGCGCACGGTCAGTACCAAGCCACGCCCACCTGGAGGCCCAGCAGGTTGAAATCCGAATCCTCCAGGAAGTGGCCGCGCCAGAGGAAGGACACGTTCATGGCGGTGTCCGGTCCGGCGAAGAACTCGTAGCCCGCCGCCGCGTGGGCGGCCAGGCCGCTCTCCGACTGGGATTTGAAGCCGGTTCCGTCGATCTTGCCCACGGCGAAGCCGGCGCCGCCCCGCAGGAAGAACCCGTCCTGGAAGAAGCGCGTGGCGTTCACCAGGAAGCCGGTCTGGCTCAAGTCCACGTCGGCTCCGGCGACGTCGTCCTGGCCCAGCCAGTGGGAAATTTCCATGTCCAGCGTCAGGTGCTTCTTCACGCCGGCGCCGGCCCGGACGGAGCCCATGAAGCCGACGGTTTTGGGGTCGGAGCCGGAGTCCGCGTCGAACGAGCCTTGGCCTCCGCCGATGTTGACGCCGGCGAATACCCCGCCCCTGTCCTGATAGCCGTCCACGAAGGCGGCGCGTCCTGCGCCTGCAAGCGAGACCGTGAGAGCCAGCGCGGACGCGGCGATTCTTGTTTTCATAAGAGTCCTTTCCACGACGAGTTTAAAAAAAATTCAACGGCCGGCGGCGGGCCGAAGCTCACGACCGCACGTAAACGACCTTGAACCCGCGGGCCGGCACTTCCACCTTTTCCTCGATGACGCGCGGGCCGGCGGGGCCCTCCAGCCGGACGGTCAGGTCGTAGGCTCCGGCGGGGACCGAGCGGCGCGCCAGGTGGAAAGAGCCCGGCAGGCTCGTCCAGGCGCGGGTGTCGGGTTTGTCCAAAAGGGTGAGGAGGCCCTGGGTCAGCAGGCCGAAGGTGCGGGCCTGCTTGGCGTTCCCTTGCCGCGTCAAGGACTCCACGCCTTCTCCGGCGGCGAACCGGGTCAAGAGGCGCGTGAGAGCCGCCGCCTGGTAGGCGCCTTTTTTTTCTTCGAAGTCCCGCAGGACCAGCGCTTGCACGTCCATGGCTTCCGCGGTCCGCAAGGGCGCTCCGTCCAAACGCAGGCCGACGGTTTCGTAAGAGGCCGCCTCCAGCTCGATCTTGGGATAGACCAGCCACTTGACCAGGCCTTCGGCGGCCAGGGAGTCGGCGGCTTTCACCTGGTCGTCCGTCAAAGCGCCGCCGGCCGTGGCCAGGTCGGCGACGATGAGGCCGATGGGAACGATCTCCGGAACCTTCCGCGGGGCGAGGCCGAGACCGACGAGGACGAGAAGCTCCGACCCCTGGCCCTCGTCCTCGGCGCGCGGCGGCGCGTTTTTCAGGAGCGGCTCCAGGCGCCGGTTCGAGGCGCCGGTGCGGGCGTGAACGCGGCGCACCGCGTCCTCCAGGCCGGGGACTCCGCCGCGCTCGTGGGCGTCGGCGTAAAATTGCAAGGCGGCGCCGGTCTCGCCCGACATCTCGAACGTGAACCCCGCCAGGTAGGCGCCCAGAGCCGACAGCTTCTTGGCGCCCTGGGAATCCTCGATGAACTCCTCGGCCGCGCGCAGGCGCCTGGCCTCCACCCGCGCCCCGGAGAGGTCTGCCCGGACCAGGTAGTTGATCATGTTGAGGGTGTTGAGAAGGACTTTCTCGTGGGGAAGGGCTTTGTAGGGAGTTTTTGATTCCGAATAGAGATACTTCGCCAGCACTGTGCCCGCGTTGCCCGAGAGCCGTAAAACTTCCAGGTTGTCGTCGGCCAGCTGGAAGTCGCGGCTGGAAAGGGCGTATTCGCCGCGGGTTTGAAGGACCGAGCCCCGCTCCAAAAGGTGGAGCGCCGTGTCGGGGCCCAGGGTTTGAGGGGCTTCCTCGGCGGACTTCACGCCCAGCAGGCGGTTCGCGTCGGCCAGCGCTTTTTCGAGATCGCCTTGGCGAAGGTGCCCGCGAAAGCCGGCCAAGGCGCTGTGGTAACCGCGGGCGCAGCCCCCGCCGCCTCCGGCCGCCAAGAGCACGGCCAGCCCGGCGCCGCCCAGAAACGCCCGCGCGCGCGGCCCGGTCATGGCTGGAAAGGGCCCCCGGCGGAGCCGGGAGCTTTCCGATCGTCGCGCCGGCGGCGCTTCAGCGTGGTTGGCATGGCCGTCGTCAGCCCGTCCGCCGAGGCCGCCGCCGCGCGGGCGCTTCCGGGCGTTCTCCGGGAAACGAACGGCGCAAGGTGCGGCCGAACGGCCGTTACTTCACCAGCCCCTTGGTCAGCTCCGCCTCGTTCTGCCAGCCCACCAGGCTGGTTTCCGTTTCCACGGCCTGCATGAAAAGGAAATACTGCACGCGGCGGCGTTTCTTGGACATCTCCGTGTTGTCGTAGATTTTGCCGGTGACGAAAAACTTGGCGCCCAGCATGCGGCCCATTCTGGCGGCCTGGGCCGGGTCGAAGACGGCGCTTTCCTGCACGCGCATCTCCTCGGCCAGTTGGCGCTGGCGCTCGTGGCTCACCACGGAGACGGCGCCCGTGGAAACCAGCCGCGTCTCCATTTTGCTCAAGAGGGCGCTGAGCTGGGTGTCGATGTGCTCCGACGTGTCGTTCTTGATGGGGAAAATGGCCACAACGGGTTTTTTGCCCTCGGCGGTCATTTTCTGCCAGGCGGCCATTTGAGGGGACCCCAGCAGGTTCTCGATGTTGGCCTGGAAAAGTTGATCCAGGTCCTTGCGGTCCAGGCGGGTGGACATGGCGGCCTCGTCGATGTCCGGCACGTCCGACTGGCGGACGTACTTGGGGCCGCAGCCCGCTAAAATGGAACCGGCCAACAAGCTCAAGAAAAATGCGCGCATTTCTACCTCCCAAGGTGAAGTCTCGGCCGCGTCAGAGGGCGTCGCCCGGAGCCGCCGCGGATAGCTTCAGAATAGCAAATCGGTCCACGCCTAGCACGGGCCGGCCGGCTAAAAATGTTCTCCGTCGAGAATAACTTTTTATATAATAATTAATATCGTTAATCGCATGGGGGAAGGAGAGAACCGCCATGGAAGATTCGGAGGACGGACTGCGGGAGGATGTTCTGCGGAAGGCGTCTCTCTTTCAAGATTGTCCCGACGGCCTCATACAAAAATTGCTCCCCCGGGCGGAGCGGGAAATCTACCGCAATGACGAAATCATCCTTTTCCAGGGGGTCATCTCCAGCCAGCTTTTCATCATCGCGTCCGGCCGGGTGGCCGTTTCTTCCCGCAAGGGAAAGGAAAAGCGGTTTCTAGCCGAACTGGGCGAGGGGGATTTTTTCGGCGAAATTTCCCTCATGCGGAACTGCGCCACCACGGCCGCCGTGAAGGCCGTTTCCGAGGCCGAAATCTATACCCTGAGCCGCGAGGCGGTTTACGAAACGTTGGCGGATTTTCCGGAGGCCAAAGCCCGCATGGAAGCCTTGATTTACGAGCGCAACCGGAAAAGGTTCGAAGCCTTCGAGCGGGGAGAGCCGGAAGAGGACGTCGTTTGGACGCTGGACTGACCTTGCGTTCCGGCCGGAATTTCGTATAATGAAGGAGTCATGAGAAACGCTTGGTTCGCCGCAAAGGCCGTTTGTCTTCGCACGTCGCCCATGTATCGCTCCATTCATGGGCGCGGAGCGCTTTGCGTCGCACGAGGACGGGTTGATTTCTAAAAAGTAGAACCTCTCTTAAATCGCCGCGCAAAGCGCCCATCGTCCGAAGACGATGGGTTTTTTATTTGTACGGCGCCGCGGGAGGCGACAACGTTGGAAAGGAGACTCAAAATGGACGCGCTGAATGACGACGCTCTGGAACGAAGGCTGGCGGAACAGGCCATCCTGGGGCAGTCGTTGATGGACAAGAGGGAAAGAATAGAGGAGCTGGAGCGCGAGGTGCGTTACCTGCGGGACACCTTGAACACGGTCTTGGCGGCGCCGCGCCCTGCGCCCGTTCCGGCCCCGGCTCCGCATCCCCGGCGAGGCGCCCCGGTGCCCGTGCGGTGGACGGTGGCTAAATGATAAAATGGGAACGTGAGGCGCTTCCCGCTTTGCGTTCCGATTCATCCCGCCGTCCGGACGTCCGTCCTGCTGATCGGTCTATGGAGCGCGGTTCCCGCCTGGGCGGGAGCCGCGGGAGGTCCCGCGTCCGTTCCTCCCGCGATTTTCCTCGCGGAAACGGCGGGGGCGGCCGATCCCGTGAATCCTGCTCCGCCCGCCGGCTGGGAGGAGCGGCCCGTGCGTCTTCCGCCTTTCTTTTGGTACGAGAGGGACGCCGCCTTGCGCCGGCGCTTCCTCATGGTCTCCATGCTGTATTGGGACGTGGCCGAGCCGGGAGCGTCCCAGAAACTGCTCCTGCCGGTGTTCTATCGGTGGCGCGAGGAGGACCGCACCCTGTGGGTGTCCCTGCCCTTCGTCGTGTCCTACCGGAGGCCGGGGGAAGCGTGGCTTTCCGCCGGGCCTTTTTTTCGGCACGCCGGAGAAAACAAGTCGCGCACGCTTCTTTTTCCGGTTTTCTGGCGCCAGGAGAGGCGCGGCGGCGGCACGGTGACTTCCGCGCCGCCTTTTCTTTTTTACGGCTACCGCAGCCGGGACGGAAGGAAGGCGGACGCGGCGACGCCGGCCGGATGGTACCGCCGGCGGGGGGAGAAATCCTCCGGCATGGCGCTGAATTTTTGGTGGTCGCGGGAGCCGGAGAACGGCTTTGAGACCCTCTTCCCGATCTATTGGCGCTTGAAATCCCCGGCCGACCGGCTGGCGGTTCTCGTTCCCTTTTATTATCGCCGCGAAATTTTAGCCGCGCCGGCCGCAGCGGCGGAGGGCGGTCCGCCTCCGTCCCGGAAGTGGGCCGGGCTTTTCCCCGTGGCGGGCCGCGCCTGGGGCCCTGAATTCTCCTCCCACCATCTGTTTCCGCTCTACTACCACTCCCGGCGGGAGGGCGGCCGCGCTTTCGTCACTCTGCCCTTCAGCCGCATCCGCAAGGACGACCGGCGGGCCGGCCACGCGGGGCCTTATTTTTATTCCCGCGACACGGACCTGAACCTGCGCGGGGTTTTTCCCTTGTGGCACCGGCTGTCTTCCGCCGACGATTACGAAAGCCGCCTGCAGGTTTTAAACTTTTTCAGCCGGCGCGAGAACGAGGATTCCTTCCAGACGCT
>JBQTIM010000220.1:0-25894 GCA_052388135.1 Elusimicrobiota bacterium
GCCCCTGCCGCGTTCCGCGCGGCCCCGCCCGCCCGCTCGTCTGCCCGCAAAACAGAAGAGCCCGCCAGACATTGTCTGACGGGCTCTTTCCACCAGTTTGATGGTTTCACAAATGGTGGGTCCGGAGGGAATCGAACCCTCGGCCACCCGCTTAAAATGCGGATGCTCTACCGCTGAGCTACGGACCCGGAAATGGAAGCGCGGACGTGGGCTGGTAAAGAAGGAAGGATATCAAAATCGGAGCGGTGCCGGAACGGAGCGGGAGGCGCTGGGTCTAGGAATGGTGAAAATGCAGCCCGTGCTTGTCCTGAAGCTCCTTGAGCTTTTGCCGGGCGGTGGAGCGGTAGGACTCGTCCCGGCTTGTCTCCAGCATGTGGAGATAAACCTCGGCGGCTCGGCGGATGTCCCCTCGTTTGCGGTAAATGTTGGCCAGGATGTTTTCCACCATGGACGGGCAATCGGGATGCTGGATGGCGTCTTCCAACAAAGCTATAACTTTTTCCATTTGATCCGCTTTGCGAAACGCGACCGCGCCCGCGTAAAGGCGAAGCTGCCAGTTGGCGGGATCCATCTGCATGCCCTTCTCCAACAGGGCCACGGCCTCGTCGTTGCGGTTGAGGTTGAAGGCCAGGGCGCCGCCGCCGAAGAGATAAGCGTATTGAAAATAAGGATCCAACGAAACGATGCGGGTGAAATGCGAAAAAAGGCGCGGGTAGTTGTCCAGGCGCACATGGGGGTGAAGGTCGGCGGCGGCCTCGCTCCCCAAGTTCAAGTGATACTCTTTTTTTTCGTGGCCGTCCGGGCCCTCGTCGTGAACTTGAGCGGAGGAATAATATTGGAGCATCTGGATGAAGGCCAGATCCCCGCCGAACCGCCGAAGGCCGGCCAGGACCAGGGAGACGTCCATAAGGGCGTGCTCCTCCAGGACGGGCCTTTCAAAAACCGGGAGATGCGGCTCGGAGCGCAAGGCGGAAAAGCCTTGCGCGGCGGCCAGGAAAACCGCCGAGGCGCACAGCCACCCGGCCGCGGGATGGACGCGGCGCGCCACCGTCAGAACTCCTTGCGGGAGAAGAGAGCCAGGCTCAGGCAGAGGCAGGCGGCGGCGTAGAGGACGGCGTAGCCCAGGCTCCAAAGCACCGCGCCGGCGGCCAGGCCGGGAACGTGGAACACGTCCCGATAGTTGAGCGCCTGGAAATTCGGAAGGAAAAGGAGGAGGAACTTCACCAGCATCTCGCCCGCCGCGCTGCCCGCCTTGGACGCCAGGAACTTAAGCTCGGGCACGAAATGGCCCAGCAGCCAGAAGAAAACCGTGAACACCACCGACGCCACGGCGGAGCTGGAAAAAAGGGAGAAGAACAGGGCCAGGGCCGCCACGGCCATGACCTTGAACCCGATGAAGGGCAGCGCCGCGAAGTAGCGGTAATCCGCGTCCCATCCTTTGACCAGGAGCAGCACAACGTGAAGGGCGGCCATGAGCGCGACGCTGGCCCAGACGGCGGCCAGAAGACCCGCGAACCGCCCCAGAATGTAGTGGGAGCGCGGCAGAGGGCGCGTGAGCACGAGGTAAAGCGTACGGGACTCCATCTCCTCCAAAATAAGCGTCACGCAGCCGAACACGGCGGCCACCAGGCCGAAAAGCTCCATGGAGGCCAGGCCGAAATCCAGGATGACCCGCACTTCCTGGTCCCCCGCCAAAGCTCCGAACAACAGGGACACCCCCACCAGAAGGCACCCGAAAAAGATCACCACCAAATACAAGCGGTTGCGAAGCTGCTGAAGAAACGTGTAGCGGGCGATGGAAACCACGGCTCTCATGACCGTCCCGCCTGCGGCGCTTCCTCGGCGCCCACCGTCCGGACGAAGATGTCCTCCAAGCCGCCCGCCTGCTCCCATTCCTTCTGCTCCAGCACGCGGGCCAGGCGGCCCTTCACCAGAATGCCGGCGCGGTGGCAGACTTTCTCCACCTCGGAGATGTTGTGGGAAGAAAGGAAGATGGTCTTGCCCGCCCGGTTCAGGCTCACCAGAAGGTCCCGCATTTCCTTCAGGCCCAACGGGTCCAGCCCGGTGACGGGCTCGTCGAAAATCATGATCTTGGGATCGTGCAGCATGGCCTGGGCCAAACCCACGCGCTGGAGCATGCCCTTGGAATATTCCCGCATGGGCCGGTGGGCGCTTTCCGTCATGCGGACGACGGCCAGCACCTCATCGATGCGCCGGGCCAGCCCGGCCGCCGGAACGCCCGAGAGACGCCCGTAGAAACGCAGAACTTCCCGGGCCGTGAGGTATTTGTAGAAGTAGGGGACTTCCGGCAGGTAGCCGATGTTGCGCCGCGCCTCCAGGTCGGACGCGGCCCGGCCCAGGACCTCCACCGAGCCTTCCGTCGGGAAGAGCAGGCCCAGGAGCAGTTTGATGGTGGTGGTTTTGCCCGAGCCGTTGAGGCCCAGGAGGCCGAACACTTCCCCCTCGCGCACGTCGAAAGTGAGGCCCTCCACCCCGCGCGACGTTTTCACGCGCCCGAGGTGGGACTTCTTATAGATCTTCGTCAGTTGGTTGAGTTTAAGTGCGCTGGATCCGGACATATTCAAAATGTTGAAATAATTTTATCACAATTTCACCATTTTGACGGAGAGGATGGCGGGATGAGAGCGGACCTTGTCCAAAACCTGGGGAGGAAGGGGCGCGTCCACGCTCCACAGGGAAACGGCCGTTCCGCCCGGCCGGTTGCGCCCCACTTCCATGCCGGCGATGTTGATGCCGGCGGCGGCCAGCACCGTGCCCGTGTGCCCCACCACGCCGGGCTTGTCGTTGTTTTGCATCACCAAAAGGTTTCCTTCCGGGATCACGTCCACCGGCAAGTCCTCGATGCGGACGAGGCGCAGATCCCCGCGGCCGTAAACCGTTCCGGCCAGCCGGTGGGACCCCTTGGCGGTCTTCACTTCGATTTCCAGAAGCGAGGCGTAATCCCGGGCGTCGGGCTGGGACTGCTCCCGGATTTGAACGCCGCGCTCCGCCGCCACGGCCAGGGCGTTCACGGCCGTCACGCGCGGACCGTCGGCGCGCAAAAAGCCCGCGGCGGCGGTGGCCGTCAACAGCGCCGGGTTCAAGCGCCCCAACTCCCCGAAATAACCCAGCGACAGGGACTGCGGGGCCTCGGGCCCCGCCAACTGCGACAAGAACCGTCCCAGCCGGTCGGCCAGAGAGACATAGGCGAACAAGTGCGTCTGGCCGGCCACTTCCAGAGAAGGAAGGTTCACCGCCTGCTTGGCGTAACCCTTCTCGAAAAATTCGATGAGCCCGTTGGACAGCTCCACGGCCACCTTGACCTGGGCCTCCTCCGTCGAGGCGCCCAAGTGCGGCGTCACGATGACCTCGGGGCGGGCCAGAAGAGGGTTGCCGGCGGGCGGCTCTTTTTCGAACACGTCCAGGGCGGCGCCTTTCACCCGGCCTTTTTCAAGCGCCTCCAGAAGGGCCGCCTCGTCCACGATGCCGCCGCGCGCGCAGTTCACCACGCGCACGCCCGGCTTGGCCTTGGCGAAGGCCTCGCGGCCCAGAAGGCCCTTGGTGTGCTCGTTCAGCGGAACGTGCACGGTGATGAAATCCGCCTGCGTGAGAACGTCGTCCAGGGGCGAAAGCGCGACGCCCGCCAACCGGCACCAGGACTCGTCGCCCACCGGATCGAAGGCCACGACCCGCATGCCCAAGCCGATGGCGCGGGTGGCCACTTCGCGGCCGATGCGGCCCAAACCCAGAACGCCCAGCGTCTTGCCCGTGAGCTCCGTGCCCACGAACTTGCCGCGCTCCCATTTGCCGGCCCGGGTGGAGGCGTCGGCCCGGGGAATGTTGCGCGCCAGGGAGAACAGCATGGCCAGGGCGTGCTCCGCGGCCGAGATCGTGTTGCCGCCGGGAACGTTGGCCACCACCACGCCGGCGCGGGACGCCGCCGCAAGATCGATGTTGTCCACGCCGGTGCCCGCGCGCCCCACGAAACGGAGGCGGGAGGCCGCGGCGAAGACTTCGGCCGTCACCTTGGTCTCGGAGCGGACCAGGAGCGCTTCGCAGTCCTTCACGGCGGCCAGCAAATCCTTGGGCGCGAGGCCGGTCTTCACCTCGACGGAAAACCCGGGGTTCCGCCGGAGGACGTCCAGCCCCTCCTCGGAAACCGGGTCCGACACCAGCACGCGGACGGCGGCGGTCATGGCGGCAGGTTCCTCCCTTTCGGCGAGCGCCTCAGCCACGGGCGCCGACGAGCTCTTCCTGGGCCACCTGCGCCGCCTTGCCGGCGGTCACCGCGTGGCCGAACTTCTTCAAGGCCCATTCGAGGGCCGTCAAGCCGATGATGAGATCAAAATGGTCCATGTAGCCCATGTGCGCCAGCCGGACGATTTTCCCCTTCAAATGCTCCTGGCCGCCGGCGATGGACACGCCGTGCTCGTCCCTCAGCCAATCCACCAGCTTCTCGCCCGACAAACCGTCGGGCAGGCGGCCCGCCGTCAAAACGGCGCAGGGCGCGGAAGAAAAAAGAGGCAAACCCAGAGCCTGCATGCCTTTGCGGCAGGCCCGCGCCAGCCTGTCGTGCCGGGCCCACACGTCCTCGACGCCGTCGCGGCGGATCATTTCCAGGGACGCGTTCAGGGAAGCCACCAGGGACACGGCCGGGGTCCAGGGCGTCTCCTTGTTGGGGATAGACTTCTTGATCAGCCGGTAATCGGAATAAAACCGCGGGCTCTTGGAGGCCTCCACCAGCTTCCAGGCCTTCGGGGAGCAGGAGGCGAAAGCCAGACCCGGCGCCGTCATGAGCCCCTTCTGCGAGCCCGACACCACCACGTCCACGCCCCAGTCGTCCATGCGCAGCTCCTGGCCGCCCAAACCCGAAATGGCGTCCACCACCGACACCGCGGCCGTCTGGGAAATGACCTCGGCCATTTTCTTCACGTCCACCACCGTGCCGGCCGACGTCTCCGTGTGCTGGAAAAAAACCGCCTTGGCGTCGGGATTCTGCTTGAGAAGCTCCCGCACCTTCTCGGGGTCCGACGGCTTGCCCCACTCTTCCTTATACTCCACCACCTGGGCGCCGAAGGCCTTGCAAATCTTGATCCAGCGGTCGCCGAAGGAGCCGCAGCTGGCCACAATGGCCTTGTCGCCGGCGGACAGAAGGTTCGCCACGGCCGATTCCATGGCCGCCGTGCCCGAGCCGGTGATCACCAGCACGTCGTTCTTGGTCTGAAAAACGTATTTCAAGCCGTCCAAAGTTTTCTCGAACAACGCGCCGAACTCGCGGGTGCGGTGATGGACGATGGGCAAGGCCCCCTGGGACGCGGCCTCGGGCGGGACCGGCGTGGGGCCGGGAGTGATCAAATAGTATTTTTTCACGAAAGGCTCCTTTTTAAATGGGTTGAATCAAAAAAAATCGGGGGCGCGGACCGGCTCGAAGGCGGGCCTTTTTCAGGCCGTCTTCCGCATGTCGCCGTGCACCTGCACGGGCGGCTTTTTCTTGGCCACCACGTCGGCGTCCACCACCACGCGGCGCAAAGTCTTCTGGTCCGGCAGATCGTACATCGTGTCCAAAAGCAAATCCTCGATGATGGAGCGCAAGCCCCGGGCGCCGGAACCCCTCGCCAGGGCCAGGCGCGCCACGGCGGCCAGCGCGTCGGGCGTGACCTCCAGCTCCACGCCTTCCAGCGCGAACATTTTCTGAAACTGCTTCGCCAGAGCGTTCTTGGGCTTGAGCAGGATGTCCACCAGGGACTTCTCGTCCAGCGGCTCCAGGGACGCCATCACCGGCAGGCGCCCGATGAGCTCCGGGATCAACCCGTAGCGGATCAAGTCTTCCGGCTGGGCGTGCTTCAGAACGTCTCCCAAGTCCTGCCGTTTTTTGGAGACCACGTGGGCGGCGAAACCCACCCCCTGCCGGCCCACCCTCTGCTCGATGACCTTGTCGATGCCCTCGAACGCGCCGCCGCATATAAATAGGATGTTGGCCGTGTTGACCTGGATGTATTCCTGCTGGGGGTGCTTGCGCCCGCCCTGAGGCGGCACGCTGGCGATGGTCCCCTCCAGGATTTTCAAAAGGGCCTGCTGAACGCCTTCGCCCGAGACGTCGCGGGTGATGGAAGGAGAGTCGGACTTGCGGGAAATTTTGTCGATCTCGTCTATATACACGATGCCGCGCTCGGCCCGCTTCACGTCGTGCCCGGCGTTCTGCACCAGGCGCAGGATGATGTTCTCCACGTCCTCGCCCACGTAGCCGGCCTCGGTCAGCGTGGTGGCGTCGGCGATGGCGAAGGGCACGTGCAGGAGCCTCGCCAGCGTCTGGGCCAAAAGCGTTTTCCCCACGCCCGTGGGCCCCAGGAGCAGAATGTTCGACTTCTGCAGTTCCACCTCGGCGCCGGGCTCTTTCTCCACGGCTTCCACGCGGCGGTAATGGTTGTAGACGGCCACCGAAAGGATGCGCTTGGCCCGCTCCTGCCCCACCACGTAATCGTCCAGCACGGCCTTGATCTGGGCCGGCTTGGGCAAAGTTTTATGGACGCGGCGCTCCTCCGCCTCGTTGAGGCGCGCCAGCAGGGAGTAAGAGTTGCGCACGCACTCCTCGCAGACGTAAACGCCCTGCCCGCCGATGAGGCGCAGGCCGTCGCGCTTGCCCTTATGGCAAAAGACGCACTGGAAGTCGCCGTTGTCTTTGGTCACCGACACTCCTTAAGAAAGCTCAAAATCCAAAGCTTAAAGTTCAAACAAGCGCCGAACGACAAGTTCAATTCTGGGCTTTGGGCTTGCCGTTTGATTTGAACTTCGGTTTTTGAGCTTTGAACATCAGGCCTTCTTGCGTGTGTGAAAAATCTCGTCTATCAAGCCGTATTTCTTGGCGTCCTCGGCGGACATGTAGAAGTTCCGCTCGCAGTCGGCCCGCACCTTGTCCAGCGGCTGGCCGGTGTGCTTGGCCAAAATCTCGGTCAGGCGCGTCTTGGTGTTCTCCAGCTCCTTGGCCTCGATGGCGATGTCCGTCACCTGGCCGGAAATGCCCTCTCCGTAGATCAGCGGCTGGTGGATCATGATGCGGGCGTTGGAAAGAGCGTAGCGGCGCCCGTGGGTGCCGGCGCCCAGGAGCAGCGCTCCGAAGGACATGGCCATGCCCAGGCAGATGGTGGTGATGGGCGCCTTGATGTACTGCATGGTGTCGTAGACCGCCAGGCCCGCCGTCACCATGCCGCCGGGGGAATTGATGTAGAGGTTGATTTCTTTTTCCGGGTCCTCGGACTCCAGGTAAAGGAGCTGGGCGATGATGATGTTGGCCGAGTCCGTGTCGATGGCTCCGCCGTAGCCGCCGATGAAGACGATGCGGTCTTTGAGCAGGCGTGAGTAAATGTCGTAGCCAACCACCGCTCCCTGGGTCCAGCGTTCAAGAATCGTGGGGATGATGCCGGGCATTTAACCTCCTAGGCGTTCGCGAAGGACGGACGCGGATCCGACGGCGTCATCCTTCAACTTTCGGCCCTTCCGACGCTTCCGGCGATTCGGAAACGTTCGCGTGGCCGATCAAAAAAGTATAGGTTTTTTCCTCCGTCATTTGCGCGCGGACGCCGGAGCGGCGGGACTCCATCCACTCCTTCATCTTCGCCCGCTGGGGGGCGGGCACGCTGTCCACGGATTTCGAGACCGCCGCGTCCACTTCCGGGTCCGCCGCCTCGAGCTTCTCCTCCCGCGCGATGGCGGCGAGCAGGTAGGACAGCCGCACCTGGCGCTCGGCCTCCGGCCGGTTCTTGGCCAGGAGCTTTTCCTGGTTGGCCTTCAGCTCCGCGTCGCCGGCGCCGCGCTCCCTTAGAAACCGCTCCAGCTGGCTCGTCAGGTAGCGGGCGTGCTCCTCCACCAGGGAGGGCGGCACGTCGAAAGCGTTGGCCTCCAGCAGCGCGTCGGCCGTCTGCTTTTCCTGAGCCCGGCGCTGGTCCCGCTCGAACTCCGCCTCCATGCTTTTGCGCACGGCGTCCCTCAACGCTTGGAGGTTCTCAAAATTCAAATCCTTGGCGAACTCGTCGTCCAGAGCCGGCAATCGCTTCTCTTTGATTTCCTGGACGGTCACATGAAAAACCGCCGGCTTGCCCGCCAAATCTTTGTTCGGATAATCCTCGGGCAGGCTCACGCTCACGTCCCGCGTCTCGCCGGCCTTGGCCCCCTTGAGGCCCTCGGAAAAACCGGCCAGCCGCTGGGGAGCCGCCATATCGATGAGCTGGCCCTTGGCCTCGGCCCCTTCCAGAGGCTTGCCCTCCACGGTCCCGGCGTAATCCACCACCAGGAAATGGGCGTCGCCGGCCTCCGCCGCCTCGGAAGCCGCCAGCTTCGCGTTGGCCTCCCGGAGATCCTTGAGCCTGGCGTCCACGTCGGCCTCGGAAAAAACCTTCGTCTTTTTTTCCAGCGCCAGTCCCTTGTAATTTTTGGGTTCGAAATCGGGCGCGCATTCCACCTTCAGCTCGAAGCGCAGCGGGCGGCCGGGCTCGTGCTCCAGCTTTTCCACCACGGGGGCCGCCACCGGCGACAGCTTTTCCTCCTCCAGGGCGCGGGGAACGGTCTTGCGCAAAACCCGCTCCACCGCCTCCTCCCGGGCCGTGCCTTCGAAATTTTTCCGCACCAGCTCGGGCGGCGCCTTGCCCGGCCGGAAGCCCGGCATGCGCACGCGGCGGCCGATGCCCGCCAGCGCCTCCCGCACCTCGGCCTCCACCTGCTGCTCCGGCACTTGGATGGACAGCGTCGCCACGCAGGCCTTGCGGTCCTTCACCTTGACCTTCAGGCCGCCGGCGCTCCGCTCGGCGTCGTCCGCCGCCGGCTTCTTCGCCGCGGCCGGTTTCGGCAGGGTGGCGGCGGCTTTGGGCGATTCTTCCGTTTACTTTTTTCCGAATCCGACCATGATTGATGGCTCTCCGTTGAATGAAAGTTTGCCGCCGGCGGCGGCGCGCCGCGAAACTTCTCGAGCTTCGGGCTCGCGGCCCGTCAATAAATTGCGAGGGGAGGGACTTCCCTCTCTCCCGCCGCCTGTCGGCGGCTCCTTCGAGGGCCGGCCACCCCGCGCTGCCGCTCGCTGCGCTCGCTCTTCCGCCGCCGGCGGCGCGCGGGGTTGGCTTCGACCCCACGATTGAAAACTGCGAGGGGTGGGGGTCGAACCCACAAGCCTTTCGGCATACGGTCCTAAGCCGTACGCGTCTGCCGTTCCGCCACCCTCGCGTTCGCGCCGCCGGAACGACGGCGCCCTTCGGCTTCCCGGCCTGGGCCATGTGAGACTTGAACTCACAACCTCGCGCTTAAGAGGCGCTTGCTCTACCGTTGAGCTAATGGCCCCGGCCGGAAAGTCGTCGGAACGCGGATTCCGGGAAACGAGGCGGCGAACCGTTCGCGCCTCTCCACCCTCGCCCCATGAAAAGCGCGCCCGGAGGGACTTGAACCCCCAGCCTACTGGTCCGAAGCCAGCCGCTCTATCCAATTGAGCTACGGGCGCAAAAAAAGCCGGGAGGACGTCTGAACCCCTCGGAGGGCCTTGGAAATCCGATTTCGCCGGTATTATACCATAAATACCCGGGAAACCAGGGGCCCGGCCATCCGGCCGCGCGCCGGCGCGCCCTCCGTCGGAACCAGGGGCTACAAGGCCACGCGGAAGCGGTCGGCCAGTTTGAGGAAAGGCTCGGCGGCGTCGGGCGCGGAGGCGGAATCCCCGATCAAGGCGGGCTTGAGGCCGTCGTTCCAGAATTGGTGGAAAAGGTTTTCGGACCGCCACAGGAACACGTCCAGCCCCATGCGCTCGGCCGCCTCGAGCAAAAGGGCGATGCGGCCGGCGGCCGCGGCGTCGCGCCGCTCCAGGGCCGGACGCAAAGCGCCTTCCACGTGCCAGCGCACGCGCTCGGCGGCCAGGGCCAGGTCCAGGGGGACGTCGAACTTTTTGGCGGCCTCCCAAGTCCGGAGCAGGCGGGGAACGCCGTCGCCGTCCAGCGCTTTCAAGGCGTCCTTCATGTCCCGGTCCAGCACGTACTGCACCGCCACGCGGAAGGCGTGCGGCACCGGCAGGCCGGATTCCAGGAGGTGGTCCATCAGGGCGCGGTTCTCCTCCACCATCCGCCGGTAAGCGCCCTCGAACCCCCGCAGGACGTCCCCGATGACGCTGGTCAGCGCTTCGCGGCGCGCCTCCATGAAAAGGTCTCCCAGGTAAAACCGGCGCGGCTCGAACTCGCGCCGCAGGACCTCGGCCACGGCGGCCTGGTCGCCCCGGCCGAAGGCGGCGAAAAGCTCCTCGCCCACGCGGGCGTACCACGCGTCGTCGGGCGAGGCTTTCAGGACGGCCAGGAAATCCGGGCCGCCCGCGTGCACCACGGCGCAGGCCGCCGGCAACGCCTCGCGCGTCAATTCGGATTCCAGGCGCACGCGGCCCAGGGCCAGGGTTTTCCCCTGCCGGGTCTCTTTGCGGCGGGCGGCGTGCTCGAAGAAATAGCAGAAGGCGCGGCCGGAGGGCGGCGCGTCGCCCCGCACGGCGTCGCGCACGGCCAGGTGCGCCGCCACGCGGCGCAAGTCGGCGGCCGAAGGCTTTACGAGGCGGCGGTACACGTCGGCGCCGTTGCCCATTTCGGGGATGTTGCTGCGGGCGGCGGCCAGGCGCGCCAGGAAATCCTCCTCCAGCGCGGCGTCGCCCGCCTCTTCCGCCAGCTGCACGGCCCGCGCCGCGAAGCGCAAAACGGTGACGCCCTCGATGCCGGACAGCTCATCGAAGAACCAGCCGCAGCTCGTGAACATGAACTGGCCGTGCCTCTGCATCTCCAAAAGCTTGAGGGCGCGCACGCGCTCGGCGGCGTCCAGGGGCCGGGGCGCGTGGCGGGCGAAGAAAGCGTCCACGGAGGGCGCGGCGCGGTCGAACATGACCTCGATGTAATCGTTGCGGGCCGGCCACGGGTCGCGCAGCAGCTCGCCGGCGCGGGTCTCGTAGAGGGCGTCGAGCCGATCCCGCAGCGCGTCCAGGGACTCGCGCAAGGGGGCCCGCCAGGCCTGGGTCCAGCCGGAGCGGTGGCTGAAGCGGCAGCCGCAGTCCGAGCGCCAGCGCTCCACGCCGTGGACGCAGCTCCAGGAGGAGTTCTCCACGATCCGGACCTCCCGGTCCGGCGGAAAGCGCGCCAGAAATTCCCCGTAATTGGTGAGGGCGGCCTTGCCTTCGCGCTCGATCTTGCGCAGGGCGTAGGCCAGCCCCATGTCGCCGAACCGGTGGTGGTGGCCGTAGGTCTCGCCGTCGGTGGCGATGTGCGCCAGCTGGGCGCCCGCCCTCTTCTCGGAAAATCCGTCCTGCAGCCGGCCGGCGAAGAACTCCCCGTTGTTCAAGAGGCCCTCGAAAGCCACGGCCTGGGAAATGGGGCCGTCGTAGAAGAAGATGTCCAGCGCCAGGCCGCGGGGCGAGAACCAGCGGTAGGGCCGGCTCGGGTCCACGCGGCCGCCGCTCACGTCCTGCCAGGGGGCGGAGGGGTCGCTCAAGGGCCGCGACGCCTTGGCCTGCCGCGGGGACAGCACGGTGAACTTCAAACCCAGTTCGGCCAGCACCTCCAGCGTTTCCCTGTCGGCGGCGGTCTCCGAAAGCCACATGCCTTCGGGATCGCGGCCGAACCGCAGGCGGAAATCGCGCAGGCCCCAAACGGCCTGGGTGACTTTGTCCCGCCGCGGGGCCAGGGGCATGATGACGTGGTTGTAGACCTGCGCCAGGGCGTTGCCGTGGCCCGAGCGGGCCGCGGCGCTGCGCCGGTCGCTGTCCAGGATGCGGGCGTAAACGTCGGGGTCGTGGCGACGCATCCACGACAACAAGGTGGGGCCGAAGTTGAAGCTGATCTTGGAGTAGTTGTCCGACAGCTCCTCCACGCGGCCTCGCGCGTCGAGGATGCGGGAAGAGGTGTTGGGCGCGTAACACTCGCGGTGCACGCGCTCGTTCCAGTCGTGGCAGGGGTGGGCGGAATCCTGCACCTCCACCTCCTCCAGCCAGGGGTTTTCCCGGGGCGGCTGGTAAAAGTGGCCGTGGACGCAGATGAATTTTTTCATGGGAAGGAAACGGAGGACGAGGCGGCGCCGGGCGGAAACCGCGCGCTCACCGGCGCGGCGACGGGCGGCCGGGCGCGGCGCCTATCTCTTCAGGTGCGCCCACTTGCTGCGGCCGCGGCCCACGGCCACGATGCCGGATTTGTCCACGTGGAGGAACTTCGATGAGGAATCCTTCTCCCGGTCGAAGCCGAGCTCGGTTCCGTCGGGGAAATCGTTGAAGCGGTCGGCCACCACGCGCTTCATGCGGCAGCCAGCGCCCACGACGCTGAAGTCCATGATCACGCTGTCCTCGATCATGGCGCCCGGCAGGATGGTGACGCCACGCCCGATGACGGAATGCCGCACCACGGCGTTGTGGACCACGGTGCCTTCGCCGAGGATGGTGTCGCTCACCTCGCCGCCCAGGATACGGGCCGACGGGCCGTCGTAACGGCCGGCGAAGATGGGCCATTCGTCGTTGTTCAAATCCAGCTTGGGCTTCTCCCCCAGCATGTCCATATGGGCCGACCAATAAGACTCCAGGTCGCCCACGTCCCGCCAGTAGCCCTTTTCCTCGTAGCGCTTGATGCCGGGCACTTCGGAAGAATGGAAGTTGTAGGCGAACACTTTCGCCTTCTCGATGATGGCGGGCAGGATGTTCTTGCCGAAATCATGGGCCGAGTCCCGCCGCTTCACGTCGTCGGTCAATATGGTCTGCAGGAACTCGCGGTTGAAAATGTAGTTCCCCATGGAGGAGTAGGCGCGGGTCGGATCGCCGGGCATGGGCTTGGGGTTTTTGGGTTTCTCGTCGAACCCCATGACGCGGTTGGCCTTGTTCACCTCGATGATGCCGAACCCCGACGCCTTCTCCACCGGCACCGGCAAGGCCGCCACCGTGGCGTCGGCGCCCTTTTCCACGTGGTAGGCCAGCATTTGGCCGATGTCCATCCTATATATATGGTCGGCGCCGAAGACGGCCACGTAGTCCGGGTCGAAATCGTTGATGAGGTTCAGGTTCTGGGACACCGCGTCGGCCGTGCCGCGGTACCACACTTCGCCCATGCGCATCTGGGGCGGCACGACGGTGATGAAATGGTCCTGGATGATGCCACGGTTCCGCCAGCTGATCCGGAGATAATCGATGAGGGATTGGGACAGGTACTGCACCAGGACGTAGATAGAAAAGACGCCGGAGTTGACGAAGTTGCTGATGACAAAATCCACGATGCGGTACTTCCCGCCGAAAGGGACCGCAGGCTTGCCCCGTTCCTGGGTTAGGGGCCGCAGCCTTTCCCCTTTTCCCCCCGCCATAATGATCCCTAGAACCTTCGGCCTTTTCATGGAGAGTCGTCCTTAAGCTGCGAAATATAAGCTTTGTCTTTTTATCCTATAAAAAACAGGGGCCAACCTCCAGGAAAGATTATCTCTTCCTAAGGGGATTAGGCGGAGGACGAAAGGTCGAAGGCCGGTTTTGAGAGACGCAAGAACCTGTCCGGATCTTTGTTTAAAAGAAACCTGGAAGGATTTCATCCAAATAGAGGCCGGGGACGATAAAAGAGGGTCAGGATGGTAGAGCTGAACAGGCCGCCGATGACCGTGATGGCAGGGGCTCCTCCGTACCGAACTTTAGTAAAGCGCTTTAATGAGCTACATCATATTATGACTCGCCTATAAAATGAAAGGCAAAAGGGCGTTTAAATTGTCCATTTTCTCCATGAATAAATCAAATTATTTGAATTGTTTGACATTGTTGTCAAGAAAAACACTCTCGTTGACATAAACGGCAGGAAGTGATATTTTGGAAGCGTTCGTCACGAAATGGAAACCGGGCGATTATAAATGACAGGGGAGGCCTCATGAAAAAAGCGGGTCTATGGAAGTGCCTGGCTTCAGCTGGGTTCTTATGCGGACTATGGGCCGCGCCGGCCGCGGCCAAGGTCGTGTTCACCGGCTACACAGATCTGAGGGCGAACGCCCAGTCGGACAGTAAGACCACCGGATCCGACGCGCTCCTGACCGCCCTAGGCCTGGTGGACCGCCGCACCGAGACCCGGGGGTTCGCCATGGACTCTCTCGGCCTTTTCGCGGCCACCTCCTTCAACGAGCAGCTCGATTTTCTGATCGACATCACCTATAAGAGGGTCGGCGCCACCGCCGAGCAGACCCGCCTGCAGTACGCCTATCTTGATTATCACCCGCCTTCGGGGTGGGAGGCCAAGGCCGGCCGCGTGACGATTCCCCTGGGCTACTACAACCGGCACTATTTTTATCCTTTCCAACGTTACGCGGTCACGCCCCCCCTCTACCAGAGCGCCATCATCGGCCTGCCCATCGCCGACCACGGCGCCGTCGCGGGCAAGACGGTGGACGCCGGGCCCGTGGAGTTCTACGGCGCGGCTTACCTGGTGAACGGCTACGGCCCTTCGCGGACCAGCACGGCCACCTTCCGCACCATGACCCTGGGGTCCAGCGACGTCCTGGTGATCTCCAACAACCTCCGGGACACCAACACCAACGACAAGCTGGCCTACGGAGGCAACTTCCGGGTCAGCCTCCTGAAAGGCCGGAACATCAAGGTCGGCGTGTCCTCCTATGAAGGCGCCTGGAGCCCCAACCGCAAGGACGACTTCAGCATGCTCAACGCGTATCTGTCGGTGGACGCGGGGCCTTTGAGCCTCTTGACGGAAGGCCTGCGCACGAACACGGACAACGACGCGGGCGTGGCCGCGGGCTTCGGCTCCAAGGACTGGAAGACCACCGGGGTCTTCGTGGAAACGGCCTACCGGCTCATGCGGGACGAATTCCGCGAGACGGCCCTTTTCGCCGGAGCGGAGGAAACCGTGGCCGAAGGCAAGGGCGCCGGCGCCGGAACCCGCGAAAGGCTTATTCAGTATAAGACCGGCTTGTCCTGGAAATTGAATTCCTTTGTCATCTTCAAGACGCAGCTCAGCCATCTCGATTACAGGCTCCCTTTTTCTGTCGGCGCGACGACCGGGGAGATCGGCATACGGCAAAGGCAGGTCCTTTTCAACCTCGTCCTGACCTACTGACCCGGAGGAACGATGAGCTACGCGGCTTTCTTGCGTCTCTTGAAGGCGGGGGCTTTGAGTCCTCAAGTTTCTTCCGGGGGGCCGGGCCGTTTCTGGATGGGTCTTCCGAGGCTGATCCTGGCGGCCCTGGCGATGACCCTTTCCGCTCCGGCGGAGGCGGACACTTTGGCGGTGGTGATGGACGGCCTGAAGCCCGGGTACCAAAAGGTCATACGGACCCTGGAGCGGGACCTGAGCGCGGGAAACACCATCCGCATTTACGACATAGGGGCCATCGACTTCTCCAACCCGGTGGCAAAAGGCCGTTTCCTTTCCCAGATAGCTTCCGCCGATCTGGTCGTTCCCATCGGCGACCCGGCCTCCCGCCTGATTTCCCGGGAGCTGGAAGACCTAAGGACGTTCTTCATCGCGGCGGCCGCCCTGAGCGGAGAATATCTGGGCCGGCAGCAGGTGGCCGGCATCCTGTCCTACTCTCCGGAAGAGACCGTCCGGGTCGCCAGGGTTCTCTTGCCGGAACTGAAGGTCATCAGCGTCTTCTACACGCCCGGGTACGAAGGCGTCGTGACCCGGATGAAGTCGGCGGCGCGCGGGATGGGCTTCGCCGTGGACGCCCACCGGGTGAAATCGCGCCAGGAGGTCGGCCCGGCGATACGGACCGCGGCGGCCCGCGCCGATCTTTTTTGGATCGCCGGAGACCCCCTCCTTACGCAGGATCTCATATTCTCCTATCTCCTCCAGGAGTCGCTTAATCAGAAGAAACCGCTGGCGGTTCCCGTTCCCCACCTGGTGGAGAAGGGCGGCCTCTTCTGCACAGTCCCGGATCAGGACAAGATCGCCCAACTCGCCTCCACGACGCTCACGAGCTTCCTTTCCCCCGGCTTCCAGCCTTCGGACCAAAATCGCGTGCAGCCGGCCCCCCGGGAGGGGTACGTTCTGATCAACCGCCGGCTGGCGGAGAAGTGGGATATCGACATTCCGCCGTCCCTTCGATTATGGGAAGGCCTATCCGATTAGGCTTTCTTAAAAGGGGAGACGGTATCTCTTCCGGACACCTTCGGGATAAGGAAGCATCCCCGGAAGTCCGGGTGCAACCCGGGCTCCCGGCCGCCATGGACATCCGGTTATGGTCGCGCTTTACCCAGGGCATCATGGCGGTCTTGGTGGCCTCCGGCCTCCTGGTGGGAGGGCTGCTGACCTGGGCGTCCATCTGGAGTGAGAAGAAAGAGGTCGAGAGGTCTCTCTCGCTGCGCGGCAAAGCCCTGGTGCGGGCGCTGGGCCGGGCCGCTTTCGTGCCCCTGGTCCTGGAAGACGCCGGGGCCCTTGATCCCCTCGTGGAAGGGTTCATGGGCGAGCCCGACGTCGTCTACGCCGCCATCTACACGGCGCAGGGCGAGTCGCTTTCCTCAAGGCCGCGCGGCGCCGATCTGCCTCCGGCCCCGGCGGGACAGCCGGTTTCCCCCGGCGTTTCTGAAAGACGGGTGTCCGGCCCCGGCCGCCCCACCATCCAGGACCTTATCCTTCCCCTGCGCTACGGATCCGCGCCGACCGATCCTTCGGACGGGAAAGAACTTCTGGGGTACGCCCGCATCGGCCTGACGCACGAACGGATCGATCGACAGATCCGCGTCGCGGTCCGGAACAACGTGGCCCTGTGCTTGGCGCTCATGTCGGCGGCCTTTTTAACGGGCGCTTCCCTCATTCGGAGGATGACCCGCCGGATGCGGGGGCTCATGGAGCAAGCGCAGATGTCGGCCGCCCTCCAGCGCGCCAACAAGGAGCTGGAAGCCTTTTCCTATTCGGTTTCCCACGACCTCCGCGCGCCGCTGCGCTCCATCGACGGGTTCAGCCACGCGCTGCTGGAAGACTGCTCGGCGCAGTTGGACGAACCCGGCAAAGACCACCTCCGCCGCATAAGGGCGGCGTGCACCCGCATGGGGCAATTGATAGACGATCTCCTGGCCCTTTCCCGGGTCATCCGGCAGGACATGCGCTGGGACACCGTGGACCTGGCGGCGCTGGCGCGATCGGCGGCCGGCCAACTGGAACGGGCCGAGCCGGGCCGCCGCGTGGGTTTCGTCGCGCCCGAAACGGCCAAAGCGCGAGGAGACGCCGGTCTCCTCCGCATCGTTCTGGAGAACCTGCTGGGCAACGCCTGGAAGTTCACGGGCCGCCGGCCCGACCCCCGGGTGGAGTTCGGCGAAACGGAAAAGGACGGCCGCCGCGCTTTCTTCGTGCGCGACAACGGCGCCGGCTTCGACATGGCCTACGCCGGCAAGCTCTTCGGCCCCTTCCAGAGACTGCACGACGACTCCGAGTTCCCCGGCACGGGCATCGGCCTGGCCACCGTCCGGCGCATCGTGGAGCGCCACGGCGGCCGCGTGTGGGCCGAAAGCGCCGTCGACCGGGGCGCCGTCTTCTATTTCACCCTGCCCCGCAAGGAACCCGCCCGGTCCGCCTGACCTTTTTTCCCGCCGTTGCCGCTGGACGACCTCCCGCCAGTAAGATATACTCTCTTCAATTTCCTTCTCATCCCAAATGTCCACCGGCCTGCCGCTCGTCGTCTCCGCTCCTTCGGGAGCGGGTAAGTCCACGCTTTGCCGGGCGCTTCTTGAAAAACGCCCGGGCATGCACTACGCCGTCTCGTGCACCACGCGGCGGCCGCGGCCGGGAGAGACGGACGGCAAGGACTATTATTTCATCGACGAGCCGGAGTTCCAGGAGAAGATCGCCCGCGGGGAATTCCTGGAATGGGCGAAGGTGTACGACCACCACTACGGAACGCCGCTGGAGCACATCCTCGCGCCGCTGCGCGAGGGCCGGGACGTTCTGCTGGATTTGGACACGCAGGGCGCCATGGCGGTGAAAGCGAAAATCCCCGGCGCCGTTTGCGTCTTCATCTGCCCGCCCGATTGGGCCTCCCTGGAGCGCCGCCTGCGGGGCCGCGGGCAGGACGACGAGCAGGCCATGGCCAGGCGCCTGGCCGGCGTGCAGAAGGAGATCGCGTCCCTGAAGTTTTACGATTACCTGGTGGTCAACGCCAACGCCAAGGAAAAAGAAGCCGTGGAAGACCTGCTGGCCATTTTGCGCGCCGAGCACCGGCGCATCGGCCGCGTGTCCCGGGAGCTGGAAGAGCTGGAAACCGGCCTCCTGCGGCGAACGACTTGAAATCTGAAACGAGGAGCCCCCACATGCCCGCCCATGAACCCAAACCCGAAGTGTCCCTGCCCCAGCTCCTGCTGGAGCGATCCCGCGACAAATACCGCCTGGTGCCCCTGGCCATGCGCTGGGCCCTGGAGGTCAAGCGCCGCGATCAGAACGCCGCTCCCATTCAGGACGTGATGAACCAAGCCCTGCACGAAATCCTCTCCGGGAAAGTGTCCCTGGAGGAGATCGAGAAGCTTCCTCCGCCGGTTAAAATGGAGGAACCCAAGCCCGTGGTCGAGGAGATCAAGCCCGCGCCGGAAGAGATCGGGGAAGACGAGGCCGGCGGCGGCAAGAAATCCAAAGGCGAAAAGGCCGAGAAGAAGAAATCGGACAAATAGCTCCGGCGGCGCCCGAGCCTCCGCGCCGGCCTGCGCCCGGACTTTAAGATATGCCTGCTGTTTCCCTGAAAGGCCGCGAAATCGTCCTGGGAGTGTCGGGCAGCATCGCGGCCTACAAATCCGCGGAACTGGTCCGGCGTTTCCAAGACGCCGGCGCGGGCGTGACCTGCGTTCTCACGCCTTCCGCGGCGCGGTTCATCACCCCTCTCACGCTTTCCGCCCTCAGCGGACGCCCCGCCCGCCAAGACGTCTTGGACGCTTCCGTCTGGGACATGGCGCACCTGTCCCTGGCCAAGGACGCCGACGCCGTCGTGGCGGCGCCCTGCACGGCCGACCTGCTGTCTGAACTGGCCGCCGGCCGCGCCAACACCCTGTTGGCCGCCCTGGTTCTGGCCGCCAAGATCCCGGTCTTCCTCGCCCCCGCCATGCACGAACCCATGTGGACCCACCCCGCCACGCAAAAGAACGTCAAGGCCTGCTCCTCTTACGGCTACACTCTCATCGGGCCCGCGCGCGGACCGCTGGCGTCCGGCGGGTCCGGCTGGGGCCGCATGGAAGAACCCGTCCGCATCGTCGCCGCCGTGGCCAAGGCCCTGGCGGCCGGCGCGAAGGGCAGGCCGTGAGCCCTCGCCGGGCGCGCCCGCGTACAGAAGGCACCACCGAGGGCGAAACCGGGACGCCGGCGGAAACCTTCCGAACTCAGGCTTAAATTTTGGCTTTTGAAAACCGGTCCCGGCCGGCGCCCGCGGCCCGCCCCCTGCAGAACAAGAAAATCGTCGTCACCGCGGGGCCCACGCGCGAGGCCCTGGACCCTGTCCGGTTCCTCACCAACGCCTCCTCCGGCCGCATGGGCTACGCGCTGGCGGCCGAGGCGCGGCGGCGCGGAGCCCGCGTCGTCCTCATTTCCGGGCCCACGGCCCTGCGTCCGCCGCGCGGCGCGCGCGTTGTCCGCGTGGTGTCCGCCGCCGACATGGAGCGGGCCGCCCTGAAACACGCTTCCGGAGCCGCGGCCGTCGTCGCCGCCGCCGCCGTGGCGGACTGGCGCCCCGCCCATTACTCCGCCCGCAAACTTAAAAAAACGCGCGCCGCCGGCGCGGTCCTGCGCCTCCGCCGCAACCCCGACATACTTCTGGCCCTGGTCCGCCGGCGCGGAGCGGAAACGTTTCCCCGCCTGGCCGGCTTCGCCCTGGAAACCGAAAATATGCTGAGGAACGCCGCGCGCAAAATGCGCGAGAAATCCCTGGACCTCATCGTGGCCAATTCCCCCTCCGCCCTGGACGGCGGTCGGGCCGAGATTTTTCTTCTGCGCCCGGGCCGCGGCGCCGTGAAATTGCGGGGAACGAAGCCGGCCTTGGCGAAAAGAATTGTTTCCGCTCTGGAGGAGGTCCTGGCGTGAGCCGCGAGGAGCTTCTGTCCATCGTGTCGGATTTAAAAAGGGTCGTGGAATCCTCCGGCTTCTCCGGCGTGTCGGCTTGGAAAGCGCCCGCGCCGCCGTCCGGCCCGCTTCCTCGGATCCCCGGGGCCGTGCCGTCGGGCAGCCTGCCGGCCACCGTTTCTCCCCCGCCGCCCGTTGCCGCGGCCGACGGCGGCGCCGCTTTGGAGGCCCTGCGCCTGACGGACATCGGCGACTGCCGGCGGTGCCCTCTGTCCGCCTCCCGCACGAAAATCGTCTTCGGCGTGGGCAATCCAAAAGCCAGGGTCATGCTGGTGGGCGAAGGTCCCGGCGCCGTGGAGGACCGGGAAGGCGAGCCCTTCGTGGGGCCGGCCGGCCAGCTTCTCGACAAGATGCTGGCCGCCGTGAACCTTTCGCGCAAGCCGGCGGAGCCGCCCGAGCGCTGGGTCTACATCGCCAACATCGTCAAGTGCCGGGCCATGGCCGATCCGTCCCAGCCGGAGAAATGGGGCAACGACCGCGCGCCCTCGCCCTCGGAAATCGCCGAGTGCCTTCCTTTCCTTAAGAAGCAGGTCGCCCTGATCCGTCCCAAGGTGATCGTGGCCATGGGCAACACCGCGGCCAAAACTTTGCTCGCCACGGACCGCGGCATCACGTCCCTCCGCGGCCGCTGGCAGACCTTCTCGCCCGACGGCGTTTTCACCGCGAGGCTTCTGCCCACCTACCATCCCTCCGCCCTCCTGCGGAACCCCGCCTTGAAGAAAGACGCCTGGGAGGACATGAAGCTTCTCCGGGCCGCGCTGGACGAACGCCCCTCATGACGGAACAGGCCGAAACCGCCTCCGCCGTGGCGGAGGTGGTTTTTCCCGTGCCCGTGGACCACGGGTTCGACTACCTCGTTCCCCCCGCTTTGGCGCAAAGCCTCCGGCCCGGCCATCGTGTGGCGGCGCCTTTCGGCTCGCGCGGCCTCCAGACCGGCGTGGTGACGGCCGTGAAGCGGCGGTCGCCGGAAGACAAAAGCCCTTTCCTGAAAACCCTGCACTCCGTCCTGGACGACCGGCCGGCCTTGGACGAGCGGGACCTCGGCCTCGCCCGCTGGCTGGCCGACACCTACATGTCCTCCATCGGGGAGGCGGTCTTTTGCGTCCTTCCCATCGGCAAAAACGCCGGCCCCAAACGGGAGACGTCGCCCGCTCCGGCGGAACCGACTCCCCCGTCGGCGGCGCCCGTCCTCACGCCGGACCAGGAGGCGGCCTGCGCCCGCATCGTGCCCGCCGCGCGGGCCGGCGGCTTTCACGCCTTCCTCCTCTTCGGCGTGGCGGCCGCGGGCAAGACGGAAGTTTATCTGCGGGCCGCGGCCGCCGCGCTGGCGGAAGGCCGCTCGGTGCTTTACCTCGTCCCGGAGATCGGCCTCACGCCCCAGACGGAGCACGTCCTGCGCGGACGCTTCGGGGACCTCGTGGACGTCTGGCACAGCGAAATGTCCCGCGGCGAGCGCTGGCGCGTGTGGGACCGCGCCCTCCGCGGGCGGGGGCGGCTCGTCCTGGGCCCGCGTTCGGCCCTTTTCCTGCCCCTGCAAAACCTGGGTCTCATCGTCGTGGACGAAGAGCACGACCCCAGCTACAAGGAAGAGACGCGCCCCGCCTATCACGCCCGGGACGCGGCTTTGGAAAAAGCCCGGCTGGCCGGAGCCGCCGCCGTTCTGGGCAGCGCCACGCCGTCCCTGGAAACCTACAAGCGCGCCCTGGACGGCGGCCTCGAGCTCGTGGAGATGGGCCGCCGCGTGGAGGACCGGCCCTTCCCCTCCATCCACATCGTGGACACGGCCCGCGCCGGCGGCCGCCTGCTCTCCGAGCCCCTGGCGCAGGCCGTGATCGACGCCCTGGCGCGGAAGGAACAAAGCCTGCTTTTCCTCAACCGCCGGGGCTTCTTCACCTACGTGACCTGCCCGTCCTGCGGATGGGAAGCCCGCTGTCCCTCCTGCGGCGTGAGCCTGGTCTACCACAAGTCCGACCGGGACGAGCTGCGCTGCCACTACTGCTTCCACCGCGCGGCGCCGCCGGAAAAATGCCCCGACTGCGGCTCCCCGGCGGTGAAACTGAAAGGCCGCGGCACCCAGCGCGTGGAAGAAGAGCTGAAAACGTGGTTCCCGGGCGCCCGCGCGCTCCGCTGGGACCGCGACACCACGCGCCGCCGCGGCGCCCACGGCCGCGCCTTTGAGTCCGTGCGGGCCGAGGACGTGGACATCGTGGTGGGGACGCAGATGATCACTCAAGGGCTGGACTTTCCCCGCGTCACCGTGGTGGGCGTGCTCGACGCGGACCAGCCCCTCCGCTTTCCCGACTTCCGCGCCGCCGAGCGCGCCTTCCAGCTTTTGGCCCAGGTGTCGGGCCGCGCCGGGCGCGGCGAAAGGCCGGGCTCGGTCTACGTCCAAACGCGCCACGCCGGCCATTACGCCCTGCAGGCCGCGGCCGCCTTCGACTACAGGGCCTTCGCGGAGGAGGAACTCCGCTTCCGCCGCGAAATGAGCTATCCTCCCTTCGTGCGCCTCGCGCAAATCCTGCTGAGCGGAAAGGACGCCGCCGCCGTGGAAAAAGCCGCGGTCCAACTCATGGAGTACCTCGAGCGCCCTCCGCTCGAGAACGCGGAGACCCTGGGCCCGGCCCCGGCCTTCCGCCCTCCCAAGGCCGGCAACGTCCAATGGCAGGTCATGGTGAAGTTCCCTCCCGGAAACGCCGCCGGCGTTTTCGCCCGCCTCAAGGCGTACCGCCCCCCGCGCTCCGTGGCCGCCGCCGTCCGCGTGGACCCGGAGGACCTGTGAAGAAGTCCTCTCCTCTTTCGCGGCATCTGCCGTTCGCTTTGCTGGCCGCGGTCTGGCTCGCCTTTCAAGCCTCCACCCTGCTGAAATTCCCCCACGTCAATTGGGACGAAAACATGGAGGCCAACCATTCCTGGAACTTCGCCCGGACGGGCGAGAACGTGTACACGCTTTACGAGGACGTTTATCCGGACCGCCTGGCCTTCCTCCAATACAGCACGCCCAACGTCATACGCCCCTTCTACAACGGCTCCGAGGGCGTTTTCTTCCGCGTCTTCGGCGCCGGGATTTACCAAGCGCGCGCGTTTTCTCTCCTGGCCGGGCTCGCGGCTCTGGCGTGCGTTTACGCCGCCGGCATGCTCCTGGCCGGGCGCGCGGCCGGGTTCGGCGCGGCCCTGTGGCTGTCCACCCGTTTCGTGTTCCTGCACGGAACGCGCGAGGGCCGGCCCGACGCCCTGCTGGCCCTGGGCGCCTCCCTGGCCGTCCTCCTTTATCTCATGGGAGAGAAACGCGCCTCCGTCGGCTGGAAATTCGCGTCGGGCCTGGCCGCCGGACTCCTGCCCGGCATCCACACCAACGGCCTGGCGCCCGCCCTGGCTCTCGGAGTTCTGTCCTTGCAGCGATTGGATCAAGCCAAGCCCCGGCGCCTCACCGCGGCCTGGGCCCTGGGAGGAGCCGCCGGAGCCGCCGCCTATTTCTCCTGCGCCGACCTGGGGACGTTCCTCCTGGGATGGAAAATGTTCAAAGGTTTCTTTTCCTACCAGGCGCCCGTCATGGGCGGTTTGGCGGCCCTGCCGGGAGCGTTCCTCGGAGAGTTCCAAAGGTTCTTCGGCGGCGCCAACGTGGGATACGAGCCCGTCAACCTCGCGGTCCGCGCCGCGCTCTCCGCCGACGCGCTCGCCATCGGCCTGGCCGTTTTGGTCCCCTATTTCACGCCGTCCGACGCGAAGCGCCGGGACGCCGCGGCCGCCGTCCTGCTTTGCCAGTTTTTTTACGCCCTTTTCGTCGCCAACAAGAACCCGAACTATTCCATCGTCGCCTACGTCCTGGCGGCTCCCCTGGCCGGGTCCCTGCTCGGAAGCCGGCCTCCCGCGTGGGTGAAGCGGGGGTTTCTCGCCTTGGCGGTGGCGGCGGGCGCCGCCGCGGCGTGGGAAATTCCGAGGCGTATGGCGCGATCGCCGAGCTACAAGGAAACGGCCGCGGCCTTGAGGCGGCACGTACCGCCCGGGGCGCGGGTCATCGGCCCGCAGACTTTTTGGCTGGCTCTTAAGGACAGGGATTATCGCGACTTGGGCGGGCTGGCGTTCCGGCGCTGGCTCACCGCCGAAACGACCGGCGTCACGGAAGGGCTGAAAACCTTTCGGCCTTCCTGGCTGATCGTGGACCACCATTTCCGGGGGATTTTCCTCAAGGGCGGCTCGCTGGACGACATTCTCGCCGTGCCCCACGAAAAGACCGGCGAAGTGGACGGAGGGCCGTTCTACGGACGGCCTCTGGAGATTTACCGCCTGGACTGGCCGGAGGAAAAGGGGAAGGGATAGTGTAGCGCATTGCGAGCCGAAGGCGAAGCAATCCCAGGGGTCGCCTGCGCTGAAAAGCGATTCTCGGCGCACTGAAAGCTGGGATTGCTTCGTCGCAGACAACGCTCCTCGCAATGACATCAGTAAAGAAGTGTTTGAGACACTCCACTAGCGGGGCTTCGTGTAGAAGAAGTAGAGGATGCGGAACCGCCTTTTGCCGTCCTGCACGTCGCGGGCGAAAAGGCCTCCCAGGATTTCGAAGTATTTGTCGTCGGGCCCGGCCCGCGTGTTGGAGAAAATGGGCGCCAGCCCCACCGTGCGGCTTCGGCGGCCCTCGCGGAGCACGTCGGCCCGGTACAGCGGCCCCAGCACCGTGATGTCCCTCTCCACCGCCGGCTCGCCCGCTTCCGGCTCGCGCTTCAACAGCACCCTCCAGTAGAGCGGAAGCAGCGCTCGGAACTTCCGTCCCGACGTCCCGTCGAAGGAAACCCACAAGGGCGCCAAAACCCCGACCCGCCGCGCGCCCTCGGCGTAGCCCGCGTAGATCGGGACGAAGAAGCGGTACGTCCTGTCCGGGTTCTCCGAACTCCAGTACAGCGGGAACAACACGCGCGCGGCGCCGGTTTTCTCTCCCCGAACGGCCGGCATGCCCGTGGCGCGGTCCACCTCGTAAGCGTCGGCGCGGTACCAGAGCGGCAAAAACAAATCCCAATCCTTGGCCGGGTCGCGGCGCCAGGCGTAAGGGAACACGTAGCCTTTGCGGCTGTCGCCCCGCCGCTCCCAGGCCGCCAGGGCCACGCCGCGCGGCGCCCAAAAGTTGCGAAAATCTTCCGAGCGAATGTATTTGTAGAGCGGGAAGAAATCGTGGGACAGCCCTTGGGAGGTGCTCCGCACATTGCCCAGCAACAGGTACTGCGCGCTGGTCTCGGGGCTCTCCGTCCCCCGTCCGGTCTTGGACACGTAGGCCAGGGCCGGAGGGATGATCCAACGGCCGTTGCCGGCCTCGTCCCGGGAGCGCCAGTAGAAAGGCAGAAAATGGTCGCCCCGCTCCTTGCCGAAGGAATGGCGCCCCCAAACCGGGAAAAGCCCGTAGGCCGAACCGTCCTTCCGCCGCCAGTTGTAATAAGGCGGCACCACGGTGAGACCCTTTTCGCGCGCGGCCGTCCGCCAATAAAGAGGAAAGACGATGAGCCGCTTCGCCTCGCCGCTGCGGTACCAATACACGGGAGGGATGACGCCTTCGCGCGAGGAAGCGCTGCGCCGCGTCCAGGCCAGGGGCGAGAAAAACATCCGGCGGCGGTCGTTGTAGTTGTAATGAAAAAGCGGGAACAGCGACGTGGAACCGCGGCCGGCGCCCTGATCCCGCCAGTAAAAGAAAAGCAGGCTGTAGGTGGAGCGCTCCGGCGTGCGGCGGCGGATCACCGGCGGCACGGCCGTCACCACGGTGTCGCCGTCCCGATAGCGCGCGTAGAACGGGAAGAAGACGTCCAGCTTCCAATCCGGCGCCCGCCAGAAATGCCAATAGAGCGGGAAGAAAACCCGCGTGG
>JBQTIM010000221.1:0-7278 GCA_052388135.1 Elusimicrobiota bacterium
GCCGACCTGATGGAAGGCCTCCCGGGTGGGGCGCGGGGGGAGACTGTCTTTGGACCCCCCAATGTGAAGAGTTAGGGGGGCGGCCGGCCGTTAAATCTCGGTGCGTCAGCGCGCCGCCGCCGGAAGGCGCTTTTCCCCCCTTGTATTGAAAACGTATCTCCTGCACTAAGGCGTCATCGACGTTTTGCAGGGGAGGCCGGCGGGACAAGGCCGGGGGAGAGAAGCGGAGCAGGACGCCGGCCGGCGACGACTGGGCCTCGTCGGAATAGGCGAGGCGCTTGTCGCTTTGAACGACCACCCGGGACGAGCCTCCGCCGCTTTGCACCGAAACGCTTTCCACCGTGGGAGGCGCGGGGGCGGCCGCCACGGTACGGACGAAAAAGGCCAGGGGCAACGCGAGCGCCCATGGGCGGAGATCAACGACGGCGGACAAAAACGGGAGCCGGAAGCCGCCGTCTTTCCGAAGCAGCCCCCCCCGGCCGCTCACGACGCCCTCTTCCTGTTTTCAGCCAGCGCCTTGATGAGAGCCTGGCGGGCTTTTTGATAGTCGGGGTTCACCTTAAGCGTGTCTTGCCAAAGCCGGATGGCGCCGGGCGCGTCGCCTTGCGCGTAGGACTCCAGGCCGCGGTTGTAAAAGCCCTCCGCGATGTGGATCCGCTTCTTGCGTATGTCTTCCAGGGCCGCGGCGGCGCGGCCGTCGGAGGGGTTGCTTTCGACGTGCCGCTCGAGATATTCGATGGCTTCGGTGTAGCGCTCTTCGCGGGCGAACCGCATGGCTTTTTCGTAGCGGCTTTCGTCCGAAGCGCCGGAATAGGGATTGGTGAGGTAAGACTCGGGGGCCAAAACGACGGTCCCGTCGCCCGACGGCGCGTAAACGTAGGCGTCCGTCCGCCGGTCCCGCAGGCGGATGCGGCTGCGGTAATCCCGCGCCAGCGTGTTTTCCGGATCGATCTCCAGGACCATTTCCCAGAGTTTCATGGATTTCCGATATTCCTTCTCAATGTACGCGTCCATGGCCTGGCGGGTGAGCGCTTTGGCCTCCTCGTCGCGGCGGCGGGAGCGGCTCTCCCGCGCGGCTTCCCGGGCCTGGGCGATGCCTTCGCGCGCCACGGCGTTGCCCGGGTCCAGGGCCAAAAGTTTTTCCCACGCCGAAACGGCCGTTTCGTATTCGCCGTTGCGCAGGCTCGCCCACGCCTCGCCGCTCAAGGCGTTCATGCGCTCGTCCCGGTCCTGCTCCACCTGGTTGCGCCGCGCCTGCACGGCGTAGGCCGCAAGGGCGACGCGGTCGGGATCGAAGGCGTAGACCTGCTCCCAAACCTCGGCGGCGGGCAGCCAATTCCCCTTCAGATAGTCGGAAACTCCCTGAAGATAAAACCACTCGCTGGTTTTGGGCTTGGCCCGCGCCTGCCGTTTCGCGACGCGCGCGGAGAGTTTGCGCGAAAGGGAAAGCGCCTCCGGATGATGGGGAACGCGCCGGAGCACCCCGCGCAGGCGGTCGGCCGCTTCCACCCAGTCTTCCCTGTCCAAAAGCCAGCGGGCGGATTTCAGGGCGGGCGCCTCCCGCCGGCGGGCGTTCTCAATGACCAGCTTCCGCTTCCTTTGGGCGCTCTTGAGCCCCTGGAGGGCGGTTTCGTTGCGGCGGTCGCGCTGCAGAACTCTCTGAAAAAGCTGAATGGACTGCTCGTAACTTTCGTCCAGATACGCCTCGAGCGCCTCCTGAAGCAAGGGGGACCAGGAGACGGCCCGGGAGGCGCCGGAAGAAGCGCCGGCCGGCGCGGAGGTCATCCACAGGGCGGCCGATGCGGCGAGCAAGGCAAGGCGGACGGTTTTCATGGGCGAAGGGACGGCGGGCCGCAGCGTGAACAGCGGCCGCAACGGAGGCCGTTTTCGGAGGTCAGAGAAGACGTCTTCGGCACCGGGAGTCCTGACTAAGTCTTCCTCGAATTCGCCGGTTTGTCAATGCAAAAGTGAAGTTCGGCGGTTCCATCTCCGGCAGGATTAAGGCTCGGATCGCTCGGAAATGCGCTCCAGGCCGCGCTTGGCTTCCAGGTTCTCCGGGTCGAGCTCCACGGCTTTTTCCCAGAGGCTTCTGGCCTTGTCGGGATCTCCGCCCAGGAAGGCTTCCAAGCCCTCTTTGTAGAACGTCTGGGATTCGTCCTTGCGTTGGGTGCCGAGCCGCGAGCGGACTTTCTCCAAGGCGGCTCTGGCTTCCGGATGATCCGGCTTGAGGCGGATGGCTTCGCGATAATTGCGGTCGGCGGTGGGCCATTCGCCGGCCTGCGCCGCTTCGTTGCCCCGTTGATAAGCGGCCTTGGCCAAGATGTCCCGGGACAGGGAGCGATAGCGCTTGGCTTCGGCGTTTTCGGGATCGAGCCGCAGGACATCCTCGAACAGGCTCATGGCGGAGGAATAATCTTCCTTTTGGAACGCGGCGAGGCCCGCGTGGTAGATGGGCCGCACGGTTTCCAAAACTTCCCGCTGGCGCGCCTCGGTCTCGGCCTTGACCATGAGCCCCTCGGTCCGCGTCAACTGCTCGCGCGCCTCGAGATGCTCGGGGTTGATCACCAAAACCTTTTGGAACTGCTCCTTGGCCAGCTTGTAATCGCCGGACGCGAAGTAGCGCATGCCCGTTTCGTAGAAGGTTTGCGCCAGCCCGGAGAACCGGTCCTCGATGCGCTTCAAGTAGGTCTTGGCGCCCACGTGGCCGGGCTGCAGGGCCAGGATGGCGTCGAACTCCCGCCGCGCCGGCACCAGCTCGTCCACGAGGAAATGCTGCTCGCCGCGGGAGAAATGTTCGTCGATCTGGATCTGCAGGTGCTCCCGCCGCGACGCGTCCTCCAGGTCCTTGAACTCTTGCTGGATGCGGCGCATCAAAACGCGCGACGGCCTGTGCCAGGGGGCCACGCCGACGATCTGGTTGGCCTGCATGTAGGCTTCCACCAGATACCCCTGGGCGTAGCGGGCTTCGGCCTTCTCGTAGGCCTGGCGGATCTGGTCCTGCACCTGGGCTTTTTTGTAGTTCTTGCCGAAACGGAACCCCAGGCTCACGCGGTGGCTGTCGCCCAATTTTCCGAAAGGAACGAAAGCGTAGTCCAAATGGAGGCGCTCGTTGCCGAAGCCGGCGCCGTAGGTGAGGCCGGAATCCAAATCGTTGCGGCCGTTGTGGCCCAGCCGGAAAGCCGCCAAGTTCCAGAGGCGGTACTCAAACCCGAAATTGAGGGACATGTCGTTGTCGGAAGGAAGAACCATATCCGAAGCCACGGTCATGTGGGAGAAAATGGGATAGGCGAGGCCCAGCTTCATGATGCGCGGCAAATCGCTTTTTTCGCTTTCGAACTGAATGCCCGATCCCAAATTTTGAACCACGAAGCCGGACCGCAGGCGCTGGAACAGGCCCTCGCGCGCCTCGTAAAGGAACCCCAGGTCCAGCATGGGAGCCGTGGCGGAATCCTGCCCGAGTTTTTTCTGGAGGAATTTCACGCTGGCGCCCGTTTTGAGGCCGCCGAACCAGCCCATCTCCTCCCAGGATTTTCCCCAGGCCAAGGAGGCCAGGGTGTCGGAGGCGGCCAGATCGCCCGTTTTCACGCCGGACTCATCGTAACCGTTGATGCCGTCCACCGAGAGGCGGGACAGGCCCGCCGCCAGGGAACCCATGGTGCGCGTCGGCTGAACGTAATAGAGGACGTCATGGTGGATGCTTTGGAAGTAGTTGTTGCGCATGAAAGCCACTTCGTTTTGGGTCAGCTCCGCCAAACCGGCCGGGTTCCAATAAACGGTCATGGCGTCGGGAGAGGTGGCGGTTTGAGCCTCTCCCATGGAAACCCCGCGCCCGCCGACCCCCATTTTGAGGAAATTTGCAGAGCTGGAACCGGGGCCCTTGGCGTTGGCCGTTGCGGCGGCTCCCCCTAAAGCGAGGGAAAAGATCAAAATAATAGCCTTATTTGATCCCTTTATTTTCATCGGATTCTTTTGGATTTTCCCCCGCGGCTTTGTGTTCACGCCCTTATGAATGCAACGGAGTGACCAGGAAGGTGGCCGTCTGCCGTCATTAGATACCGAAAATTGCCTTGCTGGGCGTGGCGAAATCGTCGTTCTCAACGCCAAAGGCCTGGCGGAGGCATTCAGCGAACAATAAGGAGTTTCCCCGTCTTCTTCTGCTCGTTGTTTTCGATGAGGTAGAGGTATACGTCGCTGGCCAGAGGCTCTCCGTGCTGGTTGGTGACGTCCCACTTAAGCTCGCCGTCGCCGTCGCTTTCCTTTAACTCCCGGACCAACTCTCCGCTCACGGTGTATATCCGTATGGTCGCCAGGCTGGAGATGTGCCGGAAAGTGATCTGCCGATGGCCCAAAGAGGGCTTAAAGGGGACGGGGAAAGCGTAGGCCGCCGCCAGGTCCAGGGCCGGCGCCCCGATGATGCCGTAGACGCTGAAATGAGGCGCGCGCGCCGTGACGGTGTTGCGGACCGGGTCCACTTGGCTGCCGGGAATCCGCACCCAGGATTTCGTCTCCTCGTCCAGCCAGGAAAGGTGCAGGGCCGACTCCTTCACGGGCGGGGAAGTGCCGTCCACGTAGCCGTCGTTGTCGGCGTCGGGGTAGCCCAGCGTCATGGTCACGCCTCCGGAGAACCGGCCTTCGGCGCGCCGGCCTCCGGAGTCGTAGAGGTTGAACTCCTTGATGGTGATGGGCTGGGCGTAGGCGCCGTTGTTGCCCCGCTCGCTGGCCAGCGCGTCCACGATCAACGACGGCAGGCGGGCCGGCGACGCCATGGGGAACCGCACCGGGTCGCCGTTGATGGCGCAGCCCATGAAGCCGTCGTGGCCCCAGGCCCGGACCGGGAACTCCACGCGGACCGTCTCGTCGTCGCTCAGCATGACGTTGAAAACGCTCGGGTTCATGATGGTGTAGAAGCGGGCCCGCAGGGGCGCCCGCAGGGGATTGAAGTTTCTGTCGACGGCGTTGGTGGTGCTGCGCACTTCGTAGAGATGCCCGTACAGCAGGTCCTCGTCCGGCGTGATCTTGACTTCCGATTCGCCGGTCATGGAGACGCCGGCGCTGACGGGAATTTCCCGCGGCTCTCCCAGGTTGTCGCGGACGCAGAACAGCCGGAGGCCGGGGCCGGTCGTCATGCGGGGGCCGTGCATGGCCTCGTCGAACCGCACGAAAATGTCCGGGCGCAGGCCCACGGTAACAGTCATGTGAGCCCGAGCCGACGGGATGGCCACGCTGACGCCGCCGTAGGAAACCGACAAAGCTCCCGGGAACTCGGCGTCCCTCTCGGCGCGGTAAACGAAAGGCGCCGAAGCGTCGCTCCAGTTCCCCGCCTCGTCCCGGGCGCGGACCTTGAAGTAATAGGTCGTGCCGTAGGCCAGAGGGCCCGGAATGGCGACGCCCGGCGACGCCAGGGAGATGCCGGCGTCCACCGCCGCCGTGGGCGGCTCCACCGCGGGATCCGTGCTGAAGCTGTAGGCGTAGCCCGCGATGGGGCTGCGGTGGGCGGGAAGGCCCTGGCTGTTGTCCGTCGTCCAGGTGAAATACGGGTCCTGGTCGGGCGTCGGCATGGTGATGGGCGTGGGATCGGCGGCGTCGAACTGCCCGGCCACCGACGTCACGGCCGGTTTTTGGAGGTCGACTTTCACTCGGAAGGATAGGCCGCCCAACCTGTCTCCGTGCGCGACCAAAGTGGGCGGCAAGAAACTGTCGCCCAGGATGTTCAAATAATATTCGCCCTCGCCGGCCGCCCGGAAGCCCGCCAGGTCCCCCGTGTAATTGGCCGAACCGGACCCGGGGCACGACGTGTCGGGACAGTGCTCCGGCGCCGGGGAAGGGCTGTTGATGCCGCTCCAGCCCGGATCGGTTTCCTCCACCGAGGCCGGGCCGCCCGACGAGAACGTGTAATGGAAGTGGTAGGAGCCATGGGCAGTGAATGGAATGAGCGTATTGTTCACCCAAACGTCCCTGACCCGGCTGACGGTGGCGCTGACGTCGCCCAAGTAGATCAAAGGCACGCCGGAGAAAGTCCTCGTCAGCGCGGCGGGCCCCGGCTCCGTCGGAATGCCGGCGAAGCCCGGCAGGATTTCCCCTCGGTCTCCGTTCCGTGCGTAAACGGCGAACTGATAGCGCGCGCCGGAGAGCAAGCCCGTGCTGATGATGACGCCGTTGGAAGGCCATTCATCCCCGAACTCACCCCACACGGGATCGTTGAGCGAGGTGAACGTGGACGTGCTGTAAATCGGGACCGGCGAGCCTCCGACGATTTTGGTGCCTAGGCTCGAGGGCCGAAGGAAGAAACCCGCCAGGCTGACGTCCGACGGCAGGGAATCCGCGACGATTTGCACGGCGAATTGCGTCCTGTCGGGAGCGGCGGTGGGATTGGTGCCTGAAGAAATCGTCATAATGACCGACGACTGAGTGTCCGTGCCGCCGCCGGGGGCGGCGGGCGCCGGCGGCGAGGCGGCGCGGGTGCGCGTCGAGCCCAGCGCCACGTACGCGGACGGCACGCCGTTGCGGTTCACCGCCCGCGCTTCGTAGATGTGGAGCGTGTTCGTGGCCAGGTCGACGTCCGTCCAGGCCGTTCCGGCCAGCGTGGCCGTGTGGCCTCCGGGCTGAACGTCTCGTATTTCATAGCGAGTGTCCGGCGGATTGCCGTTCTCCGTCCAGGACACCGAGATGGTGCGCGTCGATGTGTCGAAAGCCTCGAAAAGGGGCGGAGCCGCCAAAGTGGAGGTGGCGCCCAGCTGCACGAAGCCCGATTCCAGGCCCAACTGGTTCAGGGCCGCCGCGCGGAAGTAATAGGACGTATTGTTGGCAAGGCCGGACAGAAACGCGCTCAAAGCGGTCGTGTCGGAGCTGGAAACCACGGGCAGAAAGTCGGTCCCCGTGGCCGCCTGGACCCTGTAGACCGTCCCCGGCGGGTTGGAGTTGGCGGCCCAGCGGACGGAGATGGAGCTCGTCTGGACCGAAACGAAGGACGGGGGGTTGAGGGCCGGATCGTTGGCCAGAGTCGCCGTGAAGGCGGAGACGAGGGCGGACCCCGCCGAAGAACCGTTCCCCACGGCCTGCACATGGAGGTGATACAGCGTGTTGGTGCTGAGGGCTACGTTCCCGAAGATCAGGCCGAAATCGGCGGACTTGGCGAAGGTGGAGGAGGAGAAAAGAACCCCGTTGCCCGCGTCGGCATCCGCGTCGATTTGCGCTTTGTAGACGGTGGTGGGGCCGTTGTCCGAATCCCATTCGAAGCGCAGGCTGGTTTGCGTGATGTTCGAGAACCGGAGGTTCTGC
>JBQTIM010000222.1:0-10526 GCA_052388135.1 Elusimicrobiota bacterium
GCGGCCGCCGGCGCGCGAAAAAGCTGGAGCTGAAAAAGTTTTGCCAGGCGTGCGGCATGCACACGCCTCCCAAAGAAACGAAATCGCGCCGCCGGGCCGGATGGCCGCTGGGCCCGGGCGCGCGCCCGGTTTTGGGAGCGTCGGTTAACTGGTAAACCACTGGTCTCCAAAACCAGGACTGAAGGTTCAAGTCCTTCCGCTCCTGCCATTTTAAAGGATACGAATGAAGCGACTTATTGAATTCATTAAAGAGGCCTACGAAGAGCTGAAGAAAGTGACATGGCTCACGCGGCCGCAGATGATCGCGTCCACGTGGCTGGTGATCCTGTTCATGATCGCCATGTCCATCTACATCGGCGCCGTGGATTTCGTCATCGGCCGCGTCTTCGGCTTGTTCGTCGGCGTTTGAAAGGGCTCGCATGAAGACCAGCTGGTACGTCATCCACACCTATTCGGGCCACGAGGACAAGGTGAAAGCCTCCCTCGAGAAGGCCTCCGTCGCCGAGGGTTTGGACGGGCAGATCGAAAAAATCCTCATCCCCACGGAAGACGTGGTGGAGCTGCGGCGCAACAAGAAGCAGGTCAAGAAGCGCAAATTTTTTCCGGGCTACGTGCTGGTGAAAATGGAAGTCAACAACCCCACCTACTGGCTGGTGCGCAACACCGCCGGGGTGACGGGTTTCCTGGGCGGCGTGAAGCCGGTGTCTTTGCCCGATTCCGAGGTGGACAACCTGCTCCAGCTCACCACGGCGCCGCCCACGGCCAAACCGCGGCCCGCCGTGCTGTTCGAGAAGGGGGAGAACGTCCGCATCAACGACGGCCCCTTCCGGCACTTCATCGGCGTCGTGGAGGAAGTGAACGAAGACCGGGCCAAGCTCAAGGTCACCGTCTCCATCTTCGGCCGCGCCACGCCCGTGGAACTCGATTACCTGCAGGTGGAAAAGCTTTAACGACCGACAGCGGCCCGGCCGACCGGGCGATATTTCCGAAAGGCGCCCCGTCGTAGGGGCAGGACCATGGCGAAGAAAGTCAAAACACAAATCAAAATTCAAATCCCGGCGGGGGCGGCCAACCCGGCTCCTCCCGTGGGCCCGGCCCTGGGCCAGCACGGCGTGAACATCATGGACTTCTGCCGCCAGTTCAACGAGCGGACGAAGACCATGGAAGCGGGCATGATCATCCCCGCCGTCATCACCGTTTACGATGACCGCTCCTTCAGCTTCATCACCAAAATGCCGCCCATGTCGGCCTTGTTGAAGAAGGCGGCGGGCCTGGCCAAAGCCAGCTCGGAGCCCAACAAGAACAAGGTGGGCAAAATCACCAAATCCCAGGCCGAGGAAATCGCCAAAACCAAGATGCCGGACTTGAACGCCGGCAGCTTGGACGCCGCCGTGCAGATGGTGCGCGGCACCGCCCGCAGCATGGGCATCGAGGTGGAATCATGAGCCGCCGTTTGATGGAAGTTGAAAAGCTGGTGGACCCGACGAAGAAATACCCCCTGGCCGAAGCCGCCGCCCTGGTCAAGAAAGCCGCCAAGGCCAAGTTCGACGAGACCGTGGAGCTGCACATCCGCCTGGGCGTGGACCCCAAGAAATCCGACCAAAACGTCCGCGGCACCGTGGGCCTGCCCCACGGCACGGGAAAATCCAAGAAGGTCGTGGTGGTGGCCAAGGGCGAAAAGGTGAAAGAGGCCAAGGACGCCGGCGCCGACGAAGTGGGCGACGCGGAGATCATCGAGAAAATTTCCAAGGGCTGGCTGGATTTCGACGTCCTGGTGGCCACGCCCGACGCCATGAAAGACCTGACGAAGCTGGGCAAGGTGCTGGGCCCCAAGGGCCTCATGCCCAACCCCAAATCCGGAACCGTGACTTTCGACGTGGGCCGGGCCGTCAAAGAGCTGAAGGCCGGCCGCATCGAATACAAGGTGGACGCCTACGGCATCATCCACGCCGCGGTGGGCAAGGCCTCCTTCCCCGAGAAGAGCCTGGCTGAAAACGCCCAGACGCTCCTCGAAGCCGTCCAGAGCGCCCGCCCGTCCACGGTGAAGGGAACCTACGTGCGGAGCGTCACGCTGTCCTCCACCATGGGGCCCGGCGTGCCGGTCCAATTGGAGTCCGTCGCGTAAGAGATCCGAGTTCTTTTTCCACAGGCCGGGCGGCGAAAGCCCCCGGCCTTTTTTACGCCCGGAAGGCCTTGTCCCTTTCGGCGCACTTGTTGCAGCGGCCGCAGGGCCTCACCCCGCGGGGTTTGAGGCAGGAAAACGTCAACTCCCACGGAAGCCCCCGGCCCAAAGCCAAGACCTGCTTTTTGGACAAGCGGGAGAACGGCGCCCGGATGGAGAGGGGGAAATTCAGGGCCGCGCTCAAGGCCGCCGCCATATGACGAAAAAACGCCGTCGACGCGTCGGGGAACGGGTTCCCTTTCAAAGTCCCCAGCAGGATCGTCCTCACGTCTCGGAGCGAGCAGAACACGGCCGAGTGGGACAAGAGGAGCGCGTTGCGGCCCGGCAGGTATACCTCCTCATCGCGCGAACGATAACCGGGCGCGCCCCGTCCGGAAAGGCTCCAATGGCTCGAGCCATAGAGCCGGCGTAAGTTTAAGGGGAGAACGGTCAGCGGTTTCAGACCGGGCCGCGCCGTGGCGGCCAGAAATTTTTTCAACCAGTGCAGTTCGGCCTCTTCCCAAGCCAAACCGCATCGGATGAAAAGGGGGTAAACATCGCCGCCGCCCCTCGCGGCCCGCGCGAGTAAAACCGCGCTGTCCGCTCCCCCGCTCGCCAACACGCAAACCGCCCGACCCCGTTCCATGCCGACAATTTAGCAAATCAACGCCAGACCCGCCCTCCCTTCGCCGTCACGGCCGCGGTAACCCCGCAACAAGCGGGAACGCAAGGCCGAGCGCGGCCGGACGGTGATGGAGCTGGACTACGCCTACCTCATGCGGGACGCCTTCGACGACCTCCACAGGGTCTCCCTGGCGTTCCATTTCTAGCCGTTCTTTCAACCAAGCAAAACCCTATCAAGCCAACCGCTCCTAATCGAGATTAACCGCTCTTGCAGAGGGCCCGTCCGCGTGTTTTGGGCGCCTAGACCTTCCCGGGCCGAAGTTATATAATCGTTCAATGTCCATCCCTTTGCGTTATTTTACGCCTCGCGAGGCGGAGAAGCTGCTTCCTTTGTTGGAAGAGCGCATGGGCGCGGTGCGCGTCCTTAAGCGGCAAGTGGACGCCAAGGTGGCCGATTGGAAGCGCCGCACGTCCTCCGGAACGGCTCCCACCGCCGCCGAGCAGGCCCTGGCCGTGTCGCAGGCCGATTTCCTCGTTTCCCAAATCAACGAGCGGCTGGAGGAAATCCAGAAGCTCGGCTGCCTGCCCAAGGATTTGGACCAGGGCCTGGTGGATTTCCCGGCCCGCGTCAACGGCGGCGAATGTTTTCTCTGCTGGAAGCTGGGAGAAACGCGCGTCGGATATTGGCATTCCATCACCGGCGGCTACGGCTCGCGGAAACCCCTCCCGGCCGCTATGCCCGCCTGACCGTTTTTCCGGAACCTAAGCGATCCCAAACCGTTAAAAAAAGGTGAACCCCATGGCCCTGGCGTCCCTCGATAAGACAGACACGACGAACCTGCCGGACCTGGTCCGCCGGATGATCCTCGCTTTGGGCGAAGACCCGGAGCGCGAAGGCCTCCAGCGCACGCCCGTCCGCGTGGCCAAAGCGCTGGGGGAGCTCACGTCGGGCTACGCGGTGGACGTGGACCGCTTGATCAACCAGGCCCTCTACACCGAGAACTACAGCGAGATGGTGGTGGTGAAGGACATCAGCTTCTATTCGCTCTGCGAGCATCACCTCCTGCCTTTTTTCGGCGTCTGCCACGTCGCCTACATCCCCAACGGGCGCGTCATCGGGCTGTCCAAAATTCCCAAGCTGGTGAAGGCCTTCTCCCGGCGGCTTCAGCTCCAGGAGCGGCTCACCAGCCAGATCGCGGAAATCTTGGATGAAAAAATAAAGCCCCTCGGCGTCGCCGTGGTCATGGAAGGCCGCCACCTCTGCATGGAGATGCGCGGCGCCGAAAGCGCCAACAGCCCCAGCGTCACCAGCGCCATGCTGGGGTCTTTCCGCAAGGACGCCCGCACCCGGGACGAGTTCCTGGCGCTGATCCGGAAACGATAGGAGGAGCCCATGCCGCTGAAAGAAGGAGACGCCGCCCCCGCTTTCGAGGCCAAGACGGACGACGGCCGCGCCGTCAAGCTGTCCGACTACCGGGGCAAGCAGGTGGTGCTTTACTTTTACCCCAAGGACGACACGCCGGGCTGCACCGCCCAGGCCTGCTCCTTCCGCGACAGCCTCGGCGAGTTCACCGTGAAAAACGCCGTCATCCTGGGCGTGAGCGTGGACGGCCAGGAGTCGCACCGGGCCTTCAAGAGCAAGTTCGACATTCCCTTCACCCTTTTGGCCGACGAGGGCGGGGCCATCTCCCGCGCCTACGGCGTCTACAACGACCAGAAGGGCGCCGCCTCCCGCTGGACCTTCGTGATTGACGAAGCCGGCAAGGTGAAGAAAATCTTTCCGCAGGTGAAGGTGGACGGCCACCATCAAGAAGTTTTGGCCCAGCTAAATTAAGCGCGGCTACCGGGCGGTCTTGTTCGATTTGGACGGGACCCTGGCCGACACGCGGGAGGACATCGCGGCCTCGGTCAACGAGGCCCTGCGCCGCCTGGGCCGCCCCCCGCGGGACGTCGCGGAAATCAAGGGGTTCATCGGCGACGGCTTCCGCAGCCTGATGAAAAGGGCGCTGGGCGCCGAGGACGAAGCTTTGGCGGACCGGGCCCTGGAAATCTTTTCTCCGCACTATTTGGCCCACTGCGCCGACAGAAGCGCCCTCTATCCCGGAGTGTCGGCCACACTGGAGCGCTTGTCCGGCCGGGCCCTGGCGGTGGTGACCAATAAGCCCGAGGCGCACTCCCGGGCAATTCTGAAAGCTTTGGGCTTGGAAAAGTTTTTTCCGGTCGTTCTGGGCGGGGATTCTCTTCCCGTCCGCAAGCCCGACCCGGGCCCGCTGCGCGAGGCCCTGCGGCGTTTGGGCGTCCCGGCGGAGGCCGCCCTCATGGTGGGGGACAGCGCCAACGACATTCGCGCGGCCAAGGCGGCGGGCGTTTCGGTCTGCGCGGTGACCTACGGTTACCGGCCCCGGGAAGAACTCGCGGGCGCGGACATGATTTTGGATCGCATCGAGGATTTGGCGGAAACAGTCGGAGGATAGCATGACGAAGCGCGGCGGCACGGCGGAATACCCCAACGGCGTGAAGCTCATCAAGTGGCCCCGAAAAGAGGACCCCACGGCCGAAGCGGTGGCGGAGGCCATGAAAGGCTTCGGCTACACCGTCTACGACCTGCAGACCGTGGCCCCCTGGTTCGAGCGCAGCCGCCACGGCCACGACGAGCCTGAAATCCGCGGCGCCGTGTCCGGCACCATCACGTTCCATTTCGACGAGTTCCCGGTCACCATCGAGGCGGGGGACATCCTTTTGATTCCCGGCGGCATCTCCCACGAGGTCATCAACCACAGCTCCCGGCCGTTTTCCGCCTACAAAGGCTCCCTTTCCGGCGCGCGGAAGGTCACCGAGAGGGGCGATGGAAAAGGATCCGTGGAAGATTTGAAGAAGCAGGGGACAAAGGCGGGGAGCTAGAGGCAAACCGTTTCGCCCGGGTGAAGCCGGAGCGGCGCGGCGGACCTCGGTCACCATGAACCTCATCGCTCTCGACCTCGACGGCACGCTGGAGGACAGCCGCGCCGACATGGTGGCCGCCGCCGAGCGCGTCCGCGCCTCCTTGGGCCTGGCTGCCCGGCCGCCCGCCACCCTGGCGCCTTGGGTGAACCAGGGCATGGAAACCCTTTACCGGAATTGCTTCGACGACTACATCGCCGGCGGCGAGGACGCGCCCCGCCTGGCCGCCGTGCAGGCCGCCTACGAGGCCGACTACACGGCCAACGTGGCCCGGCAAACGCGGCTTTACCCCGGAATCGCCGAAGCCCTGGAAGCCCTGGCCGTTCTGGGCCGGCTGGCCGTCGTCACCAACAAGCCGGAAAAAATTTCCAGGCGCCTGCTCCAGGCTTTGGACGTGGACCGCTGGATCGCCGTCGTGGTGGGGGGAGACACCTGCGGGGAAACCAAGCCCAGCCCGCTCATGCTGCGCACGGCGGCCCAGCGCGCTGGCCTCGGCTCGGCCGACGGGCGCGCCCTCATGATCGGCGACACCACGGCCGACATCAAAATGGGCCGGGCCTTCGGCGCCCGCACCGTCTGGTGCGCCTGGGGCTACGCGGATTCTCCCGGGGAGCGGCCCGACCACGTGGCGCGCTCGCCCGAAGAGCTGCCCGGCATCGTCCGGTCGGCGCTGGCGGTTTAAACCGAAAGGCGGATATGGAACGCAATATGAAACTCAACCAAGAGCAGGTCCTTCGTTACTCCCGGCACCTCATCATGCCCGAGGTGGGCGTGGAAGGCCAGGAAAAACTCGTGGACGCCAAGGTGCTCCTCATCGGCGCCGGCGGCCTGGGCTCGCCCAACGCCCTCTATCTGGCCGCCGCCGGCGTGGGCACCCTGGGCATCGTGGACTTCGACAAGGTGGACCACACCAACCTCCACCGCCAGGTCATCCACGGAACCAAAGACGTGGGCAAGCTCAAGGTGGAGAGCGCCAAGGAAACCATCGCCGACATCAACCCCAACGTGAAGGTGGTCGCCTACAACATGCCCCTCCGCCGGGAGACCGCCCTGGACGTCATGAAGGAATACGACATCGTGGTGGACGGCACCGACAATTTCCAAACCCGCTACCTCACCAACGACGCCTGCGTGTTCTTAAAGAAACCCAACGTCTACGCCTCCATCTTCCGTTTCGACGGCCAGGCGACGGTTTTCGACCCGCGCAACCCCGACAGCCCCTGCTACCGCTGCCTCTACCCCGAGCCGCCGCCGCCGGGCGAGGTGCCGTCCTGCGCCGAGGGCGGCGTGCTGGGCATCCTGCCCGGCTTGGTCGGCCTCATCCAGGCCACGGAAGCCATCAAGCTCATCATCGGCAAGGGAGAGCCCCTCACGGGACGCCTCCTGCTCTTCAACGCCCTGGACATGACCTTCGACTCCGTGCGCATACGCCGCAACCCCAAGTGCCCCGTCTGCGGCGACAACCCCACCATCAAGGAGCTGATAGATTACGACCAGTTCTGCGGCGTGGGCCGCGGGCAGGAGGAGGCCGCTCCCGGCAACGGCACCGTCGAAATTTCCGTCAAGGAGCTGTCGGAAAAGCTCAAGCGCAAGGACCGCTTCGTCCTCCTGGACGTGCGCGAGCCCCACGAATACCAGATCGGCCTGATTCCCGGCTCCCGCCTCATTCCCCTGGGAGAGGTGGCCGCCCGCGCCAAGGAGCTCGACACAGCCGACGACATCGTCGTCCACTGCAAGTCCGGCATGCGCAGCGCCAAAGCCATCCAGGTGCTGAAGCAGCTGGGCTTCAAAAAACTGAAGAACGTCAAAGGCGGCATCCTCGCCTGGTCCGAGGAGGTTGATCCCTCGGTCCCCAAATACTAAAATTATCGGACCTTAGGCCCGTTCCCCGGGATTTCCGGAAAGGATCCTGGAGGGTTTCTTTTTGCTAGACGGCGCGATACCCAAGTGGCCTAAGGGGACGGTCTGCAAAACCGTTATTCGCCGGTTCAAATCCGGCTCGCGCCTCCAACTTTCATGAAAAGAACGGGCCGACTTTACAGCGCGTCTCAGGCCGAAGCCGGCGTGGACGCCCGCTTGCCGGACATCGAGTGCTGGGAGAACCAGTATCCGGGTTACGAGGTTTCCCTCTCGTTTCCGGAGTTCACATCGGTGTGCCCGCGCACGGGCCTGCCGGATTTCGGCGTTTTGCGCATCCGCTACGGGCCGAAAAAGCTGTGCCTGGAGACCAAGTCCCTGAAGCTGTATTTGAACGCGTTCCGCAACCTCGGCATTTTCACGGAGAACGCGGTGAACCGCGTCTTGAAGGACGTGGTCCGCTGCGCGAAGCCCGGCTGGGCCGAGGTGGAGGGCGTCTTCGCGGCGCGGGGCGGCATCGAGGCCCGCGTCACGGCCCGCTTCGGCGCCGCGCCCGGATCGAAATAGTTTTCAAGGCCGGCCGCCGCACAGCGGCCCGCCCAACGCTCGGTTAGCTCAGCTGGTTAGAGTACCTCCTTGACATGGAGGGGGTCACAGGTTCGAATCCTGTACCGAGCACCATTTCGAAAGTACGCAACTCAAAAGAAGAACCTAACTGCCTAAAGCGGTTAGGTTTTTCTATTTTACGGGCGGGCGGTAAACAGGCGGGGCCGCGCGCAGCGCGGCGGCGATTGAAGTATTTTCCACCTCTCTGTGAATGATTAAAAAAAACAGAACCACGGAGGTTGTTATGAAAGACAATACGCTTCCAAAATCATCGGGCGCTGGAGAGAAAAAATTAATGAAAGCGACCGAAGAACTTTTGAAAGATCACAAATTGATCCGGAAAGTAATGGAGCGGTTTTCCTTGGACAACCCGCGATTTCCAGAGAGATTGAAAACGCTTCAGCGGGTGGTTCTGGCCCACGCCTGGTTTGAAGACGAGATTTTTTTACCCGCTGTAAAGATTAATACGCTTTTTGAGAAACGGTTCACGACGCAGATAGCGCAGGAGCATCAGGACCTGGAATATTTTCTTGCGCAGCTGTTGGAAAGATCCGGCACGCGGTCTCGTGAAATGGAATTCCTCATGATTCAATTCAAAGCGGTTCTGGAAGCGCACTTTCAAAAAGAGGAAGTTGCCCTTTTCCCATTGGCGGAAAAAACATTGGACGCGGAGGGCTTAAATAGATTGGCCGTGGAAATGGACCGCCGTAAAACGGAGGTTCGTCTGCCTCTTTGAAACTCCTATCGCTTCGGGAGGTATGGTAGGGACTTCACGTGTCTGTTGCGTTTCCCAAAGAGCGGGTGAAGGTGTCGCAGCGGCGGGGCGGGATGGGGGGTGGGTTTACGGGGAAGGAGATTGGGGTGCGGGATTTTCCCAATAAGCTCAGGGCGCGGAAAAAAAAGTAAAGGATTCTGTTGTCGGGGGCGAGCCTTCGCCCACTGGACGTGAAACTTGCCAGTCAGTCAAAAGTTTTCCCAACAGAAGTGTGCGTTGGGAAAAGAGATTTTCATTTTCTTTTGGAACGGGAAACTGCACCATTTTCGCCAAGTCCAACTGGAAGTGCCCTCAACGGCCCATGGCCGTTGGGGTTTTTTATTTTCCGGGCGGGTCGGTGGGGCCGCGCGGGGCGCGGCAGCGGTGGTTTCCTCTTTTTGAACAGCTTTTCGTGATTCGGTGCATCTGTAATAAATTTGTATACTAACTATCAGTAGGTAAATGGTTGTAAATATAACTTCACGGGGAGGGAGTATGATAAAACTTCAAAAGCCGGCACGTTCGACGCCGCCCGCTTTCGGTAAATCGCCATCGGATCGGACGGCGCGATATGAATTTCTCCTGAACCTGCCCGCACAGAGAATCCGGGAAATGACAGCGAAAATTCTCGAACCGTTAAAAATCACCCCCAAGCAGTATGGGATACTTGCGGCCATCCATTTCGAAGGGCCCTCGGCGCAAGGGGCCATCGGCGAAAAGTTAAAAATAGATCGAGCAACGATGGTTCAGTTGATGGACAGCCTTGAGGCCAAAGGGCTCGCGGTTCGGCAGGATCACCCCGAGGATCGAAGGCATTATTTGATTCACTTAACACCCGCAGGAAGGGCTCTGTTTCAGAAAGCGCAGGGGCTCGTCCTGGAGGTTGAGCGTAAATTTTTAAGTCCCCTCACAAAACCAGAAAGACAAGACCTGCGAAGATGTCTGTTAAAACTTCTTCATTATATTCCGAATGTTAAGAAGCACCCCGTTGCTAAAGGAAGATCCGGCGAGTATTAATCACGGGAAATGGCCGGGGATTGGACGAGGCGTCTCACAGTCAACGTAAACTCCAGGAAAATGCGGGTTGTGAATCGCCCGGCGGCGACCCGTCGCTCGGGTTCCACGAGTGCCGGCGTCCTCGGCGCGGATTTCGTTGGCGTTTCGAGATCGACATCGCGTTGCTCTGTCCGGCTCAGAAAGCCAGAAAGGATGCTGTTTATCGCGCACACAAATCGAAACAAGAAAGGAAGATTATGATAATGAAAAAATACGGCGCCATCGCTTTTGCGGGCGCGGCGGCCAGCCTTATCGCATTGACGCAGCCTGCTTGGGCGCAGAAGAATTGGACGGGCAACTTAAACTTTGCGGGGGGATTTAAGTTCCTCGAAAGCGAATGGAAGCCCGGCGAAGATCAGAGAGCGTTCGGAATCCAAAGCGATATTCGCCTGGACACCTGGCCGATCAGCCTTATCGCGGATTATGCCTACGCCAAAAGCGGGTCGGAGTCGGTTGCCATTCCGTCGGGGGGTTCTGTTGCGAAAGAAAGCCGGACCGATGAGTTGGCTCTCGGTGTGCGTAAGTATT
>JBQTIM010000223.1:0-13972 GCA_052388135.1 Elusimicrobiota bacterium
TGGCACGCCGCTCATCCGCAAAGGGAATACGCCCTGCTGGGTTTCGTTGAGGAATTCGCGGGGGATGGGTCGGAATTTAACATGAGCCGTTTGGACAAAGTCTTTAATCCTCTTTTGAACCTCCGGGAGCTGGGCTGGGAGCACTTCTACACCACGCATATCTCCTTGAAGAGGCGGTTTTTTACGGAGACCAACGAGTGGTTTTCCCGGGATTTTCCGCATTTGGCTTACGAGGATGTGGAAATGGGTTACCGATTGAAACGGCACGGCTTGCGCCTCTTCCTGGATCCGGGCGCGAGGGGAGTGCATGAGCATGTGATGGGTTACGATCAATTTATGCGCCGGGCTTATCAAACAGGCATTTGCCTGGTGGCCTTTTGGCGCCTCCACCCCGAACTGAAGCCCTACCTCATGAGCAAGGGCATGATTGCGGCCCGACCCGGCATGAACCGGATACGCTCCTGGGCGGCGGCGGCGTTTCTCAACCGGGGGACGGTGGGGCTCGTTGAGCGGGCGGCCAAGGCGCTCAACCGCGCCGGGTTCAATCGGCCCGCTCATTTTCTATTTCGGAGGCTGTTCGGCCATCATCAGCGCGGCGGGGTGGAAGAAGGTCTGAGACGTTACGTTCCCGGGGAGGGTCGATGGTGTCCGCTTTGAGGCTGGCCGTGATCATCGTCAATTGGAACACGCGCGATCATCTGGAGGCCTGCCTCCGCTCGCTGAAGACGGAATGCGCCGGGCTGGACGCGGAAATTTGGGTGGTGGACAACGCGTCCTCCGACGGAAGCGCGGAGATGGTTCGGGCCGGGTTTCCGGAGGTCCGTCTTATCGAAAATGACCGCAACGAAGGTTTCGGGCGCGCCTGCAACGCCGCCTTCCGTATCACAACGGACCGGCCCTACGTTTTGTTCCTCAATCCGGATGCCGCGGTCGGCGGCGGGGCCGTGCGCGGCATGGCGGAATTCCTCGATGCTCACCCCGAAGCGGGCGCCGTCACCTGCGCGCTTACCGATGGGAGCGGACGCTTCCAGGGCGGGCAAGGCCGGTGTTTTCCAACGGTCCGCACGGCGTTTCATCAATATCTTTTCCTCAACAGGCTTTTCTCCGACCGCTTTTTCCCCGGGATTTATTGGGCGCGCCCGCCCCGGAAGCCCTGCGACGTGGAATGGATTTCCGGAGCTGTTCTCATGGCGCGGCGGTCGGCCGTGGAGGGTCCCGGGTTTTTCGACGAATCCTATTTTCTCTACGGGGAGGATTTGGAGGCGTCTCTGGCCATGAGGAGCCGGGGTTGGAGGCTTTGCTATCTTCCGCAATTCGGCATCGTGCACCACATGAAGGCGGGCGTGCGGAAAAGCGGCGCGGCGGTATTTGGAAACCAGGTGACGGGACCCTTGCTGTTTTTGCGGCGGCATTCGCGGCCGGCCGAGTGCGCGCGCATCAGACGCATCATGGCGGTGGGGTTTTGGCTGCGCCTGGCCGTTTTCTCCCTGCTGAGCCGGTTCTCCGGGGGCGGGCGTTACGACGAGAAAAGCCGGCACCAGCGCGCCTGCCTCATCCGCCTGGCCGGCGCGAGGACGACGTGAGGATCGGATTGGATGCGCAGACGTTGGGCCGCCGCCGCACCGGGGACGAAACGTATTGGCGGAACCTCCTGCGGGAATTCGCCGCGCTGGAAGCGGACAATTCCTACCGGGTGTATTACACGGACCCGGCGGCCGCGCCCTTCCTGCGCAGCCTGCCTGCGCGGATGGAGGCGCGGAAGATGGCCGTTCGGACGCCGTTCCTCCGCGTGCCTTTGGCCTACGCTTGGGAAATGATGCGCGAGCCCGTGGATGTGTTCCACACGCAATACGTCGGCGTTCCCGCGAACGGAGCCCGGCTCGTTCTGACCGTGCACGATCTGAGCTTCGAGTTTTATCCGCAGGCATTTCCTTGGAACCGGGCCATGGCCTTGAGGCTCACCCGCTGGAGCGCGCGGCGAGCCGACGCCGTGCTGGCGGTTTCCGAAAGCACCAAGCGGGACCTGATGCGCATGTACGGCGTGCCGGAGGAAAGGGTGCACGTCGTGCCGAACGCGGCGGATCCTGTTTTTTTCCCTTGCCGGGACGCGGCTGAGATTCGGCGGGTGAAAACCCGTTACGGGCTCGATGGACGCTATTTTATTGCGGTGGGCGCCCTTCATCCGAGAAAGAATCTTGGACGGCTGTTGGACGCCTATCAGAGCCTGCGGTCTCTCCCGGGATTCCGCCATCAGCTGGCGCTGGTGGGAGAGCCCGCTTGGGGGCCCGCGCTCAAGAGGCGGGCCGGCGTCGTGTTCACCGGACACGTGGGCCCGGACGACTTGAGGGCGCTTTACGGCGGCGCTTCCGCGCTGGTCTATCCATCTCTTTACGAAGGGTTCGGGCTGCCGCCTCTGGAAGCCATGGCGTGCGGCGCGCCGGCCATCGTTTCCAATTCGTCCTCGCTTCCGGAAGTGTGCGGGGACGCCGCCGTCTATGTGGACCCCATGGACGCCGGCGACATCCGGCGCGCGATGCTGGAAGTGGCGCGCGGCCCGGATTTGAGGCGCGCCATGAGGGAAAGGGGTCTGCGGCGAGCCGCGCGGTTTTCCTGGCGGGAAACGGCGCGCAAGACATTGCGCGTGTATGAAAGCGCGGCCGCGCGAGAGGCGGTTCCAGCGGAGGCGGCGCCGTGCCCGGCTGATCTAATCTCCTGTTCCGAGGGCGGAGTCCGATGACGATTTCCGGAGGACGATGCGATTTGCCGTGGATCGCCGCGGCCGCATTTTGTCTCCTGGCGCCGGCCGGGTCTTCCGCCCGCGCGGAGGAATGCCTTTCCTGCGTGGATTCCACCCGCCTGGGGGTTTACGTCGCGGGCGGTTTGGGACTCTACGCCCCGGCGGAGGATTGGAGAAAAGACGCGGACCGTTGTATCGCCATCAAAGCGGGTATCGTCCGTTTTAACTCCGACGCTTGGGATGTTTTGGAGCCCCGGCCCGGAGCTTTCGATTGGTCGTCCTTGGACGCCGCCCTGGCGGTGATCGAGGAGCGGGGCTTGCAGATGCTGTTCACTTTGCCGATATCGAGCGGCTGGAATCGCGGGCCGATCCCGCGGGATTCGGACGTGGCCCCGTCGCACTTTCCAACGGAAGATTTGAAGTCCGTCCGCTCCTTCGCCCGGGCGCTGGCGGACCGTTATCGAGGCCGGATCAAAGCGTACGAGGTGTGGAACGAGCCCGACTTCGATCCCTTTTGGAAGGGCCGGGCAAATGCCTCGGAATATTTTCAATTCATCCAAGCCGCGTATGCGGGTCTGAAAGAAGGGGACCGGAACGCCGTGGTTCTGATCGGCGGTCTGGCCAAGCCGTTGGAAACAGAATGGCTCGACGCGTTTCTCTCCCTGGGCGGCGGCCGCTATTTTGACGCCATGAACGTCCATGTCTACCCGGCCTTCAGCACCCTGGAAGGAGCGCTTTCGGTTCCTCGAGAAACGCTGGCGCGCCACGGGCTCGCCAAGCCCATCTGGATCACTGAGATTTCGAGCACGGGAGGATATTTTGAGACGCGCGACCGCGCGGCCGAAGAGCTCCGGAAGGCCGTCTATCTGGTGAAAAACTACGCCCGTGCGCTGTCGCGGGAAGAGGTTCGGGCCGTGGTCTGGCACACCCTGCGAAATCCCGGCCGGGACGTGGGAATGGTCCGCGATTTAGACTTCGGCCTTATGACGCTGGAGGGCCGTCCGCTTCCGGCTTACAAGGCTCACGAGATTCTCAGCGGACTGCTGGTGGGCGCGCGCTCTCTCGGCCGCTGGGAGTCGCGGGGGATCGAGGCCTACCGCTTCGCCCGCGAAGACCGGGACGTGTGGGTGGTGTGGAGCGAGGGACCTTCGGCGCGCCTGACGAACCTGCCTTCTTCCTACGAAGGACTTTCCCTTGTTTCCTTGGACGGCTCGCGCCGGAAAATATCCGGGGAGAAATTGAAAAATATGGCGTTCGGACCGACGCCCGTTTTCTTGGAGCTCACGCCGCCGGCGGCGCGTTGAGGCGGCCGGCGGAAACGATTCACTGCGGGGGTTGAACATGGATGCGATCATTTTGGTGGGCGGCGTGAGCCGCTGGCTGTATCCTCTGGCCTGCGACCGGCCCCGGGCCATGCTGGGCGTGGGAAATGTGCCCGCCTTGCGGCGGCTCTTCGATCACCTGGCGAAGAACGGCGTGGATCGGTTTCTCATTCCGCTCTCGCCGGACACTCTGTGCGTGCGGAACTATTTCGGAGACGGCCGGCGGCTGGGCCATCGCATCGTCTATCGCTACGAGGAGAAATACAAAGGCACCGCCGGCTGCTGGCTGGCGTTCCAGGATGTTCTCGGAGACCAACCGTTCTTTGTGATCAACGGCAACGGTTTTTCTCGCTTCGACCTCAAGCCGTTCATGGACTCTCCGCCCGCGGAAAGCCCGTTCCTGATCGTCGGTGTTCGCCGCCCGGACGCCGGGGAGGCGGCCCCCTCGGCCGACACTCCGGTAAAAACGGCTTTCTGGCAAAGCCTTTCGGCTCCTCCAGCCGACGTCTATTACGTTCATCCGCAAATCCTCGCCCGCATCCCAGCCGGGAAGCACTTCGATCTGAAGGAGCAGCTGATTCCGGCCGCCATCGCCGGAGGCTGCGGCGTCTGGGGGCTCCCGCTGGAGGGCCGCTACAACGGATTGAAATCGTTCCAGGATTATCTGGACGCCAACCGCGAGGTTCTCAATGAGGGGGACCGCCGCGGCTCGGGCGCCCGGCGGGCGCGCGTCGCCGGCAGCGCGTCCTTCCACGGGGCCGTGCTGATCGGCGAGGACGCGGTGATCGGACCCGACAGCGTGGTGGTGGGGCCCACGGTCATCGGGCCGGGCTGCCGCATCGGCCGCGGCGCTCTGGTGTATCAATCGGTGCTGAACACGGGCGCCCGGGTCGGGAACTTGAGCCAGGTGCGACGGTCCATTTTGGCGGAGGGCGCTTACGTCCGGCCCGGAATCCACCTCCGGCGGTCCCTGGCCTTCAACGGAACGGTGTTTCCCAAAGGGCACGCCCGGCTTCTCGAGGGCGTGCCGTGGGCCCGCCGATGGCGCATCCGCGCCGACCGCTTTTCCGCCAAGTCGGCCCGCGTCCGCTCCGCCTGTTTCTTCGCCTTCAAGCGGGCGGCGGACATCGCCGGCGCCCTCCTGCTGGCGCCCGCGGCGGCGGCGTGCTGCGCGGCCGCGGCCGTCCTCATCAAAGCGACGTCGGGCGGGCCCGTGTTTTATTCGGAGAAACGGATCGGACGCGGCGGACGCGAGTTCTCTCTTTACAAGCTCCGCACCATGGTGCCCGGCGCGCATTTGAAGCAAGAGGTCCTGAAAGAACTGAACCAATCCGACGGCCCCATGTTCAAGATCGTCAACGATCCCAGGATCACGCCGCTGGGCCGCTGGCTCCGCCGCACAAGCCTGGACGAGCTGCCCCAGCTTTTGAATGTCTTGAGGGGGGAAATGAGCCTGGTGGGGCCCCGCCCGCTGGCCGCCCGGGAGATGGCCTGGCAACCCGGTTGGCGGGAAATGCGGCTGCGGGTCCGCCCGGGAATGACCGGGCTCTGGCAGGTGCGGTGCGGCAGCTGCTCGGACTTCGCGGACTGGATCGCCTGCGACGTGGAGTATGTGCGGAACGTTTCGTTCCGCCTCGATATCGGGATATTGCTGGCCACGGCGGCCGTGGTGCTGCGCGGGAGGAGGGGCGCGTGAACATCGTCATCGTTTGGTACCAGCACGATTGGGGTCTTTTCGGCCGTCGCTACGAAATGATCGCGCGGACGTGGGCCCGGCAGCGGCCCGGCGACAACCTTCTGGTGGCGGAGCCGCCGCTCAATCCCTGGATCTGGCTCAAGGGCCTTCTGGCCGCCGTGCGGGAGCGCGACCGCGTCCTCGGGCGCTTTTGGCTGGAGCGCCTGCGCGGGCTGGTCTCTCCCATTCGGCAGGAAGAGAAGAATTTGTGGACCTACCGGCCTTTCCTCTGGTGGCCCTTTCGAAGCGCGGGGCGCGGTCCCTTGACGGACTTTTCTTTCGCTTCGTCCTGGGCCGGCGTGGAGAAGTTCCTGTCGGAACGCGGCTGGAAAGACCCTCTCTTGTGGGCCTATCCTCCCCACGGATTCGTGCGCCACGCCGTGGGGCGCTGGACCGGCCGCGTTTGCGCCGATTTGGTCGACGACAACACCCTTTGCCCCTGGCTCGACCGGGCGCGCCGCGCGGATTACGAGGACTGTTATGAGCGCGTGCTGGAACGGGCCTCGCCCGTGTTTTCCGTTTCCAGCGGCCTGCTGCGGCGCTACGCGGGAGCCGAAAGACAGGTGACGCTCATCCCCAACGCCCTGCCGCCGGTTACGGAGCAAGACGCCTGGAATCCGCCTCTTTTACCGCCCGGCCCCCGTGTGTGCTACGCCGGCCGCCTGGACGAACGGATCAATTTGAGTCTTCTGGCGCGCCTTCTCAAGGATCATCCGCGGGCGCAGTTCGTTTTCATCGGAAGCCTGGAGCCTCGGCTGCGCGCCGCGTGGCGCCGGCTATCGGCCGGGGGCCGCGTGCATCGTTGGGGCGCTTTGCCCCAGCGCCGGCTTTTCCGGGCGCTGGAAACCATGGACGCCTGCATCCTGCCGCACCGCGTGATAGGGCTCACCGGCTCCATGGATCCGCTGAAGGTTTATTCCTATATAGCGGCCGGCAAGCCGGTGGTGGCCACGCAAGTCCCCATGGAGCGGGACTGGGGCGCCTGGGTCCGGAAAGCGGACACGGCGCAGGAGTTCAGCCGCGCGCTGGCGGAGACGCTCGCCCGCCCGCCGCGGGAGCCGGGGCCCATCACCCGTGACGACACGTGGGCCGCGCGCGTGGACCGCATGGAGGCTTGCCTGGCCGCCGAGCCGGCGGGCGCCGGGCGCGATTCCACCGCGGCACTGACGGCATGACGGCTCATTCGACGGCCCCCGTATTTTCTGACGGACGACGGGGGCTTTTGCCTCAGGGGATCCTGAAAGGCATCCCTTCCGGCTTTGACTTCGCGCCGCCGGAAGCGCCTCCGTTCGACCTCATTGTTTCCATCGTCCACCACGACACCCCTCTGCTTTTGGAGCGCTGCCTCGAAAGTTTGAGGCGCGAAGGATCGCGCTTGCGGGTCAAAATCGCGGTGGTCGACAACGCTTCGCGGAACGGTCCGGAGAAACTGCGGGCGCTCCATCCCGAGGTGGATTTCATTTTCAACAGCGACAACGTCGGCTTCGGGCGCGCCAACAACCAGGTGTTCCGACGTTGGGCGGCGCGCGCGTATCTGGTGACCAACCCCGATATCGTCGTGGCGCCCGGCAGTTTGTCCCGCTTGATGGAGGAGTTGGCGGCGCGCCCGCAGGCGGGAGCGCTGGGCGTGAAGCTTCTGTATCCCGACGGGCGGCCTCAAGCTTCCTGCCGCAGGTACCCCACCCTGCGCAGCGTGCTCCTGCGGGGGTTCCTGCCGGAAAGCCGCGCGGCGCGGTTCCAGTCGATCCGGCGATACCTGATGCGCGACGCCGACCTGGAACGCCCAGGGCCCGTGGATTGGGTGATGGGGTCCTGCCTCCTGCTCCGGGCCGAGGCCCTGCGCGCCGTCGGGGGATTCGACGAGGATTTTTTCATGTACTACGAGGACATCGACCTTTGCTACCGCCTGGGGCGCGCCGGCTGGAGCGTGGACTACGTTCCGCAGGTGGAGTGGATCCACGATTACCGCCGGCAGAGCGCCCGGCCCGGGCAATGGAAATTGCGGGCCGCGCACCTGCGGAGCGCGCTGCGCTTCCTGGCCAAGCACGCTTGGGAGAGGGGGATCTACGCGAGCTTTTAAGCGCGCCCTCGGGCAAGAATTCGTTCGCTTCCGGTGGGAGCTGAACGGCCCCGGCCATGTCACGCCCGCGCCGGGCTGGGAAGTGAAGCCGTCGGCGGACGGGATGGAATTTGTTCGCTCCGGCCAGACCGCCCGGCGCTTTGAGTTCGTCTGTTTCCGGAACGGACGGCGGACGGGCTGGGTGCGCGCGAGGCGCGCCGGCCGGGACGGAGAAACGGCGCGGCTGGAGGCCTTCGGCGTTGAGCCCGAAGGCCGCGCGCGCGGGTTGAGCAAGGCCAATGCCTGGAGCCGCTTGGCCGCGGAACTGCCGGACATTCTGCGTCGCGGCGGGTTCCTCCGGGCGGAGGCCAATGTTCCCGCGGACGACATCCTCCTGGTGCGTCTCCTTTTAAAATCCGGGACCCGCGTTTCCGGTTACGAACATCGCGTCGGGCCGTTCGCCGTGGACGGAAACAAAACCCGCTTCCTGCCGGGCCGTTTGTTGGCTTGGCTGTTCCGGCGGCGCGGCGGCCTCGGCCGTTGGTTCGACGCCCTCTGGCCCCATGCGTGGCTGTTGGAGGGCGCGGCCCCCGGCTCCTCCGAGCCCCTGCGGGTGCTTCTTCTGGGAAGGCCGGAGCCTTTCCGCTACTTCGCCCTGCGGGCGTTTTCGCAGGAGCGGGCCCCTCGGCGGCTGGGTCGGCGGTTCCTGGGCTCCTGGAAGACGCTCATGGCGGCCCACCAAGCCGACATGCTCTACGCCGACTTGCCCGCGTCGCTCGCCCGGCGCTTGTCGGCCCGCCTGGGCCATTGCCTGCCGGAGCTTGTGGAAGGTTCTCTGGATTTGCGCGACAAGGAGGCGGCCGCGCGGCACAGGATTTTCCGGGAGGCCGCCCAGCGCGCGCAGGAGAACGGATGGACCGCCCGGACCGCCCGCGACCTGGACGCCTTCTATCGTTTCTATTATTTCCATTATCTTCCGACGGTGGGCCGGAAGTTCGCCGGATACCGCCACGTGCTCGGCCTCGAGGATATGAGAAAGCTTTTTCAAGCCGGCTGTCTCGTGGAACTGAGGGAAGGCGAGGAAGTCCTGGGCGCCATCCTGGCTATGGAAAAGAAGGGCGTCTTTCATTTGGCGTATTGCGGCGTGCGGGGCGGCTCCGAGGAGCTTTCGAAATCGGGCGTTTTGGCCGGCTGTTACCACGCCTGCGTGCGGCTGGCCATGGAGAAAGGACTGAAGGACGTGGATTTCGGTCCTTGCCACCCCTTTTTGGACGACGGCGTCTTCCTCCACAAGCGCAAGTGGGGCGTGGGATTTTCCCAGAACCCGCGCGCGCACGGGACCTATTGGTTCGTGCCGGATTTCGCCCGCCCGCAAGCGCGGCGGTTCCTGCTCCGCGCGCCGTTCCTGGCCGCGGACGGCTCGGGTTTGAGCTGCGTCTCCTATTACGAGTCTCCCGGCCAGGACCGCCGCCGCTGGGCCGCCGCCTGCGAAAAACATTTCGCCGCGCCGGGCGTGGGACGGTTCCTTTTTTATCCCCTGGCTTCGCAAAGCCGCCCGTCCTTGGGGCCCCGGCCTCCGGCCTTGTGGCCGTCCGTTTCAGGACCGCTTCTCAGGAGCGCGGCGCGCTTTCGCGCCCTCCTTCAGGGGCGGGACGAGGCCGCGCGGCGGCGCGCTCCTTGGATGCCGCCCCGCGAGCTGCGGCGCCTGCGCGAGGAAAAATTATCGCGCCTTCTCCTCCGGGCGAAAAACACCGCGCCGGCCTTCGGCGCCTTGCCGGACTTCCGGCCGCCGCCCGATTTTTCCTGGGAACAATTTCGGCGGTTACCGCTCATGGACCGGAGCGACATGGCGCTTAGGCCGGAAGCCTACCGGTGCGAGCCGCGGCCGCCGGTGTCCGTGCGCGTGTCCAGCAGCGGCACCACGGGCCATCCCGTCGTCTTCTGGGTGGACGGGAAATCCATCGCCGAGCGCGAGGCCGTGCTCTGGCGCGGGCGCGAAGCCTGGGGCCTGTTGAGGGGAGATCCTTACGTGAAAATCTGGGGGCGCCTCGCGCCCCTGAACCGCCGCCGCCGATTCATCGAGCTCGGGCTGGAAAACGCCGCCGTCTTCAACAGCTACAAGGTCGGGCCCGCCATGGCCGAGGAATGCCGGCGCCGGCTGGCGGCCGGCGCGTTCCGCTACGTCTACGGCTACGCTTCGGCCGTCCTTGAGACGGCGCAGTTCTGGCTGGAACGGCGCTGGGCCTTGCCGCCCGGCCGGCTGGCCTGCGCGTTCGTGACCGCCGACACGATTTCGGCTTCCCAGGAAAAAGTCATCGAGCAGGCCTTCGGCTGTCCGGTGGCCCAGGAGTATGGATCGAGCGAGTTCAACGAAATCGCCCTGGAATGCCCCCAGGGAAGCCTCCACATCAACGCCGACCGCCTCTTGGTGGAGTTCCTCCGCGACGACGGGCGGCCGGCGCGCGCCTTCGAGCGGGCGCGCATCGTCGTCACGGACCTGGACAACGCGGCCACGCCTTTCATCCGCTACCCCGTCGGAGACCTCGGCTCCTATTCGGACAAACCCTGCCCTTGCGGCCGCGCGTTTCCCGTCCTGCACGAGCTCACGGGCCGGGAGCACGCCTTCCTCCATCTTCCCGGAGGCGGCCGGGCGCACTCGGTCTGCCTTTCCGACGCGGTGGAAGATGCCCACGCCGCGCGCGGCCTGCCCTGCCTGCCCTGGCTTGCGGTCCAGCGCGAGCCGGAATCGGTGGAGATCACGCTCAGCGACAAAAGCCGGTCCGCCGCCCTGGAAGCGGCCGTGCGGGAAAACATCCGGTCCGTGGACCCCCGCCTCGAGACGATTTTCCGCTACGCCGAGTCCGTTCCCCGAACGAGCGGGGGGAAGCGCGCCCGTTTTCTCAGCGAGCTCGGCGGAGCATCCCCCGCGCCCCGGCCCGCCGAAATGCCGCGGCAGGAGGTCTCCGCGTGATCAAGGTCCGCCCTTCCGACACGCGCGGGCACGCGGACCTGGGCTGGCTCGACAGCCGCCGCACGTTCGCCTTCGACACCTATCGAAGCCTCCGGCACCGCGGCTACGGTTCTTTGCGCGTCATCAACGAAGACCGGGTCCAGCCGGGCCGCGGGTTCGAAACGCATTCCCACGCCGACGTGGAAATCCTCACCTACGTTCTGGAAGGCGCCGTCCGGCAGGAGGACGCCGACGGCCGGCGAACGATCCTCCGGGCCGGCGACGTCCAGCTCATCGGCGCGGGAACGGGCTTCACCCACAGCGAATACAACCTGTCCGAAAGCGAGCCCGCCCGCGTCCTGCAGATCTGGATACGCCCCCGGGAAAAGTCGCTGCCGCCTCTCTGCCTGCGGCGGTCCTTCGATCCCGAAGGAAAACGGGGGCGCCTCCGCCTCCTGGCCGCGCCCGACGGACGCGGCGGGGCCCTGCCTGTGCGCCAAGACGCCGAAGTTTGGGATTGCGCTCTGGGGGGCGGCCAGACGCTCCGCCACTCGCTTCCGGCCGGGCGCCGCGTTTGGGTGCAGGCCCTGCGCGGGACTTTTTTTCTGAACGAAGTGTGCGTCCGCGCCGGAGACGGCGCCGCGCTCAAAGCTGTTCCTCTACGCTTCTCCGCCTCGGCGCCCGCCGAATTTCTCCTCTTCAACCTCGCCTAAAAACCGCGGCGCCGCCGCCGAAAAACGCATTCCCGCAAGGCCGCGAAAACAGCGGCGTCGTTCTTTCACGGAATCAAGGGGGCGTCCAAAGCGGTCTGTATTTTGCGCAAGGCCTCCGTTTCCAGATCCCCGACGAGGAGGCAATGGCGGCCGGCCTTTTCCCAGGTCAGGATGTTGCCCACCGGGCTGGCGAAGGAGAACGTCGGGTCGTCGTGCCCCGCGTCGTCCGTGGCGTCCGCGCTTCCTTCCTCGTCGAAGGGCCGGGGCGATACGAAAAAAGACACAACGCTGAGCCCGTCCACGTACCGGTAATGCGCGGCCTCGTCCTCTCCCAGCGGAACGAGGGTGACGGAGTCCAGCTCAAAGCCGTTCGGCAGGGCGGCCGGCCAGGGCGCGCCGTCGAGGCCGGCGGCGGCCAATTCCCCGGGCCCGCGCACGGTCTCGCGGGGAATCTCTTCCGCAAGTTTGTCGGCGGGCAGCAGGGGGGGGGAGAAAAAAGCTTCGTCGGGCCGGTTTTCCAGGCTCAATTCCGTGAAACTGGTTTCCGAAGCCACGGTGCCGCCGGCGGTCAACTGCCTGGTTTTCAGGACGATGCCGCGGCCGGGATCCACCCAAAGCGTGCGCAAGGGACTGCCCGAATGCTTGGGGACGAGCTCGAGCTTCCGGCACGGGACTCCGCTCAGCGTTTCCGGCCGTCCCGCGAGCCGGGGCGTGTAGTTCTGCAACAAAAGCCGCGACAGCCGGGCGGAATCGAAACGCCCGGCCTGCTGGGAGGCGGATCCCCTTCGGACGAGCGTTCCTTCCTTTACGTCGTGAATCCACTCCGTGCCGCCGCGCTGGTAAACCACCTTCTGGACGTCTCCCGAGGGGGCCACGATGTCCTGCCGCCAAAGCCCGGGCGCCCGGTAATAAACCAAAATCTCCTGGGCGTGGCTCTCGTCGCCGTACCAATGAACGACCAGCCTTTTGCCTTGAAACGAGGCCGTGGGCTGGGCGGAAGCGGCCAGCAAGACGTCCGTGGCGGACAGGGCGTGCGCGGACGCGCCGCCGCCCGCCGCCAGCATGACGGCCGCGAGGGCCGACTTACCTCTCCACATTCTCCGTGTAGAAACGCGCGGCCACCAGAGTGGTGCGGCGCTGGACGGCCGATTTGGAGAGCGCCCGCGAATGCTCGGCCAACAGCACCGACATGGGGACCTTCTCCTCCGACGGGAAACGCTGCGTCCCGAAGAAAACCAGGGCCCCCGCCAGGACCAAGCCGGCCCCCAGCGCCAGGGCGCGGCGCGGGCGGAGCGCCGGCTTCTCGGAAAGCCGGGCCAGGACGGCCGCTTCCAGTTCGGCGGACTCGGCCTCCGAAAGGGAACCGCCGCGCTCGCCGGCCAAAACCTCTTTGGCGCGCTCGAGCTCCCGCACCTCCGCAAGGCACGGGCCGCAGAAAGCCAGGTGGCGGGCCATGGCTCGGGCCTCCTCCCGCCCGAGTTCCCCGTCCGCGTAGGCGGAAAGCCGCGCGGACGCCTGCTCGCAATTCCAATTCATATCACCCGACCCTCCTTCCAATAAGGCGAAATCGCCGCCTTGAAAATCTTGCGCGCCCTGTGGATGCGCGTCCTCACGGTGTTGACCGGGCACATGAGGGCGCGGGCGATGTCCTCGTAGCTCATGCCCTCCATGTCGCAAAGGACCAGCGGGGCACGGTAAACGATGGGAAGGCGGTTGAGCGCCTCCTGCACGGCGCCGCGCAATTCTCCCCGCTCCGAGCGGCGGTCCGGCCGGTCGCCGTCGGGCGCGGGCGGCTCCCACGCCGTCCCGCTTTCCGTAACTTCGTCCAGGGACCGCGCGTTGCGCGCCTCGTACCGGCTTACGGCGTTGATGTAAAGGTGGCTGAGGATCGTGAAGATCCAGGCCTCGAAGGGCTTTTCGGGATCGTAACGCCCGATGTTCTTCAGCGCCCGGACGAACGCCTCCTGGGTCAAGTCCCTGGCCTGGTCCGCGTTCCCGGCCAAGCGCAGAGCGAACCGGTAGGTCTTGTCTTTGTGCAGCCTTAAGAGCTCGCGGAACAGATCGGCCCTTTCCATGCGTCCTCCGTTATTGCCCACTCTGTTTACAGACGAACGGCCGAAAAGTTCCCCTATTTTTTCAAATTTCGGTCCGCTCCGGGAACTTTTCGCGCTCAAGCCGGTATACAGGATGCAATCCCATGTCGCGTTAGGAGGCTCACGTGGTCAAATCGCACAGAAGCGCATCGACGCTGAGGGCGGCCGCCGCATTGGCGGCTCTTATGTTCCTGGGAGCGTCCGCCGTTCAGGCGGGTTCCTACGACAAGGCGGAAAAAAAGAAGTCGGGTTCGCAATGGAATTCCTCCGAGAAGGCGAAAGACGGAAAAGGCAAATCTTCCGCCGGCGACAAGAAAAAGAAAAAGGCCAAAAAGAAAAACGCGGCGAAACCGGGCCGCAAAT
>JBQTIM010000224.1:0-26679 GCA_052388135.1 Elusimicrobiota bacterium
GCCCCACAACTGCTTGTCCTTCTGCATGGCTTCGGGCACGGGGCCCTCGGACACGATGTCGGAAATGACGAAACGCCCGCCGCTCTTGAGCACGCGCCGGATCTCATGGAACACTTTTTTCTTGTCCGGCGACAGGTTCACCACGCAGTTGGAGGTGACCAAATCGGCCGCGCCGTCGTCCACGGGCACCTCCTCCAGGAAACCGTGCCGGAACTCCACGTTGTGGTAGCCGAGATTCTTGGCGATCTTGCCGGAATTCTGGATGGCCTTCATCATCATCTCCGGTGTCATGTCCACGCCGATGACCTTGCCCGTCCGGCCCACGGCCTTGGCCGCGATGAAACAGTCCACGCCGCCGCCCGCGCCCAGGTCCACGTGGGTTTCGCCGGCTTTCAGCCCCGCCAGCGTCACCGGCGAGCCGCAGCCGTAGGAAATGTCCATCACTTCCGCCGGAATGTGGGATATCTCGTCCCTGGAATAGGCCGTGGGACAGCAAAGTTCCTTTTGAGGCTGGGCGCCGGCCTTGCCGTAAAATTCGCGCACGTCCTCGCGGGACACGGGCCCCTCGACGGTGGCGGCGGGTTCGGTCTTTCCGTTGCCGTTGCAGCAGGTGGACTCCATGGGTTGGGCCTCCGTGATGGCGATGGGTTTCCGTCCGGCGGACGGGGTTTCCGGATCGTTGTTGCAGGACAGGCCGCCGACGCGGCAGGTGTAGCAGGCTTGATAGGAAAGAGGGAAAGACCTCAAGGTTTCGGCCAAGGTTCCGCCCATGCGGGCGCCCGGCTCGTTGACGAGGATGGGGCAGACGTAGACGCCCTCCGCCGTGGCCATGCGGCCCGTGGAGCAGAGCAGGTTCTCCCAGGGATAATTTTTGAAGCAATCCTCCGTCACGCGCTCGTGGGGTTTGTAACCGCGCGTGTTCTTCTCCTGCTCGCCCATGAAGAGGGGCGGCATGATCTTCAAGCGGGGAACGGCGTAGCCCAACTCCCGCGACAAGGATTCGAAACCGCGCCGGAACTCGGCCGCGGGGACGGCTTCATCGGTCTGCGTTGAGGTTATGATGGGCTCGAAACCGGCGGCGCGCAGAGCGCGGATGCCTCGCACAGCCCGCTCGAAAACTCCCGCCCCGCGCACCTTGTCGTTGGCTTCGGCGGTGGAGCCGTCCAGGCTGACGCGGAATTCCAGTCTGTGCGGCGCCCGAGATTGAATTTCCGCCAGGCGAGCCGCCAGCTTGTCGTTGATCAGCATCCCGTTGGTCAGCACCGTGCAAGGGCCGGCGGCCAGGCAATCCTCCAGAATTTCCGGCATCTCCCGGTTCAGGAAAGGCTCGCCCCCGGTGAAATAAAACTCTTTGACGCCGAGGCCCATGGCCTCCTTCAGGTAACCCCGCACCTGGGCGCGGGACATCATCTTATGGGTGTCGTTGGTGGGAGAGCAGGAAATGAAACAATGGGCGCACTGGATGTTGCAGATGGTGCCGGCCACCTGGAACCACAGAGTGTCCAGCTTGAGCATGGGAACGGCGGGGGCGGTGGTCATTTTCACCTCTTACAAAGGGTAGTATACAAAACCGAATCTTCAGACCTTGATACTCGTCGGGCAACAAAAGCTACCTATCCGCTCGCATCGCCTCCGTTATATTCTAACAACTTCTGAGCCGGAACGCCCTCTATCGCCGTACGGGCGTTCCATCGCTCGTTTGCCGCCGGGTGGGGTATTTGTTAGCCTATAATGACGATGCTGACCCCCAATATTGACGGAAAAGGCCGGAAGGCCCGGTTCGTTTTGGGCGGTCTTCTCCTGACCGGCGGCATCTCCTTCCTGTTCGTCCCGCGTCCCTGGCCGGCTTTGGCGACGGCCGGTTTTTTATCGCTTCTGGCCGGCGGCGTTTTCGTTCTTTTTGAGGCGGCCCGCGGCTGGTGCGCGCTCCGCGCCTGCGGGATCAAGACCCCCCTTTGAGAGACAATGGATTTCCCAGAACCCCGGTAAACCGGCCGGTCCCCGGCCATGGGACCCGACAGGTCGTGATCATCGGCGCGGGCGTGGGCGGCCTGGCCTGCGGCATTCGCCTGCGTTTGCTGGGCTACGACGTTTCCATCCTGGAAAAGAACGAAGAGCCCGGAGGACGGTGCGGCCGTTTGAAGCTGGACGGATACACCTTCGACACCGGCCCCACGCTCCTCATGATCCCCGAAACCCTGGAAAGCCTTTTCCGCGACGCCGGACGCCGTTTGGCCGATTACATTTCCTTACAACGCCTCGACCCCGCCTACCGCGTCACGTTTTCCGACGGGGAAACTTTCAATTTTTTTGGCGAGCCGGCCCGGGCCGAGGAAGAGGCGCGGCGGTTCGGAGCGAAGGAAACGGAAGGTTTCCGGCGCTTAATGACCCAATCCGAAGAGCTTTACCGCACGTCCTTTGAACGGTTCATCGATCGCCCCCTGGAGAACGCCGCGGATTGGGCCAACGCCCGGACTCTCCTTTACATCCTTAAAACCCGGCCCTGGACGTCGGTGGCCGGCGTCATGCGGCGCCATTTCCGCTCGGCGCACCTCCGCATGGCCATGAGTTTTCAAACTCTGTACTTGGGCATTTCCCCCCTGGATTGTCCGTCCATCTACAGCATGCTGTCCTATATTGATCTTGTGGGCGGGGTCCATTATCCCCGCGGCGGCATGTACGGGATCGTCGAAGGATTGAGCCGCCTTTTCCTGGAGCTCGGCGGTACGTTGCGCTGCGGAGTGGAGGCGGAGCGCATCCTCGCCGAAGACGGACGCGTGACGGGCGTCCTCCTGCATGACGAGCGCGTCTGGCCCGCCGATGTCATCGTGTCCAACGTGGACCTGGCGCAGACCCACGAAAGGCTTTTGAAAGACGAGAGGCCGGGCTGGCGGAGCCGCCGCCTGCTCTCCATGAAGAAGGGCTGTTCCGCGGCGGTTTTCCTGTTCGGCGTGAACCGGACATACCCCGACTTGCCCCACCACAACATTTATCTGCCCATGGCTTACGAGCGCTGCCTGCGCGAGCTCTTCGAGGAAGGACGCGTTCCCGAAGAGCCGGCCTTTTATCTTTGCGCGCCGTCCCGCACGGACCCGGCCACCGCGCCCGAGGGCGGCGAGAGCCTCATGGTCCTGGTGCCGGTCCCCAACCGCGCGGCGCACAAGGGGTCCCACGACCCGGCCGGTCTGCGGAAAAAAATTTTGGCGATCCTGAACCGAACGCTCTTGCCCGGCGTGGAGGAGCACATCGTCATCGAGAAAAACTTGCCCCCCGACTGGTACGCGGAGCGTTACGGCCTGGCGGACGCCTCCACATTCGGGTTCTCCCCCACTTTCTTCCAATCCGCCATGTTCCGGCCGCAACGGCGCTCTCCCGACCTGCGGGGGCTTTACTTCGCCGGCGCCAGCACCCATCCGGGCAACGGCGTTCCCATCGTGCTCATCGCGGCGCGCCTGGCGGCCGAAGCCGTGGCCAAAGATTATGGAATCCCCCGCGCCCCGGCCCCCCGACTCGATCCCGTCGCGGGCTGACGTTCCCGCCTCTCCCGACGAAGCCCGGGACGCCGTGTCCCGGGCCCGGCGGGCCTTCGCCGCGTGGAGAGAAACCTCTTTCTCCCGGCGCGCGGCCTGCCTGAACGGTTTGCGCCGAGCCCTGGCCCGCGACGCCGACGCCTGGGCGCGCGCCGTCACCGAGGAAATCGGCAAGCCTCTGCTGGAATCCTACGGAGCGGAAGTGTTGGCGACGCTGGAAGCCCTGAAAGTGCTGGCGGAAAAAGGAGAATCCTGGCTTCGCGACCGGACGGAGAGAAGAACCGTTCTCGACTGGGCGCGCGGCGTGCGCCGCCTCCGCGTGCGGCGGGAGCCTTGGGGCGTCGTCGGCATTCTGGGCGCGTGGAACTACCCGCTTCTCATCAACCTCCGTCAGATCGCCGCCGCGCTTTTTTGCGGCAACGCCGTGGTGTGGAAACCGTCGGAACTGGCGGATGGCGTCGGGCGCCGGATGGGCGCCCTCTTCGAAACCGCCGGCTTCCCGCCCGACGCCGTGGTCACTCTTTCCGGCGGCGGAGAAACCGGCGAGAGGCTGGTGCGGGCCGGCTGCGACAAAATCGTTTTCACCGGCCGCGTCCCCACGGGCCGCCGCATCCTGGCCGCCCTGGCGGAACAGGGCGTTCCTTCCGTCATGGAACTCTCGGGCATGGACGCCGCCCTGGTCTTCCCCGACGCCCCCATCGCATTCGCCGCCCGCGCCCTCGCCTGGGGCGCCATGACCAACGGCGGCCAGGCCTGCGTGGCGGCGCGGCGCATCATCGTCCACCAAGACGCCGCTTCCCGGTTCGTTCCCGCCTTGGCGAAGCGCGTCAAAGCTCTCCGCCTCGGCAATCCCCTGGACCCGCAAACGGAAATCGGCCCCGTACGCTCGCCGGAAATCCTGCGGCGGCTCGAAGACGCCGTCCGCCGGGCGAAGGAGAACGGCGGCCGCGTCTTGTGCGGCGGGCGCGCTCGGGAAGAGGCCGGGAAATCGCATTTCGAGCCCACGCTCATCTCCGGCCTCGCGAACTGTCCGGAGGAAGACACCTTCGGTCCTCTGGCGTTCGTCCAGGAGGCGCGGGACGAGGACCACATGGAAACCTTGGCCAACGCCGGCCCCTACGGCCTCGGCGCCAGCCTGTGGTCACGGGACGCGGCCCGGGCGGAAACCTTCGCCGAGCGCCTTCACGCGGGCGTCGTCTGGATCAACGACGTGATGTTCTCGGCCGGCGACATGCGCCTTCCTTTCGGCGGCGTCAAGGCCAGCGGCTACGGACGGCTCCACGGCCCCGAAGGCCTCCGCGAAATGACCCGGACGAAATCCGTGGAAACCTGCCGGCCCGGCGGTTACCGGCCTTATTATTTTCCCTACGGCGGCGAAAAACTCGACAACGTGAAGCGCTTCATCGCTTGGAGGCACGGGTGAGCCGCGTGGTGGTCGTGGGCGGGGGGCTGGGCGGCGCGGCCTGCGCCGTGCGGCTGGCCCACGCCGGGCACGCCGTCACGCTCCTGGAAAAGAACGAGGCCCTCGGCGGAAAAATGAGCGTCCTGCGGCACAAGGGGTTCCTCTTCGACACGGGTCCCACCATCCTCACCATGCCGCAGGTCCTGGACCGGCTTTTCGAATCCGTCGGACGCCGGCGCGAAAACTACCTGGACCTGGTCCCCCTGGAACCGCAGTGGCGCGCCTTCTTCGAGGACGGCGCCGCGGTGGACGTCTGGGGCGACGCCGCCCGCATGGAGGAGGAAATCCGCCGCTTCGCGCCGGGAGACGCCGCCGGCCACGCCCGATTCCGCGAATACGGGCGCCGGATGCACGAGATCGCGGAGCGCTTTTTCTTCTGGCGCTCCGTGGGCGGCCTGCGGGACCTCCTGAAAACGGATGAGCTCTTCGACGCCGAGGGCCTGCGCCTGGTCCGCGACATGGATTTTTTCTCGACGGTGTCCCAGGCCGTGGACCGTCACTTCCAGGACCCGCGCCTGCGGCAGATTTACGAGCACTTCATGCAATACGTGGGCTCATCTCCCCGCCTAGCGCCGGCCATCCTGTCCTGCATCCATCACATCCAGGGCGCTTTCGGAGTCTGGTATCCCCGCGGCGGCATGAACCGGGTGGCCGCGGCGCTCGAAACTTTGGCGGAGGAGTTCCGCGTGGACATGCGTTTCGGGCGAAGGGTCGAAAGGATCGTGGCCCGGGGCTCCCGCGTAGAGGGGGTGGAGGCGAACGGAGAATTTTTGCCGGCGGACGCCGTGGTCGCCAACGCCGATTTCGTCCGCGCCCATCGCGAACTTCTGCCGTCCGGCGGCGACTCCGGGAAAACCGAACCCTCCTGCTCCGGCGTCGTTTTCTACTTCGGCCTGAACCGGCGTTACGACGTCCTGCGGCACCATGACTTTTTCTTCTCCCGGGACTCCCGGCGGGAGTTCGACGATATCTACCGACGGAAGATTCCCGCGCAAGATCCGACCCTCTGCGTCTGCGCCCCGTCCCGCACGGACCCGTCGGTGGCGCCGGAGGGTTGCGAAAACGTTTACGTTTTGGTGCACACGCCCCACCTTCAAGGCGCGGAAGATTGGGAAAAGCTCCGGCTGCCGTATCGCGATCTGGTGGTGGCCAAACTGGAGCGCTGCGGCCTCACGGACTTTGGTAAACACGTGACGGCGGAGCACGTTATGACGCCTTCCGACCTGGACTCCCGCTATTTGGTGGACCGCGGCGCCATTTACGGTCGCGCCAGCCACGGCCGCTTCACCGGCGGCTTCAAACCGGCCAACCGGTCCAGCCGCTACGAAAACCTTTACTTCTGCGGCGGCAGCGTGAACCCAGGTCCCGGCGTGCCCATGGCGCTCATGTCCGGCCAGATCGCCGCCGACTGCGCTTTGGCCGATTTGCCGGTTCCCTCCAGCCTCGTTCCGCGGTGAGCGACCCGAAAATCCTGTACGCCCAGGTCCGGGAAGATTCGGACATGGACCGCGCCGCCCTGCGCATCGGCCCGGAGGACCGCGTGCTGGCCGTCACCTCCGGCGGGTGCACCGCGTTGACGCTTCTGGCCGACGGTCCGCGCGAAGTGCTGGCCGTGGACCAAAACCCCGCCCAAAATTATCTTCTCGAGCTCAAGCTGGCCGCCCTGCGGCGATTGTCTTTGCCCGAGTGCCGCATCCTTCTGGGAGCGCGGAAAGGCCGCGGCCGGCGGTCCCTTTACCGGCGAGCGGCGAGCACCTTGTCCGCCGAGGCGCGCGCTTTCTGGGAAGGCCGGCAACCCCTCGTGGACCGGGGCTTGCTCTACGCGGGAACCACCGAGGCCTTGATCCGCCGGACGCGGCCCTTGCTCTTCAGGCTGGTCCACAAGCCGAGCGTGATCCGCGGTTTGTTCCGCCCGAAGGACGAGGCCGCCCGCGCGGAATTTTATCGGACCGTCTGGAGCAACGCCCGCTGGCGGGCTTTGCAGAGCGTCGCTTTCCATCCGCTGACGTTCCGCCTGGCCTACGGGAAATCTTTTTTCGCCCGCTCCGGGGACCGAGATTTCACCGAGGAGTGGCGGCGGAAAATCCGGCGGGCCTTTACGGAAATCCCCACCCCGTGCAACTATTTCCTTTCCCAAACCCTCTGGGGCCGATATTTGCCCGGCGACCGGGGGCTACCGCCCTACCTCCGCCCGGATGTTTTTGAGAAGGTGCGCCGCCACGCGGCGCGCCTGCGCTGGGAAACCGCGGACATCGTGGACCGCCTGGCCTCGGCGAAACCCGGCGCGTTCACCAAGGCGGCGCTGTCCAACGCCTTTGAATGGCTTCCGGCGACCCGCGTCGAAACGGCCTTCGTCGCCCTGGCCCGGGCCCTGGCTCCCGGCGGGCGCGCCGTGCTCCGCCACCTCATGGCCGTGACGTCCCCGCCGCCGGACCTGCCGCTGCGGGAAGATTCCGCCCTCAGCGACGATCTGACGCGCCGGGAGCGGGCCTTTCTTTACGCCCGCGTGTCCGTCTATGAAAAAAACTAAAAGGTTCCTGGCCGAAGGGTGCCGCATCGGCTGTTACGCTTCGTTCTCCTACTTTTGGCTGGGCCTGCTGATCCTGGCCATGCTGCGCCAAGCCGGAGCTTCGCTTTTGTTAGGCCTGACGAGCGGGGTTTTCCTTCTCCTTTTGGCCAAGGGGTTGGGCGCCCCGGCCTGGTCCTGGCCCCGGCGCTTCGCCGTCGCCCTGGCGTTTATCCTGGCGCAATGCGTCCTTTGGCGGTATTATTATTTTTTCCGTGATCCGGAACGGACCATCCCAGAGGGCCCCGTCGTCGTGTCGCCCGCGGACGGTTTCGTGGTTTACGTCCGCCCCGTGGAGCGGGGCGCGGTCCCCCTGGCCGTCAAGAACCGCCGATCCATCCCTTTGGAGGAAATCCTCCGCCTGGGCGGGCCCGGCGCGCCGGAGGAAGGCTGGCTGGTGGGCATCTTCATGACGCCCCTGAGCGTCCACGTGAACCGTTCTCCCGTGGCGGGCGTGGTGGAGCGGCGCTATTACCATTCGGGGAGCCGTCTCGGCATGCTGACCATGTCGCTCCGCACCATCTTCAGGCGGACCCCTTACGAAGCCGGCTCTCCGCACGTGCTGGAGAACGAACGTGAAACTTTGCTGATCCAGGGAGACGTTCCCGTTTACCTGACCCGTATCGCCGATCCATACGTGGATAAAATCGTCACCTGGAAACGCGAGGGCGAGGCCGTGGCCCGGGGCGAGCGGTTGGGGCTGATTAAGATGGGGTCGCAGGCGGATTTGGTCCTTCCGGCGCGGGCGCACGGCCGGCCCGTTCGAATCCGTGTGGAGGAAGGCCAATACGTGCGGGGCGGGAGCACGGTCCTGGCGGACTATTAGCGGGCGGACAAGGAAAGAACCATGATGAAAATCCTGTTTTTATGCACCGGCAATTCCTGCCGCAGCCAAATGGCCGAGGGCTGGGCCCGCGCCTTGAAACCAGGCGTCCTGGAGCCCTACTCCGCCGGCGTGGAGGCCCACGGCCTCAACCCGCGCGCGGTGAGGGCCATGGCCGAAGCCGGCGTGGACATCTCCGGCCACCGGTCCAAGAACGTGGCCGAGTTGATGACGGTGGATTTCGATTGCGTGGTGACGGTCTGCGGGCACGCCGATGAAGTCTGCCCGGCTTTCCCGGGAAAGACCCGGGTGGTCCACGTCGGCTTCGATGACCCCCCCGCCCTGGCGAAAACGGCCAAGACGGAGGAGGAGGCCATGGCCCACTACCGCCGGGTGCGGGATGAGATCAAAGCCTTTGTGGAATCTTTGCCGGAGGGAGTGAGGAGGCCGCCCTCCTAGCGCCGGCCGGCGGGGCGGCCTTCCTCTTCCCGCTCCGCCTCGGCGGCGCCCCAGCGGGCGAGGACGGCCGCCAGATCCTCCACGTGGACGGGCTTGGCGATGTAATCGTCCATGCCGGCGGACAGACACTTTTCGCGGTCGCCCTCCATGGCGTGGGCGGTGATGGCGATGATGGGCGTGCGCCGGCCCGAGCCTTCCTCCAGCCGCCGGATTTTCGCCGCCGCGGCGTAGCCGTCCAGGCCCGGCATCTGGCAGTCCATGAGGATGGCTCCATAGGAAGAGCGCTCGAAGGCGCGGATGGCTTCTTCGCCGCTGCCCACCGCCTCCGCCTTCACCCCCAGGGTGCGCAGCTGGGCCAGGATGACTTTTTGATTGACGGCGTTGTCCTCAGCCACCAGGACGGGATAAGAGAAATTTGAAACGGCGGAGGGGCCGGCCCGCCGCGGCTCGCCGTCTTCGCCGCGCGCCTCGCTCTTCTGGAACGCCGCCTCGACGCGGAAGATGGACCCCAGGCCCGGCTCGCTGTGGACGGACAGCGTTCCGCCCATCAGGCTGACGATCTGCCGGGATATCGTCAATCCCAAGCCGGTGCCGCCGTACTTCCGCGTGGTGGACGGATCGGCCTGGGTGAACGGCTCGAAAATCGACCGGCGGACGCTTTCCGGAACGCCGATGCCCGTGTCGATGACGTCCAGCCGGATGCGGCAGGAAGCCTCCTGTTCCTCCACCACCGAAGCCTCCACCCGCACGCCTCCCTCTTCCGTGAATTTCAAGGCGTTGGCCAGCAGGTTCATGAGCACCTGGCGCAGGCGGTCGGGGTCTCCCCAAATCCGCAGCGGGACGTCGCGCGAGCAATAGCATTCCAGCGAAAGCCCCTTGGCCGCGGCCCCCGGCCGGAAAATGTTCAGGGTCTCCTGCAGGAGGCGGCGGAGAGAGAATTCCCTCTTGTCGAGGAGCATGCGGCCGGCCTCGATCCGGGAAAAATCCAAAATGTTGTTGATCACGCCCAGGAGCGCGCCGCCGGCGTCGCGGATGGTCTCGGCGTATTCCTTCTGCTCCCCGGTCAGGGACGTGCCGAGCATGAGCCCCGACATGCCCACCACGGCGTTCAGCGGCGTGCGGATTTCGTGGCTCATGTTGGCCAGGAACCGCGCCTTGACGCGGGCCGACTCCAAAGCCTGGTCCCGCGCGGCCTGAAGCTCGCGGTTGAGGCTTTCCAGCTCGGCGGTCCGTTCGCGCACCCGCCGCTCGAGCTCGGCGTTCAGATCCTCGATCTTCCGCACGGCCGCCCGCCGCTCCGTCACGTCCTGGACGACGGCCACGGCCCGCAAGGGACGCTCCCGCGAATCGCGGATCACCGTGGCCGTGACGTGCACCCAGATTTCGGATCCGTCCCCGCGCCGGCACCTCTTTTCCACGTCGTACACCGGCGCCGCGCCTTCCAAAAATCCTAAGAAAGCGGCCCGGCTGGACTCTCGGTCGTCGGGATGGGTCAGGTCCAGGAAGGACAGTCCCAAAAGCTCCTCCCGCGCGCGTCCGGTGATCTCGCACATTTTGGGGTTGACTCTCAGGAACCGCCCGTCTTCTATGGAAACCTCGGCGGCGCCGGAGGCGGACATTTCAAAGATGGCCCGGTATTCCGCTTCGCTGGCGCGCAGGGCCTCCTCCGCCGTCCTGCGCTCCGTGAAATCCCGCATGATCTTGCAGAAGCCCCTCAGCCGTCCGGAGGCGTCGTAGGTGGGCGCCACCACGCCGCTGGCGAAAAAGCGCGTTCCGTCCTTGCGCACGTGCCAGCGATCGTCGGTGGCGCGTCCTTCGGCGCGGGCCTTCTCCATCTCCAACGCGGGCACTCCGGCGGCCCTGTCCTCCAGCGTGAAGATCGCGTCGGCGGAGCGGCCGACGATCTCCTCTTCCTTGTAGCCCAGCACCCGCTCGGCGCCCGGGTTCCAGCGCACCACGCGGCGCTCGGCGTCCAGCATGAAAATGGCGTAGTCGGTCAGAGCGTCCACGATGAGGCGGAAATCCTCCTCGCTGCGGCGCAAGGATTCCTCCGCCTGGCGGCGCGCCCGCCGGCCGGCCGCCTCGCGCAGTTCCTTGTCCACGGCCAAAGGCAACCTCTTCAGATTGCTCTTCACGATGTAATCGTTGGCCCCCGCCTTCATCGCTTCCACCACCTGCTCGTCGCCGATGGCGCCAGAAACGATGATGAAGGGAATGTCCAGCTCATACTTTTTGACGATGGCAAGAGCTTCGAGGGAGTTGAAACCGGCGGGCAGCTTGTGGTCCGAAAAGATGATGTCCCAGTCCTGGTCCCGGAGGCGGCGCTCGAACGCCTCGCGGGACGATTCCCGCCGGCCGCGCACATCGCGGCCGGCGGCCGTCAGGACGCGCAGCATCAGGTCCGCGTCGGCGGCGGAATCTTCCAGGATGAGAGCTCGAATGGGCGTGTGGTCCATGGACCTCGCGATCCTATGGCGGCAACGGCGATGGATTTGGGGTACGGCGGGGAGTTTTTATATTAAATCATTTTTTGCGTTCGCGGGAAAGAGGCGGATAAAACACCGCCGAGCGCGAGGCCAGACGGCCTCTCCGGTAAACAAACTTTCCGGAGAAAAATCCATTACGCTCCAGCCAAGGCAGAAAGACGCGGTCGCCCTCCCACAAATTCAATGATGGCAGGCGGTCGTCGGGGATCCACTCCAGGCGGCCTTCGGAGCAGGCGGAAAGCCGGCCGCGGAAGCGGCGGCCGACGAAAACGAAAACGTACCAGTCGTCCTTCCCGTCGAAAAGTGGGAAGGTCAGCAGACCCTTGAGGACCGGGTCTTTCAGTCTCAGCCCGCTCTCCTCCCGCACTTCGCGGACCACGCATTCCTCCGGCGTTTCTCCGGGCAGGAACTTTCCGCCCAGGCCGTTCCACTTCCCCTCATGGACGTCGTTTTTCTTTTTGACCCTGTGCATCATCAGGGTCTTGCCGCCTTTTTTCAGGTAGCAGAGGGTGGCCAGCTTCATGCGCGGAGGCTCTTAGTCTTCTTCGACCGCCTGCTTTTCGCCTTTGCGCCGGACGGTGTAGTTCAGGGCCTTCTTGCGCAGGCGCAGGCTTTTGGGGGTGATCTCCACCAGCTCGTCGTTCTCGACGAACTCGATGGCCTGCTCCAGGGTGAGGATGCGGGGCGGCGTGAGCATGATCATGTCGTCGGAGCCGGCGGCGCGCATGTTGGTGAGGGCTTTCTTCTTGCAGGGGTTGACCACCAAGTCGTTGTCGCGCGAATTCTGCCCCACGATCATGCCTTCGTAGGCTTCCACGCCGGGGCCCACGAACAGGATGGCGCGTTCCTGCAAAGACTCCAGCGCGTAGGACGTGGTCATGCCGCGCTCCTTGGCCACCAAGACGCCGTTGGCCCGCAGGGCGATGTCGCCCTGCTTGGGAATGTAGCCGTGGAAGCTGTGGTGCATCAGGCCGGTGCCCTTCGTTTGCGTGAGGAATTCCGACTTGAAGCCGATAAGGGAGCGCGCGGTGATGACGCATTCCAGCCGCAGAGTGTTTTCTCCCTCCACCGTCATGTTCTTAAGCTCGGCGCCGCGGCGGCCGAGGTTCTCCATGAGGGCGCCCTGGTATTGCTTTTCGACGTCCAGCACCAGGTATTCGGCGGGCTCATGCACGGCGCCGTTGATTTCCTTGTAGATCACCTGCGGACGGGAGACGGCCAGCTCGTAGCCTTCCCGGCGCATGGTTTCGATGAGGACAGAGAGGTGAAGCTCGCCGCGGCCGGAGACCTTGAAGACGCCCTGGCTGCCGACTTCCTCGATGCGCAGGCCCACGTTGGTCTGTTTTTCCTGCTCCAGACGGGCGCGGAGGTGGCGGGAGGTGAGGAACTTGCCTTCTTTGCCGGCGAAGGGGCTGTCGTTGACCATGAACTCCATGGAGATGGTGGGTTCGTCCACCTCCAGGGGCGGCAGGGCCTGGGGATTTTCGGAGGAGGCGATGGTGTCGCCCACGTGCACTTCCTCCAGGCCGGCCACGGCCACGATGTCGCCGGCGGCGGCGTTCTCGATTTCCCGGCGGCCCAGGCCGAAAAATCCGTAGAGCTTCGTCACCCGGTAAGAGATTTGCTTGCCGTCCTTTTTCACGAGGGTCACCGCCTGGTTTTTGGCGAGGGTGCCGTTGAGGATGCGCCCGATGCCGATGCGGCCGACGAAGCTGTTGTAGTCCAGCATGGTCACCAGCATTTGCAGCGGCTTGGCGGCGTGAGCCAAAGGACCGGGGACGTGTTTGACCACCGTCTCGAAGAGCGGCTTGAGGTCGGGCGTGGGATGCTTGTAATCCAGGGCGGCCCAGCCTTCCCGGCCGGAGGCGTAAACGATGGGGAAGTCCAGCTGCGGGTCCGTGGCGCCGAGGTTCACGAAGAGGCTGAAGGTGTTGTCCAGGGCCTTGTGGGGGTCGGCGTTGGGGCGGTCCACCTTGTTGATGACGACGATGGGGTGCAGGCCGAGCTCGAGGGATTTCTTGAGGACGAACTTGGTTTGAGGCATGGGGCCGTCCAGCGCGTCCACCAGCAGGAGGACGCCGTCCACCATCTTCAGGATGCGCTCCACCTCGCTGCCGAAGTCGGCGTGGCCGGGGGTGTCCACGATGTTGATGAGGGTGCCGTTGTAGGGCACGGAGGTGCACTTCGCCAGGATGGTGATGCCGCGCTCCCGCTCCTGCGGGTTGGAGTCCATGACGCACTCCTGGGCCTCGTCCTGCTTGACCTTGAATTCGCCCGTCTGCTTCAGCAGGGCGTCCACCAGCGTGGTCTTGCCGTGGTCGACGTGGGCGATGATGGCGATGTTTCGGATATCGGCGCGGCGGTTTTCGGTGACGATGGAAGACATGGTTTGATTTTCCTTTGAGTGGATGACGCGGAGGCTACCGGCCGGGGCCGGCGGCGCCGCAGAATTGCTCGTAATCGACGAGGGCGGTGATGGACGGGGCCTCGCCGCACAGGGCGCAGTCGGCCCGGCGCCGGACGGGGATTTCCCGGAAAGACATGGCGGATAAATTGTAGGAAAGCAGCCGCCCGGACAAGACGCCGGGCAGTCCCAAAATGATTTTCAACGCCTCCATGGCCTGCAAGGAACCCGTGACGCCGGCCACGGGGCCCAGGACGCCCGCCTCGGCGCAGGATTGCACGGCCTCCGGCGACGGCGGCTCGGGAAAGAGGCACCGGTAGCAGTGCCCTTGCCGGGGGAGAATGGTGGTCACCTGGCCTTCCAGGCCCAGGACCGCGCCGGACACCAGGGGCAGACCCGCCAGCACGCAGGCGTCGTTGACGAGGTAGCGCGTTGGAAAATTGTCGGAGCCGTCCAGAACGACGTCGTAGCCGCGGATCAGGTCCAGGGCGTTGGCGGCTTCCAGGCGGAGGCGGTGAACTTTGACGTCGGTTTCGGGGTTAAGGCTTTCCAGCTTCGCCTTGGCCGAAAGGACCTTGGGCCGGCCCACGTCCGTGGTGTAATGGAGGATCTGCCTGTGAAGGTTGGAGAGGTCCACGGGATCGTCGTCCACCAGCCCCAGGACGCCCACGCCGGCGGCGGCCAAGTACAGCGCCGCGGGAGAACCCAGGCCGCCGGCGCCCACGCAGAGGACCCGCGCCTTTTTTATCTTGGCCTGGCCTGCGCCGCCCACCTGGGGAAGGATGAGCTGACGGGAATAACGTTGAAGTTGTTCTTCCGTAAACATAGAAATTCGATGCCGCGGATGGTTTTCAGGTGAGCCGGAGCGAAGAGCGGGAGGCCCGCCGCGCCGAGCGGCGAAGCCGGAAACCGCCGAAAAAAGCCGAGGCTACGCCGCGCATTCCCCCTGGCCGATCTCGGCCTTGAAGTCGGCGGAATCGCCCCAATCCCAATACAGGCTGGGATCCTTTTCGTAAGGCGGCAAAGTGGTGAACTCGGCGACTTCCTGCTTGATGCGGTCGCGGCCCACGCGCTGAAGGAACTCGTCGAACTTTTCGTGGGGCCCCTTCTCTTTTTTGAAAGCGGCGATGATCTTCTTGATGGCGTCGGGCACGCGGCGCGCCGGCAGGGCGGCCACGGGCACGCCGAAGCGGGCCTGGCCCTCCTGGGTGGAGCCGCCCATGAGGAGCTGATAGTGGGGGACCGAGTGCTCGCCTATTTTCCGGTAGGTGCCGTAGAAGCCCAGCGTGCCGAGGTGGTGCTGGCCGCAGGAGTTTGTGCAGCCGGAGATTTTGACGTGGACGTTTTCCAAGTCCGCGTCCGGCGTCAGCCCGTTGGTGAAAAGTTTGCCGACGGCGATGGCCAGCTCCCGCGACTTGGTGACGGCGATCTGGCAGGTGTCGGCGCCCGGGCAGCGCGTGACGTCGGAGAAGCGGTTGGCGCCGGCTTCGGCCAGGCCGGCCTTGGCCAGCTCGGCGTGCAAAGCGGGCAGGTGCTCGTTCTTCACCCAGCAAAGGACGATGTTCTGCTCGATGGTGGTCCGCATGCGGCCGCCGTTGAGCCGGCGGGAGATGCCCGCCAGGACGCGCATGTTCTGGGCGGTGATGTCGCCCAAGGGCAGGACCACGGTGGCGTAGCTGTAGCCCGGCTGGACCTGCGGGGAAACGTTGGTGGTTTTCCAGCGCTCGAAACCGGGGGCCGGGGAAACGGACGCAACGTTGGGAACGGGAGGGGCGTTCTCTTCCTCGACGGGGATGCTCCAGTCCACGGCGCCGGAGCGGGTGGACATCACAAGCCTGCGCTCGGCCAGGACCCGCGCCTTGAACTCGTCGGCGCCCCATTTCTTGACGACGAACTTGAGGCGGGCGTGCATTTTGTCCTTGCGCTCGCCGTAACGGTCGAAAAGGCGGATGACGGCCTCGATGGTGGGCAGGAGCAAGTCGGCCGGCGTAAAGTCCTCCAGGCGCACGGCCACGTGGGGCGTGGCGCCCAGGCCGCCGCCGGCGTAGAGGCGGAAGCCCCGCACCCCGCCGCGGATCTCGGCCACGGCGCCCAGGTCGTGGATGGGGGTGATGGCGTGGTCCACGGGACAGCTTTCGAAAGCCATCTTGAACTTGCGCGGCATGTTCTGGTTCAAAGGGTTGCGCAGGAAATAGCGGAACGCGGCCTCGGCGTAGGGCTGCACGTCGAAGACCTGCTCGGGGTGGACGCCGGTGTAGGGGCAGGCCGTGATGGTGCGGACGGTGTTGCCGCAGGCTTCCCGGGTGGTGAGGCCGATGCGGGCCGTGTGCTCCATGACGTCGGGGATCATGTCCAATGGGATCAAGTGGATCTGCAAGTTCTGGCGCGTGGTGAAATGCCCCAGCTTCATGGGGGCGTATTTCTCCGTGATGTCGGCCAAGCCCTCCAGCTGCTCGGGGGTCATCTTGCCGTAGGAAATTTTGATGCGGACCATCTGCTTGTCCATGTGGCCGCGGATGCCGTAGATGCCGTTGTTCAGGCGGAACTTTTTAAAATCGTCGGGGTCCATGCGCCCTTCTTTGAGGGCGCGGATGTTGTCCCGGAACATACGGATTTCGTTCTGCTCCACCTCTGCTATTTGCGCGGCGTTCTTTTCCTGCGTCTGCGACGGCATCACGGGCTCCTTTGACTTTGGTGGACGAAAAGCGCTCAACCCGGCCGCCCCGGCGGAAAGCTCCGGAGGCCGGTTGTCGCCGGATCGGCGTTTTGAGGATGAGCGCCTATAATATAATAAATTTAACGGGCCGGGGGCCCCGAAGTTCCATCGGCGACCCCGGCGATGGAAACGGGCTCCTCTTCAAAGGGCCGGGTTTCCTCGTCCCGGACCCAGGAGCGGGCCTCCACGAAGCGGCCTTGGTCCACCTTGACGATGACGTTGGACCAGCCGGCCAGGAGCGGCTGGGCGGCGTCCACGGCGCTGGGCCGGGCGGGGTGATCGGGGTGGGTGTGCAGGATGCCCACCACGTCGAGCCCGTCCTTCTCGGCCGCCAGGGCGGCGGCGTTGAACTCCGCCGGGTCCATGACGAACTCGAAGTTTCCACCGCGCTCCATCCGGCCGCCGAGAGCGGCGGCCGCCGACTCCAAGGCCGCTCCCGAAACGCTCTTGTCGCGCTCCCGCAGACGATTGGGCAAGGCGGCGAACCGCGCCACTTTTTTAGTTTCCCCTTCAAACCGCCCCAGCAAAATCCCGCACCCCTCGTACGGATAACACCGCTCGGACCAAAGTATGATTTGATCCAAGACCGCTTGCGGCCATGTCAAAGCCATGGAAAAAGGGCTCTGTTGATCCTCGGGGCCCCCTGCGGCGTTTCGAGCGCGCCCCTTTTGCGGAGAGGAAGGCCCGACCTGAGGGCCCCGATGGGCTGCTGAGGGGCCCGAATGTCGGGCCGCCGCAAAAGGGGCGTGCGGAGGCCCCCGGGGGTGTCCTTTTCTTTTCCCCCGTTTTCTTTTGGACAAGCAAAAGAAAATGGGGCCGGGTGCGGGCCGGGAAGGCCCGCGACTCTATTTCTCATGTTCCTTCCAATATTGGTGGAAATAATCCAGAACTTCCTCCCAAAAACGCGTGCGGAGATAGCGCTCTCCGGCGTCGGGGAACACGGTGACGACCAGCCCCTCCTGGATGCCCAGGGCGGCTTCGAAAGCGGCGTGGAGCGCGGCGCCGCTGGAGAAGCCCGTCAGCAGGCCCTCCTCCCGCGCCAGGCGGCAGCACATTTCGTAGGCGTCCTCCGTGTAGACTGAAATCTTGCGGTCGTGGACCTTGGCGTCGTAAATGCCCGGGACGATGGAGGACTCCATGTGCTTTAAGCCCTCCAGTCCGTGCAGGGCCGTGGCGGGCTCCACGGCGATAATCTGGATGGCGGGGTTGAGCTCCTTCAAGCGCCGGCCCGTGCCGGTGAGAGTGCCGCCGGTGCCGAGTCCGGCCAAAAAATGGGTGACCTTCCCGTCGGTCTGCTTCCAGATTTCCTCGGCGGTGGTCCGGTAATGGGCCTTCCAGTTGTCGGCGTTGTTGTATTGGTCCGGCATGAAATATTTCCGCGGGTCGGCTTCGTAAATGCGCTGGGCCTCCAGTTGCGCGCCGTCGGAGCCCTCCATGGGATCGGTGAGGACGATGCGGGCGCCGAAGCTTTCGATGATGCGCTTCTTCTCGGAGGCGGTGTCCGGCATGACCAACTGGACGCGGTAGCCCAGGGCCGTACCCAGCATGGCGTAGGCGATGCCGGTGTTGCCGGACGTTGAGTCGAGGATGATCTTTTCTTTGGTGAGCCGGCCGTCTTTGACGGCCTCCAGAAGCATATTCTTGGCGGGCCGGTCTTTGACGGAGCCGCCGGGATTGGCGAACTCGGCCTTGGCGTAGATGCGGACTTTTTCCCCCACCCAATGGTTAAAGCGGTCCAGGCGCAGAAGGGGCGTGTTGCCGATGCGGTCCAGAAGGCTTTGTCCCAGCTGGGGCGTGGTTTGCGTCAACATGGATGAATTTTACGAAACATGACTTCTTCAGTCAAGATTCGCCCGACAACGGACCGGCCGGCGTGGGAAGTGGGTTTAAACCGCGGCCTTTCCGGCCATGGACTCGATGAGGACGTCCGCCACCTCGGGCCGGGAAAATTCCGCCGGGGGGCGCTGGCCGGCGCGGAGCATGTCGCGCACCTTGGTGCCCGAGAGGGAGAAGCGGGCTTCGGCGGGATGGGGGCAGGTTTTGTCGGACGCCATGCCGCCGCAGGTTTTGCACCAGAAGCTGTTCTCGAAGAACAATGGAATGATGCCCAGCTCGTCGAAGGTGTATTCCAGGAACTTCTTTTGGGCGTCGTAGGTGCCGTAATAGGTTCCGACGCCGGCGTGGTCGCGGCCGACGATGAAGTGGGTGCAGCCGAAGTTTTTGCGGATGAGGGCGTGGAAGATGGCTTCCCGGGGCCCGGCGTAGTACATGTTCGCCGGATTGACGGACAGCAGGACGCGGGCGGGCGAGAAGTAGTTCTTCAGCAGGACCTCGTAGCATTTCATGCGCACGTCGGCGGGGATGTCGTCGCCTTTGGTGGCGCCCACCAGCGGGTGGAGGAGCAGTCCGTCGCAGGATTCCAGAGCGCACTTGAGGAGATACTCGTGGGCGCGGTGCACGGGGTTGCGGGTTTGGAAACCCACGACGGTGCGCCAGCCGCGCTCGGCGAAGGCCTGCCGCGTCTGCGCCGGCGTGAGCCGGTGGGACGGAAAGTCGTCGTGCTTGGGGAGCTCCAGCACGTCCACGTCGCCGGCCAGGAAAACCTGCTCCTGGGCGTAGAGGGCGGCCACGCCGGGGTGGGCTTCCTCGGTGGTGCCGTAGACGGCCTGGGCTTCTTTCTTTCGGTCGGCGATGAACTTTTCCTTCAGCCGCAGGATGGCCAGGGGCGAGCCGTTTTCGTCCAAAAGCGCGACCTCCTGCCCTTCCTTCAGCTTGTCGGCTTCGGCGGCCGGCGCGTCGAGCGTGATGGGGATGGTCCAGAGGGCGCCGGACGCCAGGCGGCCTTTCTCCACGACGGAGCGGTGGTCCTCGGAGCCGAGGAAACCGGACAGCGGCGAATAGGCGCCGATGCCCAGCATTTCGATATCGGCCTGGCGGCGGGCGGACAGCGTGAGGCCCGGCAGCTTGGCGGCCCGGGCTTTTTCCTGGGCGCGGCGAGCCTCGGGCAGGAGACGTTCGACGAGTTTGCCACCGTGCGGGACGGGAGAACCTTTATACATGGATGCGCTCCTTCTGGTTTTTCAAAATTCCGTCTGAGATTCGAGGACCCGTGGGACAGCGGACGACGGGCGGGAGAAGGCGATGGTACATCAAAACGGCGCGGATGTAAAGCAGAGGCCGGAACTCATCCCGCGATTAATTCGGGGAAATTTCAGATCTCGAGCGGAAGCGACCGCGGGCCGGGGCGGGCATGCTCGTCGGCGGCAGGCGGGCCGAGGACGCCAAGGCTCGGGCCGACATGAGGTGCAGCCGGAAGTGATTTGAGAGATGAGTTCTATATTTTCAGATCAGGGAACTCGACGTTCCTTGGTTTTTCTCCCGCAGGCGGAGGTGGCCCGTCCGGCAAAGGGCCGGAAGGAGCGGGCGGCCGTGCGGCCCCCGCCAGGACAAAAGGTTTTATCTCGCGAATGCCGGCCTTCAGGGGCGCGGCGGGCGCCGCGGAAGCGGAAGCCAGGGCGGGCTCGAGCGTCTTGGGCGGGACCGTCGCCGGGGCCGGGCCCGCCGGAACGGGCGCGGAGGGACTCGGAGTCGGCGCGGACGGCGGAGCCGAGGGTTTCGCAGGCTCGGTGGATTTCGACGGGCCGGCGGGAGCGGACGGGGAAGAGGGCAACGGTTCATTGAAAAGCGGTCGGGCCGGGCCTCCCGGCGCGGCGGGCGTCGGAGCGGGAGACGAGGGCGGCTTGGACGTTTCCGCGGGCTTAAGGAACGGCGACGGCGCCGAAGGCTTAGCGGGTTCCGAGGGCTTGGACGGGCCGGCGGGAGCGGCCGGCGCCGGGCCGGACGCGGGCTTCGGCGTTTCCTCCGGCTTGGCGGACGGGCGAACACCGTCGGCCGTTTTTCCCGGTTCGACGGCTTTCACGGGCGCTCCCGGCTGGGAAGGCGCTCCCGCCGGAGAGACCGGAACTTTCGCCGGACCTTCCTTTTGAGGCGCGCCGGGCTGCGAAGGCGCGGAAGCGCCGGCCGGTTTTTCTTCGGGCTTGGAGAGCGGCACGCCCGGCTTCGACGGGGCAGGCGGAGGCGAAGACGGCGCCCCCGGTTTTGACGGAGCAGAGAGAGGCGAAGGCGGCGCCCCCGGTTTTGACGGGGCGGGGGGAGGCGAAGGCGGCGTCCCCGGTTTGGGCGGCTCGGGCTTCGCGGAGGCGCCGCTCAAAGTTTTGGCCGGCTCGGCTTTGCCCGCCGCCGGCGCGGCGGAGATGGGGGTGACCGGTGAAACAGCCCCGGGTTTCGGCGCGGCGGCGGCCTTGGAAACCGCCGGGGGCGGAGCCGCCGGCTTGGCGGCCGCCTTCGCCGGCTCCGCCGCCTTCTTAGCTTCCGGCGCGGGTGCCGGTTTGGAATCCGCGGCGGCCCGGCGCGGGGCCAAACTCCTCAGGAACCAAAGGCCGGTGATGGCCGCGAAAAATCCCAGGCACAGCAACGCCTGGCCGCCCAGCTCCATCATGAGCTTCATCTGCTGATGGGCGTCCTGGACGTCTTTGAGCGTTTTGGCCTCGGCCTCGTCCACGGCGCCGAAGAACCGGTCCACCAAAGGCAGGAGGAGCTCCATGGACTTGCGGAAAGCCTCGGCTTCGTCCGTTTCGTAGAGGCGCCCGATGCCGCGGCTCTCCCTCAGGAAGTCCGCGTAATGCCGCATGAGCTCGTGGCCGCGGCCCTCGCGGCCCAGGGCTTCCAGGCGGTTTTGAACTTCCATGGCCTTTTTTTCAAACCGCTCCATGTCCGCGGGGTCGCCGGCCAGCAGGTAGGCGTCGAAGCTGAGCTTTTGGCGGATGAAAGCGCTCTGCAGGCCGCGGATGCGGGCCGCGTGCTCCACGCCTTCCAGGGAGGCCGAATAGGAGGCCATGAGCCGCGAGCCGCCCCAGGCCACCAGGGAGCTCAGGCCCAGCAGGACGGTCGCCAGGAACGTACCCGAGCCGACGCGCCGCAGAATGTTCATCGTCCCGGCTTCACGCCGGCCCGGAGGGTCTCGAGCTCCTGCTCCAGCTCGGCGGTGTCCACGGCGAGGGGTTTGTATTTTTTGATGACGCGATCCAGCAGGCCGATGCGCTCCTGCGTGCTGACGCCCTGCTCCACGATCTTGCGGTAATACGCCACGGCCAGCTGGTAGCGCCGCACGGCCTCTCCGGCCGAGGATCGCAGGCTGTCCAGCTCTTTTCTCAACGGCGCCAGGTCGATGCCGCGCTTGTCGTATTTGCGCAGGAGCCTTTCCAGGATGGAGATGCGCTCCTGGACGGAGGCGCCGGCTTTCACGCGCTCTTCATAGAAGAGGACATCCTTGCGGTACTGCTCCAAAGGAGGCGGCGCCTTGGGCCGCGCCTTGGGCGCGGGCGGCGGTTCGATTTTGGGCGGCGGCGGGGCCGTCACCACCGGCCGCGGGGCGGCGGCGGTGCGGCGCATCAGCTCCATGAGCTTGCGCTTGGTTTCCATGAGCTCCCGCGCCTGGGTCTCCAACAAGACTTCCAACGGGTCCGGCGGCGGACGGCCGAAGCGGAACGTCATGGAGAGCATGTGGGTGCCGGCGGTGTCGGCGCTCTTGAGCGGGTAGCCGAGCCCGTAATCGAACTGGAAACCGTCCATGCGGTAGGAGATCCCCGCCGAGGCGTTGGCGTAATCGCGGCTTCCCAGGCCGAGCCCGCCGCGGAAGCCGAAGCCCGCTTCCGACCAGCCCTCGCCGCCGGCGCTGACGCGGTTGAACCGGCCCAGGCGCGCGGCTTCGACGGAAATCAAGGAATAGCGGGTGCGGCGGGCGAGGCCCAAAGCGTACGTCGAGGGCGCGCGGTCGGCCGTGCCGGAGCCCAGGGAAAGGTCCGGCTGGTTCACGTTGCGGAGGGCCAGGCCCAAATTGTACTTGCGCGTGAAGCGCCACTGGGCGCCCAGGTCCAGCGCCGGGGCGGTCTTGTCGCGGCCGCCCTTGAACACCGGGTCCCGGCCGCCCAGCACCGCGCCGGATTCGGCGTCGATGGCGTTCTCCGTGTAGAGGTCGGAGCCGAAGCTCCGCCGCAAAAGTTTTACTGTGCCGCCCAGGTTCCAGTCTTTTTTAAACGTCCGGCCGTAGGAAAGGCCCAGGGTGTCCTCCCGGTAGAGGCCCGCGAGGTTGAGTCCCACATAGCCGGCGCCCAGCACGCCTTTCTTTTCCGGCAGGGGATGGGCGTAGCCCACGAAGGAACGGCTGAGGCGCGATTTGTCGTCCAAACCGAGAAAAAGGCGGCTGTAAAAAGTGCCCGCTTCGGGCCGCCGCACGAGCGCCAACCCGGCGGGGTTGTAGTGGACCGACAGCACGTCGTCGGCCACGGCGGCATAGGTCTCGCTCAAGCCGGCCGCGCGGGCGCCCACGGGCAGTTCTTCGAAAGAAGCGCGGGCGACGTCGGCGAAAAGCAAAGGGCAAAGGGCCAACAGCAGGCAGCGGCCGAAACCGGCCAGGGACCATGGGCGAAGGGCAAAGGATCGGCGGAGCCCCTCGGCCCGGGCTCGCTCCACGCTCTTGGCTCTCGGACTTTTGACCGTGAAGTTCATCGCGCCACCACCACGGTGCCGCCGGCGGCCTCGCCGTCGGCTTCCACCTGAAAAATGTAAACGCCGCCGGGCACGTCGCGGCCGCCGCCGCGGCCGTCCCAGGTCAGGGCGTCGTCGGGCGAGGCCGGCCATGGGGTCAAGTCGGCCACCTTGGCGCCCGCCAAGTCGTAAACCTCGCCGCGGATGGGCAGGAGGGCCGGGTTGTCGAATTGGAAGATCACCTTGTCGTTGCGCCCGTCGCCGTTGGGCGTGAACACGCGCGGCTGGACCGATGTCAGCCTCACCGAGCCGACGGAGACGGCCCCGCCCTTCCGGACGGAGGCCGCCTCGCGAGCATCCAAGCGCGAGCCGGAGAAGGCCAAGGAAACGGCCAGAAAAGACAAGGCAAAAGCGCGGCTCATACCCTCTTCGTAACCCCTTAAAGCCGAAAAGGCAATGGTTTTTTTAGTCCCGAATTCGCGTCGAATCATAACCCGCCGGACCCCCCTGTCGCGCCTCATCTGGCCACCACGATGGTTCCCGTGACGGACTCGCCGGCCACTTCCACCTGATAAATGTAGACGCCGCCCGGCACCACGCGGCCGCCCTGCTTGCCGTCCCAAGCCAGAGAATCCGCCGACGGGCCGGCGGTCATGTCCGCCACCTTGGCGCCCGAAAGGTCAAAGATTTCGCCTTTCAGGGAGACCTGTTCCGGGTTGTCGAATTGCATGATCACCTTGTCGTTCCATCCGTCGCCGTTGGGCGAGAAAATCCGCGGATACACGGCCACCAGGGACGCCGGTCCCACGCGCAGGGCGTGGCGGATTTGATAGCCGCCGAGCCGTCCGCTGCGCAGCTCCACCTCCTGGGCGCCCGTCTCCACCGCGCCGCCCAGCTTCACCCACTGGACGCCGTTGTGCCAGAAGAGCGCCAGCTCCCCTCGGGCCCGGTCCGCCGGCACCACCGCCGCTCCGCCGGGCGCGCCCTGCACCACCTGGCCGTTCTGCACCTCGTAACGGATCACCACCCGCGCCTCGGGCGGCTTGAACATGAAACCTTTCACGACCTCGCCCGTGCTCGCCCGGTAGGCCTCGAAACGCACGCTCCGCACCACGCGGCCCTTTTCCTCGGCCGTCACCCGCACGCCGCGGATCAAGATGTCGTCGCCCAGGCCGTTCAGCTCGGCCAGGAGGGAATGCGCCAGGGTGGAGGCGGGCATCACCAAGCGGCTGCGGTCGTCGTCGGCCAGGGCGTGGACGTTGAGCACGGCGCCGTCGCCGCTGGCCTCCACCACCACTTTGGGATCCGCCGATTCGTTGCCTCCCGCGTCCACGGCGGCGACGCGGTAATAGAAGGTGTCGGCCGGATTCAGGACGCAATCCAGCCGCACGGTGTCCGTGGAGAAGACCGTGGACGCCGGGTCCCCGGCCGCGGCGAAGAGGCTCTGGGACCTGTAAATTCGATAGCGCTCGGGCGCCGGGTCGGTGAAGTCGGTGCCGTCCTCGTTCTTGGTCACCGGCCGCCAGTGCATGCGCATCTGGCTGGGAGACCCGACGCTGAGCCACTCGGCCCAGAAACCGTGGGGAGCGCGGGGCGCCGAAACGTCGCCGGTGGGCGTGGCCGAGGCCGTGGCGGAAGGCGCGCTTTCCAGAGCGACGCCGCGGTGGTTCGGCGCCCCCTTGTCCACCGCCGTGACCCGGTAATCGTAGCGGACGCCCACGTCCAAGCCCGCGTGGACGTGGTTCACCGTCGGGGAATCCACGACGATGGTGAAGGCGTCCGCGAAATCGTAGGGGGTCGTGGAATCGACGTAAATGCGGTAGAAGTCCAGGTCCGGCGCCGACACGGCGTTCCACGACAGGCTCACCTGCCGGTTGCCGGCCGTGGCCGTCAAGCCCGCGGGCGCGGGCGGAACCAAGTCCGCCACAACGACGACGGCTTGATTCACCAAGCCGACGGTGCGGTCGTCCATGGGCGAGGAAAGCCCCGCGTCGTCCACGCTTGTGATGGCGAACCAGTAAGTGGCTCCGGGCTCAAGGTTGGCGAGGAGCATGGATTGCGCCTGGCCGGGGTTCAGCGGGGCCGGCTCGGGCTCGGCGGGGTCTATGGCGTTGTTCCACCACGTCACCGTGCTTCCGACGGACTGCGCGGAGAACGTGGCCATGCGCACGGTGTAGGCGGCCACGGGCCCGCCGGGGAGGGCCGTGCCGTCCTCGTTGGGCGCCGTCCAGGTCAGGTTCACCTGGCCTTCACCGCCGGCGGCGGCCGCCAAGTCTGAAACGGCCGCGGGAGGCAGGCTGTCGTTGATGTTGATGCGGATGGTCATCTGGTCGCTTTGGGCGGCCCGTACGTGCGGCAAGGCCGGGTCCAGGGACAAAACGCCCCCGAAACCCGCCAGCCAGGCGAGAAGCCTCAAAGTCCGCTTGTTGAAAGCGGCCGACCGTTTCATCATCCTTTACCCGGTAAGCGTCTCCTTTGATTTACGGCCGGAAGACAATCTCACGGATTCTCTCCCTGCACCGTCACCTGAATCCTGTTCGATGCGCTGACCACCGTTCCGATGGGCAGGGCGGCCTGCAAGAAATAGGCCAGCTTCTTCCCCGCCTGCTCCGGCGGCACGTCCAGCGTCACTTTCACTTCCTGCACCGTGAAGGGCTTGATCTTCAGCTTCACGGGCTTGATCTGAACCCAGGCCGGATCCCCCGACTCATGCCCTTCCGGAAGCGGCTGCTGGTGGGGATTCCACTTCTCCACCTTGAGGACCAGCTCCAGCGGCTTGTTGGACCGGTTCGTGACGGTCACGGACTTTCCCTGCTTCTTGCCGGCGTCGTAGCGTTTGCCCGGCGGGACGTCCGTCACGTAGAGGACCGACGGCCAGACCTCGAAGTTCAGGTCCACCATGGCCTTCCGCGCTTTTTCCTTGGCCAGGCTTTCGGGGCCCGGCCCCACGGAAAAGCGCACGCGGCTCCGCAATCCCGTGCCCAAGAGGCCCGTGCCCACGGTGTGGACCCAGATGTTGGCTTGGAAATGCCGTCCCACCAGCGCGGGATCGGCCGGAACAGCGATGACGATGTCGCTGAACGCCATGCCCTTGGCCGGGATGCGATGCTTCGCCGGCAAGAGGCGTATCCAACTGGGGTCCGGGATGGGCTCGTAGTTCTCTTGAAGAAGCTTCGTCGGGGGAGGCTCCACCTCGATTTCCACCTCCACCTCGGCGTCGCCGATGTTGGTCACGGAGTAAGGCACTCCCCGCAGCTCGCGGAGGTTGTAGGTCCCCCCGGGCTCCAGGTTTTCGATGACCGCGTCCGTGAACTGGGTCCCCAAACCCACGTCGGCTCGCCCGGGCGGGGCCGCCAGAGACGCGGCCAAGATGCCGGTGAAAACGGCTCTCAACGCGCGCACCGATCAGCCTCCGCCCGTTGCGTCATGTCTTTTGCTCATCATCCCTCCCATCAGTTGCTCGCGTTGGCGGTGAGGATCAGGTTCAGCGTCTGAGCCGTGGTCACCGTCGTGGTCGGCGGCATGTCCAGCCTGACCCACATGTGCCGCTGATCGTTGTCGCTCAGGTTCTCGCTGGCCGAGCTGTAGCTCGCCGTCTGATACTGGCTGTCGTTGGTCCCGTCGTCCGAGCCCGACAGCCCGTAGCGCCGGTCCGTCGTCAGCACGTGGTCCCCGTTGGCCGAGTAG
>JBQTIM010000225.1:0-5381 GCA_052388135.1 Elusimicrobiota bacterium
GCCTGGCTCGGCAACTTGGGATATGTGCCGCACACACAAGGGCTCATGTCCGGCTTATTGATCGGGATGACCGCTTTCGCCGCTTATCGAGTGATCCATATCGTCATCTCGGAAATAGACACTCCTCTGGGCCACTACGACGCGGCCACGGGCCGTATTTACTATTACACGAATTTCTTTTTCCTAAAAACATTCGCCCGCAGCCAGGAATGGAGCCACTGGCTGGTGGACCACCTGACCGGCCGACTTGTTTTCGCGGCCGTCGCGAAAAAACGCGCCGCCGCCCCATCCAACCGCATCTGGAGGGCCGCCGACGCATTCTTCAACCACGGCGTCACCGAGCTCATCGCCAACATGTTCCTGGACGCTCTCCTGTTTCCCTTCGCCTTGATCCGGACGATCGCGGAGCGCCTATCCAATCCTTCCACTTCGCAACGGGGAAATGCCTTCCTTTTCGCCACGGACAAAGAAGCTCTGGAACAAACAGCGAGGGATTTTCAATCTAAAATTAAAGCCCGATTAAACGGCGAGGACAGTTCCTTGGCGCTTTTGAACACATACGCCGTCCAGCCCAACGGAAGGGAACAAGGGAAATTCATCACAGTGGACTTCGGCGGAACCAACCTCAGGGTCCACCTCGTGGAACTGGACGGGCAAGGCGGCCACACAAAAATCGCCTCCTCGGAATATAAATTCACGAAGAAAGAAATCGCCTACGCGAAAGGCGAAAACAGGGACCAAGCCCTCTTCGACCGCATTGCCGGACAAATCCAAGCCCTGGTTGAACAGGACCGGGCCCGGACCGGGAGAGCGGACGAAACGTACGCCGTGGGATTTATTTTCTCCTACCCCGCAGACCTGACAGACATCCGCACCGCCACGATCCGGGAAGACGCCGTGGGCGTCAAGGGGTTCACGGCCTTCCGGGACGTCGTCGGCCGGAACATAGTGGATCTCTTGGGGGAGGCTTTAAAACTCCGCGGTGTCTCCAACGTGGGGGTCGCGGCCGTGGCCAACGATACGGTAGGGGTGCAAGCCGTGGTCACCTATCAGGAGCTGGGCCAAGGGCGCGGCGTCCCGGCGGATATCGGCCTCATCGTGGCCAACGGCTACAACGAAGCCGCGGACCTGGGACCCGATGGCCTGAGGAATTTTGAATCCGGCGCCTATGTCCCGCTCGAAGAATACAGAACAGACCTCGACCGGCGCCTGGACGAACAATCCGAAAACCCCGGCGAGCATCTCTTCGAGAAAATGGTCTCGGGCAAATACCTCGGCGAACTCGTCCGCCTGGCCATCCAGGATCGCCATCTCGAAACCGGTGAGTTCCATTGGAACCGAAGCCGCCGTTGGCGCCGGACCGCCGGAAAGCCCTACGGATTCCCGTTGGAATTTCTGTCGAGGCTGGCCTCCAGCCAAACCGATGAATTACTGGCCGAACTGGGCGTCAGAACCTACGCCTCGCCAAGAGAAAAACTCCTCTTGGAAAGCATCGCCCGCCAAGCGGTTGAACGTTCCGCGCGCTTGGTGGCCGCCAGCCTGGTGGCGACTTTCCGCCAAATCGAAGGCCGCGAAGATATTCAGGACTCTCATCTTGTGGCCGCCGACGGCAGCTTGTTCCTTTACCCCGGCTATGAAAATATGATCAGGAGAGCCATGGCCGAGCTCATCGGGAACGAGTCCGCCGCCCGAATTCGGATAAGCCGCACGAAAGACGGCACGGCCGTCGGCGGCGCGGTCATCGCCGCGGCCGCGCAACCGGCCCCCATCGTCCATCCCGGACGATCGTTGCAGGGCTACAACCATCTGGTGCCGCCGGTCCAAAACCATTTGCAATTTCCGCACGCCACAGTCACTCCGACGGACAGGGAACAAGCCGCTCTTTTCCCGGCCCTCTGGGCGGATGGGGCGCAAGGTTTATCCGAAACGCCGGAAGAAGGATCGCGGGCGTCTTCCGCCGAGGCAATGCGGAACCGACTCGCGAGGATGACGGACCGGGAAATTGGCCGTCTTCTCTGGCACCAGCCTCCGCGCGCCCAGGTGACCATGGCGAAGTGGCTGAACGAACCCGAAAACGCAGGCCGCAAGGAATCTGTTCTGGAAGCCGCCGCGGCCGAAGCCGCGCGCTCCCACGCCGGGTGGGTGAACAGAAATAACGAGACCATGGAAGGATCTCCTGAAATCATCCAGGAAGCCCTGGCCGTCATCGTTTCGCTGTCTTCGGACCTCGGCATGTCCGACGACGTCGAGTTCTTGGCCCGTTTGGCCCACATCTATAACCTGGAACGTACCGTCCAGCAGGCCGCCTTAAAACGGAATTCCATCGGCCAACCGCCCTCCGCCGATCCGGAAAACAAGACGACCGTTCGCAGCTTTTATGTGCCCCTACAGCGGGAGACGTTGGCCCACCTGACAGTCCCGCCCACCCACCAAGGCACAGTGGACAGGCTGGCGGAGGCTGTTAAAGCGATCCATAGTGATGCCACATTATCCGATCAAGAAAAATGGGCGGCCGCGGGAAATCTTGTGGTTTTTTCGGCGTACCCCAATATCGGCCCCACACAGTTTGCGGTATATTTGAAGAGCCAACTCGGGCTCACCGATGAATCCCTTCTCGAATTGGCCGGAAACATCCGATTCTTTACGCCCCGGGAACACGCAGGTTTGGTCGGCGAAGACGGCCGGGCCGATGTGGGAGTCTTGGCCAGCCTTTTGGGCGGAGAGGCTTGGTTTGACAGCATCTCCCTTTCCGTCATAACGGCCAGCTATGACGACCTGAACCTGGAGGCCGTGCGGGAGCACGTCCGCCTCTTCATCGTCAACGCCCTGGGCAAGGTCGTCCCTATGGATATACGAAAATCCATAGAAGCGGACCTTTACGTGCTCATCCAGGCCTAAAGGAGTTTTCCACCGATTCAAGCAAAAAACCCCGCCTTCGCCGGCGGGGTTTTTTCTTTCCAGGCCGGACGGAGACGCGCGCCGAATTTGATATAATTCCACGGAAATATCGAATGAAAATTCTATTTATCGGCGACATCATGGGACGGCCGGGGCGGGAGGCCGTTCGTCACTTCGTACCCCGGTTGAAAAACGAAGAAGGCGTGGAATTCGTGGTGGCCAACGCGGAGAACGCGGCCGGCGGGCGGGGCCTCACGCCCAGCGTGGCTCAGGAGCTCTTCCAGGCCGGGGTCAACGCCGTCACCATGGGGAACCACACCTGGGACCGGCCCGAGATCGAGCCGCTCCTGGCCGAGGACCGCGTCCTGCGGCCGGCGAATTACCCGCCCATGCTGTCGGGACGGGGCCACGCCGTTTACCACGTCCGGGACGTCGCGCTGGGCGTGCTCCAGCTCATGGGGCGGCACCACATGGCCAACATAGACTGTCCGTTCCGAAAAGCCGATGAGATTTTGAAGGACCTGAAAGCGGACGTGATTTTGGTGGACATGCACGCCGAGGCCACCAGCGAAAAGCAGGCCATGGGCTGGCACTTGGACGGCCGCGTGGCCGCCGTGGTGGGGAGCCACACCCACGTGCAGACGGCCGACGAACGCATCCTGCCGGGCGGCACGGCCTACCTGGGGGACACGGGCATGACCGGCCCCCGCGACGGCATCATCGGCGGCAAGCGCGACGCGTCCATGCGCCGGTTCCTGACGGGCGTTCCCGTGCGCATCGAGGTGGCCGAGGGCGACGCCCAGTTTTGCGCCTGTCTTTTGGATTTGGACGAGAAGACGGGGAAAGCGCGAAGCATCCGGCGGGTCTTTGAAACTTTGAAGGCGGAAGCCGCGGCGGCTCACGGCGGACGAGAGCTCTGACCCGTGTCGGACCGCCTCGCGGCCTATTTGAAAAAACAGCGCGCCCGCGTGGACGCGGCTTTGGACCGCTTCCTCTTGAAAGCCGGCGCCCGGCCGCCGCGCATCCACGAAGCCATGCGCTACTCCGTCTTCGCGGGGGGGAAACGCCTGCGGCCGATTTTGTGCCTCGCCGGCGCGGAGCTTTGCGGCGGTTCCTGGCGCCGGGTCCTGCCCACGGCCTGCGCCCTGGAAATGATCCACACCTATTCCTTGATCCACGACGACCTGCCCGCCATGGACGACGATGATTTCCGCCGCGGCCGGCCGACGTGCCACAAGAAGTTCGGGGAAGGCGTGGCCATCCTGGCCGGGGACGCCCTTCTGACGCAGGGTTTTCAGGTCATGGCCCAGAACGCCCGCATGCCGGGGGTGAAACCCGAGGCCGTGGTCCGCGCCATGACCATCGTGGCGGACGCCGCCGGCTCCACCGGCATGATCGGCGGACAAACCGTGGATTTGGAAATGGCGGGAAAAAACGGCCGCGGGCCCGGCTCCCGCCGCGAAACGCTGGACTACATCCACAGCCGCAAGACCGGCGCCCTCATCCGCGCCAGCCTGCGGGCGGGCGGCGTTTTGGCGGGCGGTTCGCCGCCGCAGTTGAGCGCGCTGGACCGTTACGGCGAAAGCATCGGTCTGGCGTTCCAGATCGCGGACGACATTCTCGACATCGTGGGAGACAAAAAACTGCTGGGCAAGCGCGGCTCCGACCGGGACAACGACAAACTCACTTTTCCGGCGGTCTACGGAATGGACAAATCCCGCTCCCTGGCGGAAGAGCAGATCCGCCGGGCCAAGACCGCCGCCGCGGTCTTCGGGCCGCGCGGAAGCGTGCTTTGCGACTTGGCCGACTACATCATCAACCGAAAAAACTAGGAGATCCCATGGGCGTTTTGGATATGATCGATAAACCGCAGGATTTGCGGAACATCAAAAAGGACCTGCTCCCCGTCCTGGCCAGCGAAGTCCGCCAGAAAATTTTGGACGTCACGTCCCAGGTGGGCGGCCATCTGGGCGCCGGCCTGGGCACGGTGGAGCTGGCCATCGCCCTGCACTACTGCTACGACTCGCCCAAGGACAAAATCGTCTGGGACACGGGCCACCAGGCCTACCCGCACAAACTCCTCACGGGCCGGCGCGACCGCTTCCACACCCTGCGGCAGTACGGCGGCATCTCCGGCTTCCTCACGCGGACGGAATCCGAGCACGACCATTTCGGCGCCGGGCACGCCTCCACGGCGGTTTCCGCCGCCCTCGGCTTCGCGGCGGCCCGCGACGTGAAGAAAGAGGACCACAAGGTCGTCGCCGTGGTCAACGACGGCTCGCTCACGGGCGGCATGGCGTTTGAAGCCCTGCAGAACGCCGGACACCTGGGCACCGACCTGCTGGTCGTCATCAACGACAACCAAATGTTCATCTCCCACCGCGTGGGCGCCGTGGGCGCTTTCCTGGCCAAGCTCCTCACCCTGGGCGCCGTGACGCAAATGGAAAAGCGCATCCGAAAATTCCTGACGCGGCTCCACTTCT
>JBQTIM010000226.1:0-6200 GCA_052388135.1 Elusimicrobiota bacterium
GTGCTCCAGGGCGCGCTTCACGGCCGTGTCCAAACGGTAAGGATCGAAGGGTTTCGACAGGTAATCGTAAGCGCCGAGCTTCATGGCCTCCACGGCGGAGGTGACGCTGCCGTGGGCCGTGAGCACGATGACCTCGCTGGCCGGGGAAACTTCCTTGGCGTAACGGAGCACCTGCATCCCGTCCACTTCCCCCATCATGAGGTCGGTGACGATGAGGTGGTATTTCTTTCGGGGAACCATCTCCAGCGCTTTTTCGCCGCTTTCGGCCACGTCCACTTGGTAGCCGTCCAGCAAGAGGGACTCGGCGCAGGCCGTGAGGATGCTCACGTCGTCGTCCACGATGAGGATGTGTTTGTCGGATTTGTTCATCTCCGAAAGGTTACCCTATAACCTTCCGTTTCGCAAGGCTTTGTCGTGTCGAATCGGCTCCCGGAGCGGCGGCTCCGGCGCGGGAAAAAAGCGTTCAACGGTAACCCTTTCCCGGCCGGATGGAAAGGACCTGCCCCGGCCGAAGCTTGCGGGGATCCTTGATGTTGTTGTCCTTCTGGATGGCCGCGGCGGTGGTGCGGAACTTGCCGGCGATTTTTCCCAAAACGTCCCCCCGCTGAACCTTGTATTTCAACGTTTCCGGGCCCGGCGTCCAGTCTTTGATTTGGGCCAGAGCGGCCAGGAAAGAGTCCTTGGTTCCGGCGGGAATTTTCAAGGCGTAATCCGCGTCGTTCTTGGGCGTGCACCAGGCCTGGAGCGTCGGGTTCAGGGCCCGGAGCGTTTCCTCCGTCGTGCCGGCGGCGCGGGCGGCCACCTTCAGGTCCACGGGCTTGCCCAGCACAACCTCGTCGGTGGGGGGCGGGGTCGCCTCCACGGCTTGGAAGCCGTAGCTGGCCGGGTTGTCGGCGATGAGGACGCAGGCCATGAACTTGGGGACGTAATGCTCCGTTTCGTTGGGCAGGGCCTTGCGGTGGGAGAGCTGCTCGAAGCCGGGCGAGCGGGAGCCCTTCATGTCCCTCTGCACGCCGTACTCTCCCCGGTTGTAGGCCGCCAGCGCCAGGTGCCAGTCGTCGAACCATTGATGGAGATATTTCAAATATTTGGCCGCGGCGCGGGTGGCCTTTTGCGGGTCGCGCCTCTCATCCACCCAGAAGTTGATCTTGAGCCCGAGGTTCCGCCCGGTGGCGGGCATGATCTGCCAGAGGCCCACGGCGCCCGCCCGGGAAACGGCGGCGTTGGCGTACTCGCTTTCGGCGATGGGCAGATAGAGAAGTTCCCTCGGCAGGCCGGCTTCCTTCAACGTTTTCAGCACGGTGGATTTGTATAGGCCCATCCGCTCCAAGGCGTGCTCCATGTGGCGCCGGCGGGGGCCCGTGTAGATGGCGATGTATTTCTTAACCAGCGGGTTGTGGGGGTCGATGGGAATGGAATAGGCCTTCTTCCCCACCGGGGCCGGCGTGCCCACCAGCGGCGCCCGCTCCAGCTCCTCGTCGGACACGTCCAGGCCCGCGGGCTCCGGCGCGGGCCGGGAGGTGGGCGCGAATTTTTCCTGCAAGCGGATGAACAAGGCCTCCATCTCGGGATAGGCCTCCGAGAAGTCCGCCCCGCGGGGCGCTTTGGCCAGCGATTTAAAGGCCTTCCGCAGATGCTTTTCCGCCTTCGGGCCGTCGCCCGCCTCGCGGGCCACGAGCGCCGCGTCGTAATGGCGCCGCGCGGCTTCCAGCCATCTCGGCGTCTCCGCCGCCTCGGCTTCGACCGCTTCCTCGGAAACGGCGTCCTCGGCCCGGGCGAACGGGCCGCTCCAGGCGATGCAAAGAGCCGACAGCAGAGCGAAACATTTTTTGCGGACAGTCCGGCGCGTCATGATCCCCCCATCCTCAGCTCCAGTTTTCCCCGCTCGTCGAAGGGCGGCAGGGTTTTCTCGTCTTTCAAATAGCTCTCGAAAAGGTCCAGGAAATCCCGCACGTATTCCCAAAAGGACGAGACGGGCTGGTCGTCGTCCACGGGGAAGCCCACCAGCTCCCGTTCCAGCAGGGCCGCCCCGGGGAAGGCGCCGGCCGGGCCGAAAACGCGGTGGACGTCGGGATAGGCGATGCGCTTGAAGGAACAGCCGCGGCGCGCGGCGTATTCCAGAAACCTCTCGGCCGAAACGCCAGCGAGCCGCACGGGGTAGGCGAACAGGCAGCTGCCGTCCGTCGGGAAAGGCCGCAGGCGCGGGTGGCTCAAAACGGTGTCGTAGACCTCCGCCCGCTTGCGCCGCGCGGCCACGGCGGCGTCCAGGCCGGCCAGCTCGTCGAGGACGATGGAGCCGGCCCAGTCCTCCTCCGTCGTGCGCGCCGGCAGGAGGCGGCGGAACTCCTCGCGGAAAGGCTCCAGCAGGGCGGCGGCGGCCCAAGCGCCGGCGGCGGCGTAGCCCGTGAGGGCGTGGAAGGCCTTCATGGCGGCGGCGGTTTCGCCGGCGCCGCCCCGCGCGGGCGGCAGGCTCGCCGCGAAACGGCGCGCCCGGGCGTCCAGCGCGGGATCGTCGGTCAGCACGGCGCCGCCCATTTCCAAGGGAATCATTTTGCGGACGAAGCTCAGGCAGGCCAAATCGCCGAAGGAACCCGCCTTCTTTCCTCTATAAGAGGCCCCCATGGACAGGGCCACGTCCTCCACCAGGGCGGCTCCGTGCCGGTCGCAAAGAATCCTCAGGGCGTCCAAATCGTCGGGCCGGCCGAACATGTGCACGGGCACCACGGCGCCGGCGCCGCCTTCCGCCAGCGCGCGCTCCAAGTCGCCCAAGTCGAAGTTTCCATCGAGGGGATTCACGTCGGCGAAAGCCGGCCGCCAGCCGGCGAAGAAAGCCGCGAAGACGGGGACGGAGCACATGGCCGCCGGGAAAATCGCCCGGGCGCCGGGGCGCTCCAAGGCGGCCAGGGCCGCCGCCAGCGCCGTGGTGCCCCGGTTGACGAGACAGCAATGGCGCCGGCCGAAATAAGCCGCCAGCTCCGATTCGATGCGTTCCTTGGAAGGCGCCGAAGGGATCGTCGCGGGCATAAGCTCAGAGCTTCGGATAAAGCTTCTCCACGGAAAAACCGGCCTCGACGAGGGCCTCCCGCTCCCGGCCGGAAAACGGATGGCCGTTCCGCAGCTTCTGCAACAGCGCGGCGACGCCGTCCCGGGAAAGGCGGGGCCGGCCGTGCACGGCCAGAGGCTCGTTCCTGTGCAGGAGGGATTTGAGCAGCGCCAGCAGCTCGTCGCGCTGGGCGGCGTAAATGTCTTCGATGGGCGGCGTGGGTTCCAGGGGTTTGCGCCGGGGCAATATCCGGCGTCGAAGGAATTTTAGCAGTTTGCGCCGCGCCGGAGAACGTGCGGACGATTAGGCGCGGCCCAAGGCGGGCCGGCCGCCGGCGTGCCGGGCCAGAGCGGCGGACAAGTCCTCGATCTCCACCGGCTTGGCCAAATAGCCCCGTCCATGCCGGCGTCCAAGGCCTTCTCCCGGTCGCCTTCCATGGCGTGGGCCGTGACGGCCACGATGGGCGTGCGCTTTCCCGTCCCTTCCCGGCGGCGGATTTCCCGGGTGGCGGCGTAACCGTCCATGTCCGGCATCTGGCAATCCATGAAAATCAGATCGTAGTCGAACCGGGCGGAGGCCTCCACGGCCTCCAAACCGTTGCCCACAGCGTCGGCCTTCACGCCCAGTTTTTGAAGCTGGGCCAGCATGACCCTTTGGTTCACCTTATTGTCTTCGGCCACCAAGACCGTCCAGGGACCCCGCCGGCCCGCCGGGGCGGGAAGGGCGCCTCCGCCGTCGGCCGGCGCTCGAACAGGCGCGTCCTTTTCGCCCTTCCGAAGCGGGAGGCGGAACCAGAATGTGGAACCGGCGCCGACCCGGCTCTCCAAGCCCATGTCGCCACCCATGAGCCGGGCCAGCTCGCGCGAAATGGCCAAGCCCAGCCCCGTGCCGCCGTGCCGGCGCGTTGTGGAGGCGTCGGCCTGGAAAAAAGCCTGGAACAGGTCGCTTTGCTTCTCGGGCAAAATCCCCACGCCGGTGTCGCGGACCTCCACGCGCATCCATTCGGCGCCGCCGTCCGCGATCTCGCGGCGGACCCGCACCTCCACGGAGCCGCGCTCGGTGAACTTGATGGCGTTGGACACCAGATTCACCAAGATCTGCCGGATGCGCCCGTGGTCTCCCCGCAGGACGACCGGCAGGTCGCGGGCCGCCGTCCACGTCAGCTCCAAACCCTTTTCCCGGGCTTGCAGGCGGAACATGTCGGCGGTCTCCTCCAGGAGCGCCATGAGGTTGAAGTCCACTGCCTCGATGGAGAGCTTGCCGGCCTCCAGGCGCGAAAAATCCAAAATGTCGTTGATGATGCCCAGCAGGGAGCCCGCCGAGCCTCGGATGATCTCCGCCTGCTCGCGCTGGCGGCCGTCGAGGGAGGATTCCAGGAGCAGGCGGCTCATCCCCAGGAGCGCGTTCAAAGGCGTGCGGAGCTCGTGGCTCATGTTGGCCAAAAATTGGGCTTTCACCCGCACGGCCTCCAGCGCCTGGTCGCGGGCCAAGGCCAGCTCGGAGGTGCGTTCCCGCACCCGCCGGTCGAGCTCGGCGTTCGCCTCCCGCAGGAACTCCTCCGCGCGCTTGCGCTTGCTGATGTCCTCCATCACGCCGATGAAGTACACCGGAGAGCCCGCCTCGTCGCGCAGCAGGGAGACGGTGATGGTCACCCACACCGCGTTTCCGTCCTTGCGGATGTAGCGCTTGTCCCGGGAATAGGAGGAGGCCTCCCCCGCCAGCAGGCGCCGCGGGCCTTCCCAGTCTCCGGGCCGGTCGTCGGGATGCGTGATGTCGCTGAAGGTCCGCGCGGCCAGCTCCTCCCGGGAATAGCCGGTGATGGAGCAGACCATGTCGTTGAACCTCAGCCAACGGCCGTCCAAGCCCACGTGGGCGATGCCCACGGACACGTTGTCGAAGGTGGCGCGGTAGCGCTTCTCGCTTTCCCGCAGGGCCTCCTCCGCCCGCTTGCGCTCGGTGATGTTCGCCATGGAGCCGATGAAGCGCTGGACCCGACCCGCGCCGTCGCGGGCGATGTGGCCGCGGTCGGCCACCACCACGTAGGAGTCGTCGGCGTGCCGGAAGCGGTATTCCTCCTCCCACCCGTCCCGGCCCGCCTCCGCGATCGCCTCTTCGAAGCTGTCCTTGACGCGCGGCCGATCGTCCGGATGGATGCGCTCCACCCACCAAGCGGCGGCGTGGGAGATGTCGCCTCCAGCCAAGGCCGGGTCGTAGCCCAGGACGGTCCGCAAAGAATCGTTCCACGCCACCTGGCCGGTGGCGGCATTCCAGTCCCACAGCACGTCGTTGGCCGCCTTGGCCGCCAGGCGGTAACGCTCCTCGCTTTCCCGGACGGCCGCGTGGGCCTCCTCCATGGCGCGGCGGGCGGCCACTTGCTCCGTGACCTCGCTGCAGCAGACCATGACGCGGTCGGCCGCGCCGTCCCCGCCCCGCAAGGGCGCGAAGGTGAACATCCAGTAGGTGTCCTCACGCCGGCCGTCGCCGTGCCGGTCGAACCGCAACAGGGATTCACGGCCCGTGACGGATTTGCCGGTCCGCAGCACTTCGCGCAGCATCTCCTCGTAACCCTGGCCCTTAATCTCCGGAAGGGCTTCCAGCAATTTTTTGCCCACGAGATTTTCCGGCGACCGCATGCCGGCCACCTGGGCGTACAAGGGATTGGCCAGGTCGAAGACCAAGTCGCGGCCCCGCAAGACGCATATGGGCACGGGCGCCTGCATGAAAAGGTCGTAGAGGGGATCGCTCCGGCGGCGGGACCGGGCGCGCCCGTTGGATGGGAGACTGGAAGGAGACGGAGCGCGGCCCTTCCGGCGCGAAGCCTTTTTAGGAGGCATGGAACGGGACCGGATGGGAACGCGCCGCCGGGCCGAAAGGAGGCGGGAGGACGGCGAGGGTCTTGCCGTAAAGAGAGTTGGGGATTCGTTTTTTCATGTCATGACCATATCGATGAAATGAAAAAAATCGGCGGGCGGCGGTTCCTTTTCGGCGCGCCGGCGGTTGTCGCGGAGCCGGACGCCCCCTCGGGCTCCGCCGCGCGGAGCTGTCCCCGCGCGCACGCGCGCGGGCGGCTTCCATGGGGCCGCCCTTTTCGGCGGCGGAAGCAAAAAATCAGCGGGCGATGGGAATCGAACCCACGTCCGGAGCTTGGAAGGCTCCT
>JBQTIM010000227.1:0-2691 GCA_052388135.1 Elusimicrobiota bacterium
CCTTCGATGCCCGACTCCCCCGGGCGCCGCGGCATTGTAAGCTCCATTCACCAGATCGGTCACGTCGACGCGGCCCGCCAGCGCCTTTCGAAAACCGCCGTCTTCCGCCAAGGCTCCGTTCAGCATATCGATGAATTTTGTGTCCAGCAGGATGGAAACGTCCAGCCCCGCGGCCGCCTGTCCGCCCAAAGCGAGCCGGATGACCTCCCGGTTGCGGCTGATCATGCCATTGGGGTCCCTGTCCGCAGACATATCGTACGTTTCCCTGAGAACCGCGTTCCGGAGGATATCAAAGGAAAGGGTTTGGCCTTCCACCGTGGCGGATTGCCTGCGGGCCTGATCAAGAAGTTGGCCGAGGCGGGCTTCGTGGACGGTTTCGCCCACCAGCCGGGCCTGTTCCATCAAGTCCAGGGCGCGGAGGATGGGTTCTTCCTCCAGACCCTGCCGGCGAGAAACGGATATGACGCGGCCATCACGGCGAATGACGCTCAAGGAATTGCCGATGTTGCCCGCGGCGTCGTAGAAGGTGACCGTGGAGGCATCCTCGTTGACGGCCATGCGGTCGGCGGAGAAATCCAGTTGGGCGAGCAGAGGAAGGGTTTCGTGGCCGGCCTGCAGATCATAGACCCGGGTCTTTCCGCCGGAAACCGCCATCAACATTTTGCCGTCCCACACCAGCCTCGTCTGTCGGCCGTTCGCCTCAACCACGGCCGTTTTTTGGCCCCAAGCCTCGGGCTTCGACGGATCAAAGGAGGAAACGCTTCTCCAGTCGAAGTCATCCGGCGCCACGCCGAAAACCAGCCTCACCGCTCTTTGGAAGATGGCTATATTGGATTGGGCGTAGGGGCTGTAACCGGAAGGGGTTGCGGCGAGGGCCGAGGAGGGCGTCTCTCCCACCGCCTGAGCCGGCGTCGCGCCCTGCAAAACGTGATCCCGCCATGCCTCTGAAGCGTTGAAAGTCGGGTCCGCCAAGCGGGCCAAGGAAACACTTTCCATGAAATCCGCTTCACCGTTTTGGGCGGCGAAGCTGTCGAGTTCGCGGTATTTTTGAGAAATCGATTCGACCTGCTGGCGCGTCATGGACATAAGGGCCGCGGGCGCCATGGCTGTCCCCAGGCCATCCCGCCCTGTATCGCCGGCCAATAGTTTTAAGGTGTTGTAGTTCACCGTCAGCTGCCTAAGATTGACCTCGCCGACTTTGCTAAGTTGTTCGAAAGTCAGCGTGGCCACGTAGGCGCCAAAGGCTGAATCGCCCTTGCGCTCCGCCTCGGCCGTTTTTTTGGCCAAATATTGATAATTCCCCTGAATGGCGTTCATCTGGCTCTGGTTGAAGGCCGGACCCGCAGCCACCGCCAGAATTTGCGCATCGGAAATCCCCTCCGCCGCCTTCCCGAGCCCGCCCCGGACCGCGCTGACCATCCCCACCGTTCCGACGACGAAACCCTGCTCGGCCGCTGTCTGTTGCCTCAGATAATTCCCCATCATCTCGCGCATCATCTCGCGGGATTCTTCCGGCACGGATTTCAACTGCTCGTTCAATGCCTGCTCAAAGATTTTATCCTCCGCGCTTTGGACATCCGCGGCCGCCTTGGCGATCAAGACGAAGGGGCTGCCGGTATTGGGATGGATTCCCACAAAACTGAGCGCCTTGTTGAAAGCCTCGGAATCAAGCAAGTATGTCTTGATAGGCTTCGCGAGCGCTCCGGCCAAGCCCATCATGCCGAAAACGCGCAAGGCTGGAACGGCCAGAAGACCGCCCGATATCAGGAATTGGGCGGCCATGCCGCCCTTCTTGCCCTGCCCGAACTGCGCCAGGTTTTGAGGTAGGGCCAGAGCGGAAAGGAACGACGCGCCGACCTGAAGCGCGATCTTGGCGCTTCCGGCCACCAGGCCGAGGCCGGGTATGACGAACATGGCCGCCATGGGCGCCAGTCTTAGGCTCCAAATCAAGGCGCCGGGAACCCGTCGCTTGGTCGCCTTGTCGGCGAGTCCCGCCAGATCCAGCTTCACCAAATCACTGGCCGTCAGCCGGCGCAGAACGCTATTGAATTTATCGGGATCGGAGGTTTTAATGATATGAACTTTACTCCGAGCAGCGATCCTATCTCCTAAACTCTGAACGAAAAGATGACTGGACTCTGATGCGCTCTGATCAAGTCGTGCTCCCGTCAGAGAGGACAGTGCCAGCAACACCGGCAAAGCCTGTTGCGCATCGCCCGTCTTCACCGCTTCCCTCATGGCTTGCCGCTCAATTTTCCTGGCCTCAGCCGCCACGGCCTTTTGAAAATGATTTGCCGCCACAGCAGAGACTATCAGCTTGGGCCTAAACCCCAGATCAAACAGACCCATCCCATGTCCCTCTCGCGCCTTCATTTGGATTTCGCTCTGCTTTTCCGCGCTTAACTTATCAAACGCATGTTGCTGCACGGTTTTTAGGCGCTCCGAATGAGCCTCGGCCTTTTTCATCTTGGCAAACAAAGTGCCGCCTATCTTCATAGACAATGAGCCAAGACCGGCCACCCCGGCATTTTGGTAAATCTCCAACACTTTCGAGGGCGCAATATCCCCTTCGATAAGCCCCGCCTGAAAAAGACCGCCGATGCTGACCAAAACGCCGAGATCTTCGTTAGCACCGAAGGCTCGTTCCTCCGGTGTCGTAGGGTGCGACTGGGTCGACCCGCCTCGATAGGT
>JBQTIM010000228.1:0-5661 GCA_052388135.1 Elusimicrobiota bacterium
CCAGCTGAGCTACCCCGCCGAAGGGGTCGAGCGATTGATTATATCAATTCTTGCGGCGTAGGAGGATGGCGGTCCCGGGCCGCGGATCGCTTTTCGCCTTTGCCTTCTCGGGCTTCTCCTGCATCAACGCGCAGCCTTTGAGAACGGCGTCGCAAACCATTTGGGTCAAATTTCTCAGGTCCCCGTTGTCGGCCTTGCCGAGGGCCGTGTAATACTTCATTTGATCGTCCACCTCGATGATGGCCGGAGCCAGCCCCCGGGAAAGCAGCTGAGTGGCCAGCAGGAGGCGACCGACGCGGCCGTTGCCGTCGAAAAAGGGGTGTATGGACTCGAACTCGAAATGGTCCGCCGCGGCCTTGCCCAACGGATCCTTCCCGTAGGCGTTGACGGACCTGAGAAACCGGCCCATCTTCACGGGAACCAACTGCGCGTTGGGCACCGTTTTCTCGGTGTTGGTGAGGTTCACGTAGCCGGTCCTGTATTTTCCCGGCAGATGGCGGTTGAAATTGTAGAGCATGATCTCGTGCAGCTTCAGGATGTAGGCCTCCGTGACGAGGAACCCGGGCCGGACCGCCTGCAGCATGTGGAGGACGGCGTTCTTGTGGTTGATGGCCTCCATCATCTCGAACATCTCTTTTCCCCTCACCACCTTCCCCTCCATGGCCATGGCGGTCTCCTGCAGGGTCATGCGGTTGCCCTCGATGGCGTTGGAATGGAAGGTCATTCGGAGGATGAACTGCTCGCGGATCGCCGGGTTGCTTTGAAGGACGCGAAGAGGGTTCGGCAGGGACTTGCGGAGACCGTAAACCACGGGTCTCAGGTCCACCGCGTCTTTGAACAGCTCGTCGATGTCCTGGGACTTCCCGCGGTGGGGCTTGACGCCCTTGTCGAGCCAGCGGTACAGCGTCAGGTAGCCCACGTCCAGGGCGCGCGCGAGCCGGGCGCGGGTCATGCCGGTTTCCCGAAGGATCCAACGAAGCTTGTCGCCGTCGGAGATATATCTTTTTAAATTATTATTCACTACTAAAAGCGTATCATATGATATAAAAAATTTCAAATAGTTTTATATATCATATGATATTATCATTCTATCCGCCGCCTATCATTTGAACGATTTCGACGCTGTCCCCCTCCCGGAGGGCGGCGCCTCCGTGGTCCGCCCGCCTCACCAGCTCCCCGTTCACTTCGCAAGCCACGCGGCCGCGGTTGACGCCGGAGCGCTCCAGCAGGTCCAGCAGGGTGCTGCCTTCGGGGATTTCGCGGCTCTCGCCGTTGACGGTGATTCTCACGGGATCAATGGCCGAAGAGGGCGCCGATGGAGGCTCCGGCGGCCAGGAAGACCCAGCAAAGACGATCCCGGCTGCGGTGCAGGCGCGGCAGGATGTCCGCGGCGCTCACGTACAGGAAGCCCCCCCCCGCCAGTCCCAGCACGCCGGCCAGAAACGACGGGGTGATCCAGGCCGCTTTGGTCAGGGAAAGGGCGGCGCCGGCCGGAGTGGCCAGCGCCAGGGCCGCCGTCAGCAGAAGGGTTTTCCTGGGCGAGTGGCCCGTGCCGCGGAACAGGCTGGAAAGGGTGAGCCCGTCCGAAAATTTGTGGACCACCACGGCCCAGGCCACCAGAGTTCCCAGGGAGCGCGAGCTGTGGAAGGAGAAGGCGATGGCCAGGCCGTCCGCCGCGCCGTGCAGGGCCAGGGCGGCCAGGGCCGTGTAACCCAGGGAGTGGACGCGGCAGTCCTCCACCAGTTCGCGGCAGGCGTGGACGACGACGAATTCCTCCAAAATAAAAAAGGCGACGAAGGCCGTCACCACCATGCCGCCGGCCCAGCGCGCGTCCAGCTTCCACGCCTCGGGCAAAAGGTGCAGGAACGTGATGCCGAGCAGGGTGCCGCTGCCGAAGGCGAGGAAGCGCCAAAGGTGTTTTTGGGCCCAATCCTTCTTTCGCAGGATAAGGAGTCCCCCCGCCAAAGTGGAAAGCACGGCGGCGAAGGAAAAAGCGAGAGCGGGGATCATCGGGGCGCCCAGGCTGTAGCCGATGTTGGGCGGAGCGGGCGCGGCGCGCGGCCGACGTTCCGCGGACGGAATTCGACCGCGCCGATGGGGCTGTTCGCCGGGGTATGGACTTGGCGTCGCGCGCTTGCGGCCACGCTAAGCCTCCAATATCTGCAGCTCGTAGAGCTTGAAGTAAAGCCCTTTTCGAGACAGCAGTTCGCCGTGGGTGCCGGTCTCGGCCATACGGCCGTCCTCCAGAACGACGATGCGGTCGGCGTTCTTGACGGTGGCGAGGCGGTGGGCGATGACGATGACCGTGCGGTTCTTCATGAGACGCTCCACGGCCTCCTGGACCAGCTTTTCGGAGGCGGCGTCCAGGGCGCTGGTGGCCTCGTCCAAAAGCAAAATGGGCGGGTTTTTGAGGATGGCCCGGGCGATGGCCAGGCGCTGTTTCTGCCCTCCGGAAAGGAGAAGGCCTCGCTCGCCGACGAGCGTGTCGAGGCCCTGCGGGAGCTTTTCGATGAACTCCCAGGCGTTGGCGGCCCGGGCGGCGGCGACGACGTCGGCGTCGGGAGCGTCCGGCCGGCCGTAGGCGATGTTGTAACGCACGGAGTTGTTGAACAAGAGCGTGTCCTGGCTCACCAGGCCGATCTGGCGGCGCAGGCTGTGGAGGGTGGCGTCTCGCAGGTCGCGCCCGTCCACGGTGATGCGGCCTTGCACGGGATCGTAAAACCTCAGCAGCAGGGCCGCCAGGGTGGTCTTGCCGGAGCCGGAGGGCCCCACCAGGGCCACCGCCTCTCCCTTGCGGATGGCCAGGTTGACATCCTTCAGAACGGGCCTGTCCGGGCGGTAATGGAAATGAACGTTTTCAAAGCGGATCTCCGAGGAGAAATCGCCCAACGCTGCGGCGCCCGGCCGCTCGACGATGCTGGGCCGGGTGTCCATGATTTCGAAAATGCGCTCGGCGCCGGACAGCGCCTGCTGGAGCGTGGCGTTGGAGCGCGCGAAGTTTTTCACGGGCTGGTACATGGTGAGGGCGACGGTGATGAAGGTGAAGAAGGCGCCGGCCGTCCAGACGCCGGTGATGACGTCCTTGCCGCCGAACCAAAGGAGGGAGGCCAGGGCGAGGGCCCCCAGAAATTCCATGACGGGATGCGACAGGGATTCCACGCGGGCGTTCTTCATGTTGATGCCGAAGAAGGCGAGGTTCTCGCGGCGGAAGCGCGCGCGCTCGTCGTCCTCACGCTGGAAGGCCTTCACCACCGGCGCGCCGGCGACGGTTTCCTGGATGAGAAGGAAGAGGTCCGACATTTTCGCCTGTCCCTGCCGGGAAGTTTTTCGGAGGCTTTTCCCGAAGCGGGCGATGAAGTATCCGGCCAAGGGCAAGAGCACGAAGGCCATCAGCGAGAATTTCCAGTGCAGGTAGAGCAGGTACGCCGCCAGGGCCAAAATTTGGAACCCGTCCCGGATCACCATGATGGGGATCTTGGTCAGCGCGTTTTGCACGAGCTGGGCGTCGTTGGTGAGCCGGGCGATGAGGCGGGAGGAATCGTTGCCGGAGTAGAAATCCAGGGAGAGATCGTGGATGTGCGCGTAGGCGCGGTCGCGCAGTTCCCGGACGACGGCTTGTCCGACGTAGGAGGTGAGGTAGTCGTGGGCGTACGAGAGCAGGGCCTTGAGGAGGAAGGCCCCGATGATGGCCAGGACGATGTTGCGCAGCACCGTCAGGTCCGACGTCGTGAGGGCGTTGTCGATGAACCCCTTGAGCTGGGAGAGCGAAAAGACCGAGAGCGGGGCGATGCCCAGCATGGCCAGCAGGGCCGCGCCGAAGCGCGGTTTGTGCTCGCGGAAGAACGGGAGGAGGCGCCTAACGATGGCCATGGGCGGGAGAGCGGGTGAGGGCCAGGATTTCCTCGGCGGCGCGGCGCGCGGCGCCCGGGCCGCCCAGCCGGCCGCGGAGGGCGAGGAGGCTGCGGCGCAGGGCGCGGCGCCGCGGCAGGTCCCTCCACAGCTCGAGGGCCGACTGCGCCAAAGCGTCGGGCGAAGCGCGGCCTTGCACGAGCTCGGGCACCAGCTCCTCGCCCGCCAGGATGTTGGGCATGGAGATGTGTTTGACGCGGATGAGGGCCCGCGCCAGGGCGTAGGTGATCCACGACATTTTGTACACCACGATCATGGGCACCCCCAGGAGGGCGTTTTCGAGGGACGCCGTGCCCGAGCACGTGAGCGCGATATCCAGCCCGGCGCGCCAGCGGTAATCTTCATCGCGGACGATCTCCAGCAGATAAGGCCGCCGCCGGTCCGGGCCCAGGAGCCGGTCGTAGAATTCGTTGGAGAGCGGCGCCGCCGCGAAAAGCACGAAGCGGGCGCCGGGGATCTGCGCCGCCAGGCGGTCCGCGGCGGCCAGGAAGAGCGGCAGGTGGCGGCGGACTTCCCCCGCCCGGCTGCCGGGCAGAAGGCCGATGGTGGGCTCGACGCGGGCCGGTGCGTCCTCGGGAACATCCGGGACCGCCTCCAGAAGGGGGTGCCCCACGAAGACGGCGGGCACGCCGCGCTCGCGGTAGAGCTCCGGCTCGAAAGGAAAGATCACCAGCATTTTGTCCACGACCTTTTTCAGGGCGGCGATGCGGCCCGGCCGGCTCGCCCAAATTTGCGGACTGATGAAATAACAGACGCGGCAGCCCGCCTCCTTGGCCGCCCGGGCCGTGAAGCGGTTGAAGCCGAAGAAGTCCACGGGCACCACCACATCGGGCCGGTGCTTTTGGAGCGCTGGCACGATGGTTTCTCCGAGCACTTTCCTGAACCACGGGATTTTTTTCAGAGGCTCCCAAAAGCCCACCACGCTGTGGTCCACCAAATCCAGGAGAAACGTGTCGGCGGCTCTGCGCAGGGCCGGCCCTCCAACGGCCAATATCTCGGTTTCCGGGTCCAGAACTTTTATCTGGGCCGCCGCCCGGGCGGCGTGCATGTCGCCGGAGGCGTCGCCCGCGATGAAGAGAACGCGGGTCATACGAACCGAGCGGCGGAAACGAAAACGCGAGAAGCCGCTTTTCCGGCGCGCGCGGAAAGGCTTCGGGCGGCCATCACAAGGAATGCAGCTTCATGGTCTTGCGGATTTCCAGAGCCAGCTCCAGGGCGTCCCGGCCGTGCTCTCCGCCCACCAACGGAGGCTTGCCCTCCTTCACGCAGCGGACGAAGTGTTCAAGCTCCGCCAGCAGGGGCTCCCGCTTGGCCAGGCGCGGGCGGTGGATGGAAAGGTCCATGAGGCTTTGCACCACGGGGCGCTTCTTCCGGAAAATCTTCAGGCTGCTTTCGGCGTAGTCCAAGGACATGTAGGCGTCCTTTTGGAAAACTCGGATCTTGCGGAATTTTTTCAGGCTCACCCGGCTGGCGGTGAGGTCCGCGCGGCAGCCGCGCGAGAAGTGCAGCGTGGCCTTGACGATGTCTTCGTGGCCCGAAAGCACCTTGGCGCCCACGGCGTCCAGGCGCGCCACCTTGTCGCGCACGAGGGCGAGGACGATGTCGATGTCGTGGATCATGAGGTCCAGCACCACGCCGACGTGGGAGACGCGGGGGTCGTAGGGCCCCAGGCGGTTGGCCTCGATGAAGACCGGGTCGGCCGCGTGCCGGGCCATCTCCACCACCGCCGGGTTGAAGCGCTCCACATGCCCG
>JBQTIM010000229.1:0-2308 GCA_052388135.1 Elusimicrobiota bacterium
AGAGGGCCCCGCGGAGACGGGGGGGGGAGCTCCAGGCGGCCGCCGCCGGAGACGCGCCAGCGCCGGCGGAAAAAAAGCGAGAGGCGAAGGGCCGCCGGACCGGCCGCCCAGGCCTGCACGTCGTGGCCCGGCCCGTAAGGCACTCCGTTTTCCGCGCGCAGCGGGTTGTCGGCGGCGTGGCCGCGGTCGTCCCACCGCCGGGCGCAGAGGTCCATGCCGCCGAGGAACGCCAGACGGCCGTCGATCACGGCGAACTTCTGGTGCTGGCTGGCCCAGACGGCGTGTCCGCCGTCGAAGCGGAACTTCACCTGGCCGCAGGTCACCCGGTTGTAGACGAACTCCTGCATCCATTCGCGGTGGAGCGTGAGGATGGGATTGAAATTCCAGGCGAGGATGTAGACGCGCAGGCGGGGATTCTTCCGGCAGAGACCGTCGAGGAAAGGGAGGAAGCGGACCTCGCCTTGCGCGTCCGCCGCGTCCGCGCCGCGCAGGAGGGCCGTGTCCTTGTCGAACTGCCACCCGCTGATGAGGATGTAATTTTGGGCGCCGCTCGCCGCTTCGTGGAAGGCGCGGAAGTAGTCGCGGCCGTCCGCCAGCAGGCCGGCGGCCTCCACCGGGTCTTCGCCCCAATGCGTGCGCCCCCGCCGCAGGATGTTCCGCGCCGGAGAATAAACCGGCGCTTCGGCCGGAGGGGTCAGCGTCTCTGTTTCCATAGCCAATAAAGACCCGCGGCCAAGGCGGCGGGCCAAAGGGACGGCGGCGGAGGCGTCCGCCGGCCGGACGAAAACGCGCGGCCGGCCGAATGAGCGAACCCGTTCCGCTCTAAAACGGGCGGCTTCGCCCGGAGAGGCGCGGGATTCGCCTCCGCCGGAGGAGGGGGCGCGGGCGGCGGGGCGTCCTCGACCAAATACTCGTTGCGGGGGTTTTCGGCGCACGCCACGATGGCCGCGGCCACCTGCTCGGCTTCGAAGTCCGGCGTTTCGGGGCCGCGCAGGGTCCGCCGCCACGGCCCGGCGGCGCGGTTCTTTCCATCGGACGGGGCGAACCCCGCGCGCAGCAGCAGCCGCGGAGACGGCATGACGGTGCAGATATGGATGTTGAGGCCCCGCGCCTCCTGCCGCAGGCATTCCGAGAGGCCTTGAATGCCGAAGTTGGAGGCGGCGTAGGCGCTGGTGTAGGGCTGTCCCAGTTTGCTGGCGATGGCGGCGTTGTTGATGAGCACGCCCCGGCCTTTTTCCCGGAAATGCGCCAGGACGACGCGGGCGCCGTAGAGGTAAGTGAGGAGATTGGTCTCGATGATGCGGCGGTATTCCTCGGCGGGCCCGTCGTCGAAGCGGGGCAGGAGCGTGACGGCGGCTTTGTTGATCCAGGCGTTCACGCGGCCGAACTTGCGCACGGTGCGGCGCAAAAGGTCTTTGAGCGAGCTTTCGTCGGCCGCGCGGGAGGGGATCACCAAGGCCTTGCGCCCGCCCAGACGTTCGCATTGCTGGGCCGCTTCGCAAAGGGCCTGCTCGCGCCGGTCCGCCAGAGCCACGAAGGCGCCCCGCCGCGCGAAGGCCAGCGCAGCGGCCCGGCCCGCCCCGCTGGAGGCGCCCGTCACCACCACCACGGAATTTTCCAGCTTATCGGGCATAGCGGAACCGGCGGCCGGACGCATTTGTCGGCGCGCCCGCGGCCGGTTGTCGGCGCCGCTCGCGGGGCGTCATCCGGCGATTTCTCCTCCCAGAATGGTCAGCACCTCGCCGGTGATGTAGCTGGAATCCGCCTCGCTGGCGAAGAAGACGAAGGACGGGGCGATCTCTTCCGGCTGGGCCGGGCGGCCCATGGGCGCTTTGGCGCCCGTGCGCGCGACGTCTTCCGGCGTTTTGTCGGAAACGTTGAGGGGCGTCCACACCGGCCCGGGCGCCACGCAGTTGACCCGGATGCCGCGGCCCACCAGGTTTTGCGCCAGCGACCGGGTAAACGCCACGATGGCGCCCTTGGTGGAGGCGTAGTCGATCAAGTGCTTGCTGCCGCGCAGGCCCGTCACGGAGCCGCAGTTGATGATGGCGTCGCCCGGCTTCATGTGGGATAAAGCGGCTTTCGCCATGTAGAAATAGCCGTAGAGATTGGTCTTCAGCGTCTTGTCGAAATGCTCGTCGGTCAGATCCTCGAAGCGATCGACATGCTGCTGGAAGGCGGCGTTGTTGACGAGAATATCGAGCTTGCCGAATGTCTCCACCGTCTCATCGACGGCGGCCCGGCAGAAGCCTGAGTCCGACACATCGCCTGGAATGAGAATGCAGCGCCTGCCCTCCGCCTCGACGGC
>JBQTIM010000230.1:0-21030 GCA_052388135.1 Elusimicrobiota bacterium
CGGGAAGGCCGCCGCAGGCCACCTCGAACCCCAGGCCCTTGGCGCGGGCGTCGCCGGCCAGAAGGCTTGCCGTTTCCTCCACCAGGGCTCGCGGATCGAAATCCACATCCTGCAGGGACATCTTGCCCGCTTCGATCTTGGAAAAATCCAGGATGTTGTTGATGACAGCCATCAAGGCGTCGGCCGAGGCGCGCAAGGTTTCGGCTTGGCTCTTGGGCTCCGGCGGCAGGCCGCCCCGGAGGAGAAGTCCGGCCAGGCCGATGACGGCGTTCAAGGGCGTGCGGATTTCGTGGCTCATGTTGGCCAGGAACTGGGATTTGGCGCGCACCGCCTCCAGGGCTTGGTCGCGGGCTTTTTCCAGGGCGCTGTTGGCCTGCACGAGCTCCCCCGTGCGCTCGCGCACACGGCGTTCCAGGTCGGCGTTCATACGGTGCACGGTCTCCAGGGCGTTCTTGGCGTCGGACACGTCGATGATGGAGCCGATGTAGCCGGCGTAGGCGCCGTCGGGAGCGAAGCGCGGGATACCGTTGTCCAGCACCCAGCGGTATTCTCCGTCGTGGCGGCGGACGCGGTACTCCATGCCGAAGGGCTCGCGCTTGCCGAGGGCGGCCTTGAACGTTTCCACGCAGCGCGGCAGGTCCTCGGGGTGGACGCTCTCGGTCCAGCCGTGGCCCAGTTCTTTTTCGTGGGGCCGGCCGGTGAAATCGAGCCAGGCCTTGTTCAAATAAACGGCCCGCCCTTCCGCGTCGGACATCCAGATCATGACGGGGGCCGTGTCGGCCAGGCTGCGGAAGCGCTCTTCGCTTTCGCGCAGGGCGGCCTCGGCGCGCTTGCGCGCGGTGACGTCGGTGGAGAAGACGGTGACGCCTTCCTCGGACGGGTAAAAACGGTTTTCGAACCATTTGTTGAACGGCGGGTAGAAGTGCTCGGAGCCGACGACCCTCTTGCCTTGGGCGGCGTCGTGGAGCTCGCGGTAATACTGGTTGCCCACGGCGTCGGGGAACAGGTCCCAGATGCATTTGCCCAAAAGCTCCTCGCGGCTCTTGCCCAGGACGCGGGCCGCCGGCTCGTTGACGAAGGTGTAGCGCCAGTTGTGGTCGTAGGTGACCAAATGGTCGTCGATGCTGGAGACGAGCACCTCCAGGCGCCGGTCGGCGCGCCTGCGTTCGGTGATGTCCATCACCACGCCGCTGATCTTTTTCAGCCGCCCGCCCTCATCGAACGCGGCGCGACCCCACTCGGCCAGCCAGACCACGGCTCCGTCCTCGGGGCGGACGATCCTGAATTCGGAATGATAGGGTTTGCCGGACGCCACGGCGCCGTCCACCAGGGCGCGGTGGCGCTCGCGGTCGTCGGGATGGATGAGGGCGAACCCCTGCTCGGCCTTTTCGATCTTAGCCTGGCCGTAGATGTCGGCCCGGTTGGCGGTGGCGCGGACCACGTCGTTGACGGCGTTCCACTCCCAGGCGACCATGCGGGCGGCGTGGAGGGCTAAGAGGAGCTGCTCCTCGCTTTCCTTCAAGGCGATCTCGGACTTTTTGCGCTCGGTGATGTCCATCATGGAGCCGATGAACCGGGTCATGGCGCCCGCCGCGTCCCGCGAAAGATGGCCGCGGTCCAGAATGGTCGCGTAGGAACCGTCGGCGCGGCGGAACCTGTATTCCGCCAGCCACGAATCTCCCCCGCTTTCCAAGGCGTGATGAAAAGTTTCCGACACCCGCGCCCGGTCGTCGGGATGGATGTGATCCGTCCACCAGGCCATGGCGTGCTGGATGGGGCCGGCGGCCTGGGCGGGGTCGTGTCCCAGGACCGTGCGGAGGGACTCGCTCCAGACCACCTGGCCGGTGGCGGCGCTCCAGTCCCACAGCACGTCGTTGGAGGCGCGGATGGCGAGGCGGTAGCGCTCCTCGCTGAGGCGCAGGTCTTCGGCGGCCTTCTCGGCGGCGGCGCGCTGGCGGCGGGCAGACTCGAGCAGCCGGGCGTTGTCGAGTGCCACGGCGGCGTGGGCGGCGACGGCCAGGCCCATGCGCTCGGAGCGCTCGGTAAAAACGCCGGGCTCGGAGTGCCCGAAAAACAGACCGCCCAGAACCTCCCCCGAGCGGGATTTCACCGGCACGGCCAGGTAGCTGCGGACGGGCAGGTGGCCCGCCGGCATGCCGTGGTGCGGGCCGACCTTGCCGTAGCGGGGGTCGCTCCTCACGTCGGCGATGCGGACGGGGCCGTCGCCCTTGAACGTCGGCTGAAAAATGGGCGTGTTGCGCGGGAGGCCCAGCTTTTCGAAAGCCTCCCGGGGCGCACCGGACAGCGTGTAGAGCAGGTAGGACCCGCCTTGGCCGTCGTCCACGTTGTAGAAGAAGGCGCCGAACTTTGCGCCGGTGAGCTCCGTGCCGGCGTCGGTGACTTTTTGCACCAGCTTGTCCAGGTCCAGCTCCGCGGCCAGGGCGCGGGACACCTGATAGAGGGCCTCGATTTCTCCCCGCGCCTCCTCCAGCTCGCGGCGGCCGGCGGCCACGCGGATGTGGGCTTGAACGCGGGCCAGCAATTCGGGGGCGGAAAAGGGCTTCACCAGATAGTCGTCGGCGCCGAACCGAAGCCCCTCCACGCGGGCCTCTTCGCCGGCCCGCGCCGAAATCATGACGACAGGGATGCCGCGGGTGCGCGGGTCGGCCCGCAGTTCTCGCAGGAGGGCGAAGCCGTCCAAGCCGGGCATCATGACGTCGGTGAGCACCAGGTCGGGCGGCCGGCGCCGGGCGGCCTCCAAGGCTTCCCGGCCGTCGGCCGCCGCCTCCACGGTCCAGCGGCCTTCCAGGAGCCGGCGGAGGTAAGCGCGCATGTCGGCGTTGTCGTCGGCCACGAGGATGCGGCCGGGCCGGGACGCGGGCGCGGGGGCCGGCCCCGGCGAAGGCGGGGAGGACGCACGACCGGCGTCGGGCAGCCATTGCCGCGCCTCTTCCACATAAGGATTCGTTCCCAGGGCCGTGGACGCCAGGGTCGGGCGGGCGCCGATGCGGTCCGCCGGCAGGTGGGCCGTGCCCAAGGGCAGGGACACTTCCAAGGCGGTGCCTTTTCCAACGGCGCTGGCGGCTTCCACGGAGCCTTTGTGCAATTTCACGAGCTCGCGCACGAGGGACAGGCCGATGCCGGTGCCTTCGTGGCTGCGGGAGCGGGCGTCCTTGACGCGGTGAAAGCGGTCGAAGATCCGCGGCAGGTCGTCCGGCGGGATGCCCACGCCGGTGTCGCGCACCGAGAGCACGGCTCGGCCGTCGCGGATCCGCAGCGAGACGGAAATTTCTCCTTCGAAGGTGTGCTTGAAGGCGTTGGAGAGGAGGTTGAGAACGATTTTTTCCCAGAGAGAACGGTCCACGTGGACGGGCCGGCCCAAAGGCGGGCAGTCCACGTTCAGCCGCAGGCCGGCTCTTTCCACGGCGGAGCGGAAGGAGGACGCCAGGTCGGACGTGAGGGCGGACAGGTCCACCGCCTCGAACACGGCCTCGGCGCGGCCGGCCTCGACGCGGGCGACGTCCAGGAGCGTGTTGACCAGCTTCAGCAGGCGCAGGCCGTTGCGGTGGGCGGCGGAAAGGTCTTCGCCTTCCAAGGGTTTATCCGACGACAAGGCGTCTTGCATCGGGCCCAGAAGCAAGGCCAGAGGAGTGCGGAACTCGTGGCTGACATTTCTGAAGAAAGCCGTCTTGGCGCGGTCGATCTCCGCCAGGGCCTCGGCCCGACGCCGTTCCTCTTCCCAGGCCGCCGCGTTGCCCAGGCCGGCCGTGATGTGCTCCGCGGCGAGCTCGAAGAAGGAGCGGTAGCGGTCGTCCAAGGCGCGGCGGGGGCTGACGCCGGCCACCAACGCCCCGTAGGCGCGGTCCGAGCCGGGCCGGGCGAGCGGGAGGAGAATGGCGGTGTGGGTTTTTTCGGGATCGGGACCGCCGGTGAGGGGGCCGAAACGGCTTTCCAGGCCGTCCAGCACGCGGGCGCGGCGAGCGGCCACGACGTCCTCCAGAGGCCACGCCGTCGTCGCCGATAAATCCAGGATTTCCGGCGACGCCGGGCTTCCGCGCTCCAGGCCCGAGGCGGCCGCCAGGCGGAGCGTCCGCCCGTCGGTCTCCAGCAGGTAGATGAGGGAGAAAGGCACATCCAGGGGGCTCCGCCCGAAAACGGCGGCCGCGCTTTCGGCGGCTTGGGAGGCGGTCTTGGCTTCCGAGGCGCCCCGGGCCAAATCTTTGAGCACGGCCAGGCGGCGCTCGCCCTCCACGCGGCCCGTCGTCTCCGCCACCACGGCCAAAAGGCCGCCCACGCCGCCGGATTCGTCGCGGATGGGGCTGTAGGACAGGGTGAACCAGCAGTTTTCCAGGTAGCCGTTGCGGTCCAGAGGCAGGAGCCAGTCGTCCACGGCGAAGGACTCGCCGCGGCGTACGCGCTCGAATTCGGGGCCGACCACGTTCCAGACCTCGGGGAAAATCTCGCCGCCGGGAGAGCCCAGCGCCGCGGGATGCTTCGAGCCCAAGATCGGCTTGTAGCGGTCGTTGTAGAAGAAGCGGAACTCCGGCCCCCAGGCGACGACCATGGCGAACCGGGATTCCAGCATGATGCTGACGGCCGTGCGCAGGCTTTGCGGCCAAGCGTCGGGAGAACCCAAGGGCGTCTTGGACCAATCGGTGGCGCGCATGAGAGCGCCCATCTCGCCGCCGCCGGCGAGAAAATCGTGGGAAGAGGGGGGTGGGGTGAGGGAAGCGGTCATGACAAGAGCCGAACGCTGGTCGTTATCTTAGCATTCCCGCCCGCCCCTGGGAAGCCGGCCGCGCGAAAGATTCCGGGACGCGGCCGCGCAGGCCCGGAATCGGCCTAGAGGGAACGAAATTCCTTCCTCTTGATTGTCCATTCAATCTCTTTCATACTTAAGCATCCCATGAAAAACGCGGCCGAACTGCGCATCGTTTATCCCGCCGACCGAGATGAAACGGCGGTCCGAAGCGGGCCTCCCGCCCTTTGGCGCCGGGCCTTGGCCGGACTGGCGGACGCCTATTCCTTGGACCTGCGCTCCCTGGCGGCCATGCGGGTGGCGCTGGCGCTGGTGGTGCTTGGAGACCTCATCCTCCGGGCGCGCCATTTGACCGCCCACTACACGGACGCGGGCGTGGTCCCCCGCGCCCTGGCCATGGCTTACTACGACACGCCCTGGAAATTTTCCCTCCATTTCCTGAGCGACGCGTGGCCGTTCCAGGCGGGGTTGTTTCTGCTGGCCGGCGGGCTGGCGCTTATGCTTTTGGCGGGATACCGGACGCGCCTGGCCACCGTCGGCACGTGGATATTGCTGGTCTCCCTCCACAACCGCAACCCGGCCGTGCTGCAGGGAGGAGACATCCTGCTGCGGCTGGCGCTTTTTTGGGCGATGTTCCTGCCCTGGGGACGGCGCTGCTCCGTGGATGCTTTGAGCCCCCATCCGCCCGCGGGAGACCACCGGCACGCCTCCGCGGGGACGGCCGCCTACCTTCTGCAGATCGCCTTCGTTTATTTTTTCGCCGGGCTGGTGAAACTGCGCGACGCCGATTGGAGCGGGGGGACCGGCATCTGGGAGGCGCTGCGGCTCGAGGTTTACGCGAAACCGATGGGCCTTCTTTTGTTGAAGTTTCCCGAGGCGCTGAAAGCCCTGACCTACGGCGTTCTGGGGTTCGAGCTTCTGGTGGCGTTGCTCATTCTCGGCCCTGTGCTCGTCCGGCCGGCCCGCGCGGCGGCAGCCTTCGGCCTTTTGGCGTTCCACGCCGGCCTGTTTCTCACCATGGAGTTGGGGCCCTTTCCCTGGGTGGGAATGGCGACGGCTGTCGGACTTTTGCCGGGAACCTTTTGGGACCGGACCGCGTCGTTTCTGCGGAAAGATAAAAAAGCGCACATCCGCGTTTATTACGACGCGGCCTGCGGCTTCTGCCGGCGCGCGGCGGCCTGGGCCGCAACATTCCTTCTTCTGCCGGGGGCGATCTTCGCGGCGGAGAGGCGGGCCGGCGCATGGACGGTGACGGATCACTCCGGGCGTCGGCTCATGGGAACCGAGGCCCTGGCGGCCGTGGCCGGCGCCTCTCCTTTGATATTTTTTCTAGCCCCAGTTTTGCGCTTGAAGGCCGCCCAGCGGGTTTGGCGGCGTTTGCGTAAGCGTTTCCCCCATCGGAAGGCCAAGGGGCCCGACGGCCCGCGGAGAAGCGTCCCGGGCGCCCCGTCCCGCGCGGCGCAAGCGCTGGCGGGCGTTTTGATCGTCTATGTTTTGGCATGGAATATCGGGGCGCACGGAGCTCGGAAGGAGGGCCTGCCGAAGGCGTGGCAAGGCCCGGCTTATCTGCTTCATCTGGACCAATGGTGGTATATGTTCTGCCCGCCCGGAGCCAGCGACGGCTGGTACATCCTGGCCGGCACGCGGGCCGACGGGACCAAGGTGGACTTGGGGCGAGGAGGAGCTCCGGTCTCCTACGAAAAGCCGCGCTTCGTGTCCGAGACTTACGACGGAGAGCGCTGGCGGAAGTATTTAATGAACCTGACAGGGGAAAATTACAACCATTATCGCCCTTACCTGGCGTCCCATCTCTGCCGCCGGTGGAACGGTTCCCGCGGCCCGGAGGACCGGCTTGCGTCGGTGGAGATTATTTTCATGAGAGCCAATGTCTTCGCGCCCGGACATTACCCCGTAACTCTCGCCGACCAAGCCTGCCCCTGACGCCAGCCTGATTCCCGTCTCTCCCAAAAAAACACCCCCCGTCCCGGCCGCGCCGAGCCGAGGGGTGGTGTTGAAGGAAGACGCTGTGCCCTGAGAAGGGAGTCGGCGGAATCTCGTGCCAGGACTCCAATTGCGGGCCCATGGGGCTGGCCGCGGGCCCGGGGCCGGTCGTCGGACCCGTGGTGGGGCCGGTCGTCGGACCCGTGGTGGGGCCGGTTGTCGGACCCGTGGTGGGACCGGTCGTCGGGCCCGTGGTGGGGCCCGTCGTCGGACCCGTCGTGGGACCGCCGCCCGCGCAGCTGTTGTAGCCCACCGACTCAAAAGTTTGCCCGGGCTTGAAGAAAACATGGCCCCGCATCCCCTGCGCGGAGACATACTGCTCGGCGACCAGGACGCTGCCGTAAACGGGCATATTGGCGATGCCGGCAACGTTCATGCGGCAGGCGAAAACCACGCCGTTGAAGAAGAGCGGCGCCGGGTCCACTCCCCCCATCTTGTCCGGCGCGCTGGCGTGGGCTCCGTTGGTGCAGCCCGTCATCACGTTGAAGGGGCCCACCGATTTAAAGCCCTCGTCGCCCGGGAATTCGTGGGGAGCGGTCGTGTCGCCGTGGAGCCGGTCGCAGGTGCCCGGATGGACGCCCGACGGGCCGTAATCGCCGTTGTCAAGCTCATTCGGGTGCGTAGGGACGTTGACCTGGTAATGCGTCCAAGCGTCGGACGGCGGCGTGATGGTGATGTTGCCCGCGGAATGGGACAGCGCCCCTTGCGCCAGGTTCAAAGTTCCCCGCACGATCAGGACGCCGCAGAGGTAGGTCTCGCTCGCCTGGGCGAAGTGCGCGCTGCCCTCCACGAACCGGACTTTCGGTTTGGTGACGCCGGCGATGGTGACGGTGCAAACGGGGTCCGCCGTCTGCGTGTTCCCGAAGAAGCTCGCGTCCCCCGGATAATACAGCGTCAGGCCGGTGGCGGCCTGCTGGGACTGAGCGAGGTTCCGATAGTAGTCCATGTCCGCGTAGGGGAAAGCGGGCACCGGCGCGGAGCCGAAGGTCCAATATTCGGGGGAGGGGGCCCCGGCAGGGCCTGAGTTCGGCGCGGCGGGATTCGTATCGGACCGCGAAGGATAGTTGAGGGCGAAATTCTCCAGAGGGCCCGCCAATATCTTCCGGGGGAACAGTTGGTTGATGCCTGCCGCTTGCTGGGCGAAGGTTATCTTTCCGCCTACGACGGGACCCCAGTGGACTTGCCCCTGGGCCATCTGCGCCTCCGTGACGGAGGTTTGCCCGTAAACCGCCGCCTCAAGGGTTACGGTTGCGGCAACGGCGTGGCGGGCCTGGCCCGCCATGGACAGCGGCAGGCATGCGGCCATGAGGATTCTGACTGGATTTAATGTTCGCATTTCATCTCCCTCGCTTTCCAGCCGACGTCGAAGCCGGCTGGTTTCTCCCCCAAAAATCGTCGGCGTTCAGGGCTTGTAAATGGCCCGCACGGCGCGGAAAGACTGTCCCGTCGGATCTTTGCCCGTGGCTTCAATGACGGCACGGTCGCTGCCGCCCACGGTCGCGCTCGTGATGCGGATGCGGTATCCGCCGCCGGCCGGGTCCTGATAGGTTTGTTCGTGCTGGTATCCGCCCAGCCAGAAAGCCGAGGTTCCGGCGGCGATCAATTGGTCCCAATGGTCCGGGCGCTTTTCAATGAGCTTCCAATAACCTTGGCTGATGCCCGATTCGGCCAGTTGAAGGGCGGTCAGGCTCTTCTTCTGCGTCGTGGATGCCTTGCTTTCCATTTGGACGCTGCGGACCAGGGCGGGCATGAGAACGCCCAAGCCCAAAAGGGATAAGACGATGACCATGAGGACGGCGTAGCCCGACTGGCCGGCCAGGAGGTCGCGGAAGGGTTTGGCGGTCATCAGTTCATCAGCCTCACTTTCTCCACGGACATTTGCAGAGTCTTGGTGTCCCCCCCCGATGTTTTCTTCTCGAAGCTCATGGAGATGGCTATGAGCCCCAGGTCGCCCGATTTCGGATACGTGAACGACAAGAGGCGCAGTGTGCCGGATATGGGCCTCTTGCCGCCCGGGGTCTCCATGTAAAGATGCTTCCCCTCCTGATAGTATTGCACCTGTTCCGTCGCCGCGCCACCCTTTATAAAGCGGGTGAACGTGATGCTGGAGTGGGGCGGCTGGCCCGGCTTTTGGCTGATGAGGACGCTGGTCTTGACGGCTTGCCGCAGGCCGCGCTCCAAAAGGGCCATGGCCGACCGGGCGTCCCGCTGGATATCCACACGGGCCGTGTTGAGGTTGACCAACCGCGCCATTTGTATGGACAGCTTGGCGCCCAGGAACAGGAGCGTTCCGAGCACGGCCACCACGACGACCGCCTCGATGAGCGTGTAGCCCGGCGGGCCGTCCCTCTTTTCGCGGATACGAGAGGTTCCATGCATGGGCCATTTTACCAGTCGAAGTTCCTCACCGCCGTTTGGCCCGGCTCCACCTGGACCGCGGTTCCGCCTTCATAGGCCTTGCGGGGCAGGGGCACCATGGCGTTGCCCTGCCATTCCCAATACCAGGCACAAAGATTGTATTTGGGCGCTGACTGGCCGCGCACGGCGATCTTAAACCGCCCTTCCGCGTCGCTGGTCGCTCCGAAATATTGCGGCCCGGGGGACGGAGGCATGTCGGGCGGGTTGGCTCCGATGGAACCTGCGCGAGCGTAAAGCAAAACGCCGGTGGTGATGGGCTTGCCGTTCCTGCGTACGGTGCCCTCAATGTAGCCTGTGGCGCCGTCGATCGTGAACGTGCCCGCGGAGAAAGGGCCTCCGCCGGCCGACACGGGGACCGGCTGGGAAGGGGGGCTGGAGGACTCGTTTTCCGGGTCATCGAGGACCGGGGAAACGATGTAGGTGCCCGGAGGGAGCCTGTCGATCCGGAACGTTCCGTCGGTTTGCGTGAGCACGGATCCTTTTTCAACGCCCGACACGGAATCGGAGGCGACGACCACCATGTTCGCCAGGGGATCGCCCAAGCCGGCGTTGACGACCGTCCCGATGATGGCCCCGCCGGTCTGCAAAACGATGTCGGGAAGTTTTTTCACCCGGCCCAGATCCACCTGCACGCCGTTGATGGAGGCTTCAAGATAGCTGGGGTCTATCTGCCCCGGGTTGGCGACGACGTCGGTGACTCCGGGCGGAGCCTCCAGGAAATACGTCCCATCGTCGCTGGTGGGGAGGAAGTTCCCCGCCGCCGACACGACGATGCCGTTGACGGGCGCTCCCGAAAAGTCTTTGACCGTGCCGGTGATGTAGCCTTGGAACGACGTTTCGTCGAGCCCGTGCGGGCCGGAGGGCGTAATGACGCCGTTGGCGACGGTGGTGCTCGGGGTTACTTTCCGCACGCTGTCGCTTGTGATGTAAACGTTCCAGGTGCCGGTGGTGACGTTGGTTAGAGTAAAATCGCCGTTGGCGTTGGCGACGGCGGGGCCGGACAGGCCGTCTTTGGCGAACACGACCGCCCCCCTGGCCGGGGTGCCGGCCAACGGCGTTTCCGAATCGCTGATGCCCTGGAGAGGAATGTAGCCGCCGTGGGCGGAACCGTTGGCGTGGCCGTGGTCGTTGTGGACCCAGTCAAGATTGTTGCTGTTCCTGTCCCAGGCGTTGCCCCCCGAGATTTCCGCGCCGTGCAGGGAGCCGGCGTCCGAAAGGCGGGTGGCTCTCCGTTCTATGCTTTCGTTGAGGGCCAAGCCGTCCCCGTTCATGGTGGTGGGGCGGAACGCCGCGCCTTCCGCCCCGACGTTGGCCGGGGGCCGGGAGGCGTCCGCGCTCCCCCAGGCCACGCTGTCCAGGCGCGCCCCCGTGGCCGCGTCCAAAAGAATGACCGCGCCGCCTTGGCCGGCCGTGATGCGCTGGGTCGTCCCATATTTGATAGGGGCGCCCAGGCTGTCGGTGCCGATGAGACAGTAGTGATGGCTCGGAACGCTTACGCTGCCCGTCAGGGCCAAGTCCGTCGCCGTCCAGGAGCCGCCTGCCGCCACTTGAAGGCGGATGTTGGCGCCGTTCACCGTCCAGGGCCATGTGGTGGGATTGTAAAGCTCGATATACTCCGTGTTGTCGTCTCCCACGCCCGCGCAGACTTCGGAGATGACCAAATGGTCGCGAAGGAAGGCGCTGCCGGAAATGTGCCCTCTTTGCATCCACACCAGGCCGAAGTCCTGATTCGTGACCGGCGAGCCGGCCGGCGCGAAGACCGGCGGCCGCGTCTGCGGCCAGTGGCCGGAGAGGCTGGCATGCAAGGTGTAGGTGCCGGGCTCGATCCAGAAACCGTAATTGCCGGTCGGGGAAACACTGAGGCCGGCTTGGCTGGTTTTCTCCAAGGGGACGACACGAACGTTGGCGAGATTCGGACCCGGATTGCGCTTCGTTTTTCCCTCGATACGCGCGCTCATGGTGGCCCGACGCGGGTTCTGTTCCAGGCTCGCCATCTCCAGCTTCCGCCAGCGGCCTTTGTCTTGCCAGACGACGTAGACGGCGATTTCCTTGAGCCCGTGGTCGGGGGAGTTCCAGGACAGGTATTCCATTCCCCCCGTGGCGTTCTGAGTCACTTTCCTCACAAAGGTCCTGCGCTCGAAAACCTGCCCTTCCACCTGGATTTTCTCCGGCGGATAGTAGCCCTTATCGTATACCATGTTCGGGGAAAAGTTGCTGTCGGAGGCGGAGGACGTGGTGGCCATGATTCGGTAGTAGGAGCGCGTTTTCAGAACACCGATCTGCTCCTGCGCCAGGTTGGACGCCAAGGTTTTCGTATTGGATTGTTGGGAGCCGCGGGCGATATACATGAACCCGCCCGTCATCCCTAGGAAAGCCACCGTCATGATCAAGCCTGCGATCATGACTTCGGTAAGAGTGAAACCATCGCTTCGCAGCGCCCGGCGGATTCCAGCCATGTACACTCCCAATGCAACGAAACGACTATCTCGGTGTAATCATATTAGAAAAGGCGTAGTTTTTCAATTGGTTTGATATAAAAGTGTTGATATTCAATTGTTTTTAAATTTAGAGCTGCGATTTTTTATGCCGAGGAACCGCCGCCGTCCCGCCGTTACTGAAAAAGCGGTTGAATCGGTGGATACGTAGCTATATATTTGACATATGTTACGAAGAAACAAATCGCCTGTGCCTAGGTAGGCCTGTTGCGTGAACGAGGGACGGCGCAGCCTTTCAGTTTTGGGAAATTCAAGCGGGACCGCCGCGCTCGTCATCATCCTTTTTATCGCGCTCCTGATCGCCATGCCGGCCGGTTTTCAAATGATCTCTTCCATCAGGCAGCAGACACGGCAGTCCCTGAGGATGGACGTGCAGGCCGGCGACGCGGCGAGCGGGGGTATCGTGGACGCTCTTTCCTGGTTCCGGCGGCAGCCCGTCCAGCCCGTGGCCCAGATGAACGACGTCGCTTACCTTTGGCCCGACGCGGCCTTCCACCCCCGGCAAGCCGACGGGTCCACCATCGACGAGAGCATAGGCATCGTTAAGGAATACCCGGTGAGCGACTCCACAAACCTTTGGGCACGCTATGAGGTGCGCCGCCAGTCCGCGAATCCCGCCGTCGCGCCCCTCGTGGAACGTGTGCACGACATCACCAACACGCGCTATCCCGATTTCTCCAACGGCGACGGTTTGGCCTGGATCCTCCATTCCCGCGGCTATATTTTCCGGAGAAAGGATGCCGCCCTGCCCTACAACCAGGCCCCCAACACGGTGCTGGCAACGGCCGAAAAGTCCACGGAAATCCGGCGCCTCGCGCTGACATTGCCCTTCCCGGCCGCGGCCATCGTTTCCAACCGCAATGGGGTGTCGGTGGGCGCGTTCGCCAGGATCGCCGGAGGGCCGGCCGCGGGGTTGGGTTATTACGAGGGCCTGACCTGGACCGGGTCCGGCACGGTCACGGGGAACCCCGACCAAATGATTTGCTATTCCACGAACACCCCGGTCATCCCCGGCATGCCGGCCGCCTATCCCGCGGAAACGACCAAGGCGGTCTTCGGGGCCACGCAGCAGGAGCTCCGGCTCATGGCGGACGTGAACGCCAACGGCGTCGGCGACCTGCCGGCGGCCTACCCTTCCATGGCGCTGGTTTACATCAACGGGAACGCGGCCTTCGGCGCCTCCCGCAAACTGCAGGGGGGCGGCATCCTGTACGTCAACGGGAACCTCGATGCGCCGGCCGCCGCCCAGATGCGCTTTTACGGGCTCATCTTTTGCACGGGGAACGTCGCCATCGAGCCGCCCGGCTCCCTGGAGGGTACGCTCTTCGCCCTGGGGTCCGTGAACCTCAACGCGCCGGGACCTCTGGAAGCCGAGGTGCTCTATTCGCCCAGCGCCCTGGAAACGGTGACGTATACCATCGGGGCCTACCGCGAGCTGCGCAGCCCGCAAAAAAAATTCCTGGGGGTAAAGTGAGACTGTCTCCCGCCGCCGGGGCCGCCGGGATGAGCATGGTGGAGATCATCATCGGTTTGGTCCTGCTGGCCATGGTGGGGCTGGGCATGGCCAGGCTCCTCAGGTTCACCAGCGTCCAGAGCGTCCGGACGCAAAACAAGGCGTTCGCCGCGGAGAAGGCTTCGCAAATGATGGAAGAGCTTCGGTCGCTCGTGGAATCGTCCGGGGCCGCCGGCATCAGCGTTTTGGACGACTACGACGACGGTACGGCGAACAAACCGGTGCTGACCACGGAAAGCTCCGTGACGGACCCCGCTCATCCCTTGAGCGGGAACAACGGCCTCCTCTACGAACGGCGCATCACCGTGCGCAAATTGGCGGAGGAGCCCCTCGCCCGGCGGGTCCACGTGCGCGTCTACGCCGCCAAGGGCCGCGAGCCCCTGGCCGAGACGGTCAGCGTGCTGCGCACCATCGCGGCCGTCTTCCCCCCCAGCCAGACCTACGACATATACGCGGTCGCCATCCCCAACTGCCTGAGCCTCGGGATGGGAAGCTTGGACATCCCTCAGTCCATGCTCCAAAGCGTGGTCAACGCGGTGAAGGCGCGAAACCCGGGCCTGAGGTACCGCGTGCACGTCATCAACCGCCTCGCCTACGGGCGGGACCCCTACTACACGCCTTACACCAACACCTTGCCGGCCCAGACCAACGCGCTGCCTTCCGCCTACGTTTACGTGGGCCACACGGCGAACCAGGCCTACCATTACGTTCCGAGCCTCTTCGACGGCCGGGTGTCCATCGACGGGACCATCCCGAACATCGGCGCCTACACCATGGCGGACATGTACAACCACGCCGTGCGCTATCCGGACGAGGTGAAGGAATACACCGAGCGCTACAACAGCGCCCCGGCCGGGAACAAGCCGGAGAAGAGCTTGAGGATGATCCTGGAGGAAATGAACAGCCAGCCCGGCCTTCACCGCAACGCCATCCTGGTCAGCCTGCACGGGCCCTCCATCCCCCTGCCTCCCATGCGCAACTACTCGGACCCGGCCAAAGACCCGGCCGGGCGTCCCGACGTGCGGGTGGTCACCCATCCCGAGCGGCTGAGCTACGGGGCTTCGGAACCGGTGAAACTGCGGGTTTACTCCTACGTCACGAGGCCGGACAGCTACGGGCACAACACGCCCCTGGCCGTTCCCATCACCGTCAAGATTTCCCGCCCCATCGCGGCCGGCAACATCTCCGTGCGCAAGCTGTCGGGCTACGGCGGCGGCGTTACGGGTTATTCCTGGGGGCCGGCGGTCGGGCCCGCCGGCGGTGCCCTGGATTACGACGTGGCCACGACGGCCGGCGAAACCGCCATCATCCTGAAAAACAGCCCCCTCCGCCACGGAGCAAACCTCGGCGGGCAGGGCCTCCAGGCCTCGGCCGACGCCCGGCTCTACGACCTGGAGTACATCCCCGCCCACATGGAGGCCCTCATGCCGGGCACCACCCATTTCCGGGAAGGCGTCCGGGACCTGGCCGACGCCGCCCTGGGCGCGCCCAAGAACACCGCCCGCTGGGTCATCACGATCCCGGGCTCCCAGTTCAGCACCACGGGGGAAACCCTCATCGAGACCTGGATCGGCGACGGCATCGCCGACCCGGCCACCCGGGCCGATCCCAAGCCCAACCTCTCCCGGACCTACACGTGGGTGGGGGCCGCCAACCCGCCGCCCGTGACCGAACAGTACCAGTTCCTGGGCGATCCCCGCCACATGCCTTACTCCGACGTCAAGAGGGACGGGGGCTACAACTGGTACTTTCGGGGCTTCAACGGGACCATGGCGGCCAACTATCCCGGGTTCGACAAGGTCCCTGCCTCTCCCGTGGAGGGCTGGGCCAACGTTAACGTGGCCGGTTCCTTCGGCTATCTCAATTTCGACTTCCCCCGCTACCTTCAGATCTACCGGAACGCCTTCATGCGGGCCAACGCCGTCTACAACAACTCCTGGACCCTCGCCTTCTACGCGCACCTGGGGGGCGAGCATTTCTTGTCCACCAGCTTCGGGCCGAAGATCCTCGCCCATCCCTGGAACCAGTTGGGCCTCCTGGAAAACATCAACGAGCTGTCCGGCTTGATATCGGGCTCGACCATCGCGGACGAGTATTACCCCCGGGTCCCGTCCAGGACGGACCACAGCTGGTGGGGCCTCTATTGGCTGGGCGAACTCTATCCCGACGGCCAGTTCCCAGCCTGGTCCACGCCGGGGAACCCGCAGTACGGCAACCTCCCGACGGGCCTGGGAAACTTCTACAGGGCCACCTACTCGAACTTCGGCTTTCCCGGGACCATGAACCGCGTCTCCTACGACGCCGGCGCGGCCGGCTTCTTCAACGGCAACGCCTCCGCCGACGACGCCACCTTCGTCTACGTGCCCCACAAACCCGGCGCGCGGGCGCAGTCCCTTCCCCTCGGGCAAACCATCGCCCTGGACTTCAAGTTCGCCCTGTCCAACACGGTTTTGGGGTCCCGGCCCATGAGCCTGACGGCCGACGTCAGCCTGGGAAGTTCCGGAGTGCACGCCCGGCCGCCGGAGTGGATGGACCCCGTGTATCAAGGCCAACGGACCCGCGTCAACACCATCGAGACCTATTATGAGGCCGACCCCGCCTATGTCAACACCGCCGAATACGACGCCAGCAGCCTGTTGAGCATGCAGCCGGGGGCCGGCGGGAACAGCGGCTACGTCTGCCACATGGGCTTCGACGCGGAGCTCAACACGGTCTTGAAGCAGACGCTCATCACGGCCGTCCGCGGCTTCCAGAGGGCGGGAGCCGACGACATAGCCACCACCAAGATCACCCAGATCCCGAGGGTCAAGATCAGTTCACCCGGCTTGGGGGATGAGTTCGATAACCCGACCTCCATCACCGTCGCCTGGGACGTGGGCTGGCTCCGCTGGGACGGCAGGGCCTACACGACAAATTATTCTCCCGGATGGACGCCGTCGCCGGCCGTGCCCCTGACGTACAACATCAAGTATTCCTCCGACCGGGGCCAGACATGGAAATTCGTCCAGACCGGTCTGCCGGCCGAGCAAGGCGTGAGGAGCAACGCCAACGCCGTGGCGGGCGGCCCCTACGCGTGGAACGTGGCCGCCTTCCCCCGCGGCCATTACATCGTCGCCGTGGAGGCCTACCGGGACGGCCTGCCCCTGCACTACGCGTCGCATTGGATGGACGTCTACATCCAGCGATGAACTCCGAAAAGGGCACGACCCTCATCGAGATCATCGCCAGCGCCGCCATGCTGGCCCTCCTTTGCCTCGGGGCCGCCAGCGTGTTCTCGAACTCGCAGCGGGGGTTCACCTTGGTGGAGGCCAAGGCCACCTTGAAGCGCGGCACGCAGAAGGGCGTGACGGCCCTGACGTCCGTCCTGCGCCAGAACAAGAGGATGTTCACCGCGGCGGACGCCGCGTTCACCTCCCGCTTCGCCGGCGTCGTTCCGGCCGCCGGCACGAGGGTCCTTCCCGTCATAGAGCCGGGCGGCTCCCTGGACTCTTCCTCGCCGCTCTTTCAGAGCGGGAGCGTCGGCAACTCCCTGTTCACCGCGTTCTTGTCCCAAACGTTCACGGAGGACATCCCGCTGGGACCCGGGACGTTCCAGCCCACCATCGACATCTATTCCTTCCTGAACTGCTACCTGGCGGCCGATCCCGCCCATTCCATCGCCAATTCCACGCGCCTTATGCTGTTCTTCCAGATCAGCGTGCCGCACGCGGACTATGAGCAGATCATGTCCATCCCCGGCGGCGGCTCCCCCAACAAGCGGATGAAGACGGTCCAGGCGCTGTACGGCGCGGGCTTTCGGTTCGCCTGGAACTCCAGCAACCACGACCGCTATTCCCTGGAGGCGTCGGGCGCCATGTCCCCCGTGGGCGCCGCCACGGCCATCCCGGTCCAGGAGACCTACGACCTCTTCGCCCAGTCGCGTTCGCAGGGGCGGTTCGCCCAGGTGTTCGGCCTGCAGGCTTTCAGCTCCTCCCTGGGCGGATACCGGGTGGGGATATCCCCCAACGGAAACGCCGGCTATGAGCCCGATGAGCCCGTGCCTCTTTTCAGCTCCCTCAACCCCGGAGGGCTGGAAATCGCCGTCGTCGGCTCGGGGAACGCCCGCAAGGCCATGATCCGCCTGGTCGGCGTCGCGCAAGGGACGTTCAAGGGATGGGCCAACAGCGAAAGCTTGGCCGTCGTGTCCTTCCGGGACGTCTGGTGAGACGCCCGAATATCCGCCGGGTGGGGCCTCCCTGTATACCCAGGCAACGTCGCGGCTCCCCGCATCGTCGTTCTCTGCGCTACCTCCGCCGACACGTTTCAAAAACCAATCGTCCCGGCCTGAGACAGGTCGGCACCCCCAAGGCCGGCACGGTCATCCTCAAGGTCTCCACAACCTCGTTTTTACCCGCAAAAATCAAACCCGCGGCGGCAACTCGACGGGATATGAACCCGGGCCGGCCTGGGACGCCTTGACCCCCGAAAACCTCCAAAAGAGCCTCCAAGACTACGTCAAAATCTGCGCGCGCAAACCTGGAATTGAAAGGACTCTGGCCGTTCGCCGGCACGTCCATCAAATTCGCTACTCCAAAAAAAGCTTCTGTGTGGAATTTCTATTTACCCGCCCGCCCGACGGAAAGCTGCTTCAAAATAGACCCGCTTCCACCGCCGCGCCCCGCGCGGCCGCCCCGCTTTGCCCGCCCGCCCGAAAAAGAAAAGAGCCCGGCCGTTTAGAACGGTCAGGCTCTGTTTCCCGGTGCGTTGTTTTCGCAAATGGCGACAATAGCGAAGCTCCGCCGATAATCGTTCCCATTACTTTTCCGAACGTATCGCACGAATATTGGGACCATTACAGCTTGACGGGAGAGCTGAATGTGCGTGAGGGCAAGGCGGAACTTCAACCTTCCGAGGTTTGAGACGGGTTTGAGCTTACCCGCGGACTCTGACCGAGGCGAGGGAGCCGAGGAAATGGCTGGAGTGCGCTAGACACGCAAGCCCGCCTTACCTTATTCCGCCCCCTGGAGGGGGAGGAGATAGGAGGGGGTGGCGCGCTTTTTTCGGGCAATAGGCGGTGCCCGCTATCGGGGCTGGACAGGGGGAGGGAAGGAAGCGGCGGGACGGAGCGGAGGAGAGAAGAACGGCGGGAGGCGGAGTGGCTGGCGGCGGAAGGAGGAGAGAAAGACCCGGGAGCTGGAAGCTGAACCGGAAGAGGAGAGAGGCGGGCGCCGACTGGAACGGCTGACCGGAAGAAGAAAACGGCCCCGGCTGGGCTTGGGCTGGAAAGGGAGGAAGGCCGCTCGCCGGGCCGCCCCAAAGCGGCGGCCCAGCTCGCTCGTTTGTGGCTGGCGGGTGGAACGCCCGGCGCGCCGCACCAACACCGGCGCGGCGCACCTCCACAAGGGGGGCTGGTGGTGCCCACTGGCGGGGTAACGTAAAGGCCCCGCCCCAGCCCCGCCTAGCGGCGGGGCTCCGCTGTCCGGGCCGCTGGGCCTGGCTTATTTTACGGCTTCGCCGTCCGGGCGCGCGCGGGGTCCCGTTGCCTGTAGGACTTCCTCCATGATAGTCCGGACTTGGGTTGACGCGCCGTGCGCGGCAATCAAGTGCCGGCTTCCTCTCGACGTTCGCGTCGGGCCGTTGGCGGAGCGTGGGCCAGCCCGTTTCAGGTCAGGCCCGCGCGCCGCGGATTTTTGTGAAACGTAAAAAGGGGCGATGTTATGATTCCATATCACGCCTGTTTTGATAAAATCCAAAAAGTTCATAGACCCTTAGCGGAATAGCTTCATCACTATGGCGGGGGCACTCTCAAGATGTCACCATTGTTAGTCACCGTTGTTAAAACGTCTTATATAAAAGAAACATAGTCATGAGTCCTCAAGAAACTGAATGGTTAAGCCGAAAAAAGAGAATCGACGCTAAGTTGCGATCGACGACGCCTTCTTGGAAAATCGTTAAATTCCAAGAGGGAATGAATTTGGCGACTCTTTCGAATCATGCTGTAGAAGAATATCCCACAGACAATGGCCCTGCGGACTATGCCCTGTTTGTGGGCGGGAAACTCCTTGGCATCCTTGAAGCAAAAAAGGTCGGCGTCAGCCCCCAAAACGTTCTTGAACAGGCCAAACGGTATGCCGCTGGAATAAAGGACGGACTGGGAAGTTGGGGCGGTTTAAAAGTCCCGTTTCTGTATGCTTCCAACGGAGAAATTATCTGGCACTTGGACGTACGCCCCGAGAAGAGGATTTCCCGCCGAATCAGCCAATTTCATACACCTACAGCCCTAGAAAGTTTTTTCGCAGCAGACATAGGCCATGCGCGTGAATGGTTAAAAAGTACTCCTATAGGCAAAATCGAGCGACTATATGACTTTCAGAGAAATGCCATTCGGAAAACCGAAGCGGCCATTCTCGATGGAAAGCGAGATTTGTTGTTGGCCATGGCCACCGGGACCGGCAAAACATTCATGACCGTCGCGCAAATATACCGGCTGCTCGAATCCAAACTGGTCCGGCGGGTTTTGTTCATGGTAGACCGCAAAGCGCTTGCCGCGCAGGCGGTCCGCGAATTCGCGTCCTTTAACACTCCGGCCGGATACAAATTCAACCAAGCTTATGAGATATACAGCCAAAGATTCCGCAGGGAAGATTTTGGCGACGACCAGCCGTTTGACCCGAAAGTCCTTCCAAACGAATATCTGACAAAGCCGAGTTCCTCCCATACCTTCGTTTACGTCTCCACGATCCAGCGCATGGCTATCAATCTATTAGGCCGCGAAAAAGTGTTCCCACAGCCCGGCAGCGATCCAGAGCCGGACGATGATGCGGACAAACTACACATCCCCATTCATGCATTTGATTTGGTCATAGCGGATGAGTGTCATCGCGGCTACACGGTGCACGATATCGGCGTATGGCGGGAGGTCTTAAACCACTTTGACGCAGTTAAGATTGGCCTCACAGCGACGCCGGCCGCCCACACAGTGGCGATCTTTGGAAGTCCAATTTTTCGATACGGCGTCGAGCAGGCCATCCGAGATGGGTACCTTGTGGATTACGAGCCGGCCGCGATCAAATCGGATGTTCGTATGAACGGAATTTTTCTCCGGCCCGGTGAAGTGATCGGCCGGGTGGATACCGAGACAGGGAAAGAAGCCTTGGATGAGGTGGAAGACGAGCGCGGGTTCAACGCTGAAGAGATTGAGCGCCGGATTACGTCGCCCGAAAGCAACGGGAAGATCATCCAAGAAATAGCCAAATACGCCTACGCGCATGAGGAGAAGACCGGGCATTTCCCCAAAATGCTGATTTTCGCAGTGAACGATCTGCCTCACACGTCCCATGCGGATCAGCTCGTTCGGACCTGTCGGGAGGTTTTCAATCAAGGGGACGATTTCGTCCAGAAAATTACCGGCAACCCGAACGTGGACCGTCCCCTGCAAAAAATCCGCGAGTTCCGAAACCGGCCCAACCCGAAAATCGTTGTAACGGTGGACATGCTGAGCACAGGGGTGGACATCCCAGCCTTGGAATTCATCGTTTTTCTTCGGCCTGTGAAATCACGCATCCTCTGGGAACAGATGCTGGGACGGGGCACGCGACGCTGCGACGCCATCAGGAAATCAAAATTCTTCGTTTTCGATTGTTTCGATGGTACGCTGATTGAATACTTCAAAGGCGTTTCCAACTTTGAAATCGAGGTTCCAAAAGCCGATCCCCTGTCCATCGTCCAAGTCATCGAAAATATTTACCAAAACGTCGACCGCGATTATTACGTGAGGGTCCTAGTAAAACGCCTCCGTCGGATTGACCGGGAAATGAGCGATGAGGCGCGTAGGGATTTCGCACGTTTCATTGCTGATGGCGACA
>JBQTIM010000231.1:0-4096 GCA_052388135.1 Elusimicrobiota bacterium
CCCATCTTCGGGCGATTTCTTCGTTGCTCGTCGGTTACAGAGCGACAGCTCTGCGCCCTCCTCGCGCCTCGAAATCGCCTCAAATCTGGGCCTCCCAAATAGGACATAATTTATGCAGGCATCAATAGCGCTGACGGTTCATCGCCATCCTCCCGCGTTGTCTTCCACCTTTAAAAGCAGCTCCTCGCGGCTGAAAGGCTTCAGAACGGTGTCGTCGGCGCCGGCGCGCAGGGAGTCCTGCGCTTCGTCTTCGCCCGAGACGGTCATGAGGATGGGCACAGCGGCCAAATCGGCGTGGGCCTTGAGGCGGCGGACGGCGCGGAGGCCGCCGCGGTTGGGCCAGTCGGCCGCCAAAATCACCAGGACCGGGGACAAGGCCGCCGCGCGAGGCAGGAGCGTGTCGAGGGAGGCCTCCTCCACCGCGTAGCCTTCCTCCTCCAGGACCGCCGCCAAATATTCGGCCGAGCGGCGGCCGCTCTCCACGATGAGGACGCCGCCGTTCCGCTCAGGCGGCGGAAGAGCCTCCGGAGGCCAGACGCTTTCCCAGGCCTGGGCGGGCGGCGGCGCGGGCGCGGGGACGTGGCCGCGGGCGGCCATGAGCCTCAGGATCCATTTTTTCCGGCGGGCGGCGAAGCCGCTGTCCTTGACGGGAGAATGCCGCAGGGGGCTGGGCAGGACGGCGGCCAGGGAAACGGCTTCGTCCACGGTGAGCTCGGCGGCGGATTTGTCGAAGTAAGCGCGCGCGGCGGCCTCGGCGCCGAAGATTCCATTCCCCCACTCGACGATGTTGAGGTAAATTTCCAGAATCCGCCGCTTCTCCAGGGCCTTTTCCAGACGGCGCGCGATGAGGAGTTCCTTGGCTTTGCGCGGCAGGGTCTTGCGGGGGTCCAAGTAGAGGTTCTTGGCCAGCTGCTGAGTGATGGTGCTGCCGCCCCGGGCGAATTTTCCGCGGCGCAGGTTTTCCTTGATGGAATGCCAGAGAGCCTGCTCGTTGTAGCCCTTGTGCCGGTAGAACGTATCGTCCTCTCCCGCCAGGACGGCGTTCTGCAGGTGGACGGATATGCGGTTCAAAGGCACCCAGCGGTGGGACACGCGGTACGGACGGCCGGCGGCGGCGGCTTCTTCCTTCCTCAGCTCCATGAGGCGGGTGGTTTCCGGCGGGCGGTCTTTGAGGGATTCCACCGACGGAAGATGGAAGAGCCAAAAAAGGCCGCCCCAAAACGCCGCCAGCAACAAGAGCGCCGCGGGCGGGCCGGAGCGGGACAGAAGGGATTTGAAGGCGCGCGGGAAGGAAGCCATCGGAAAGAATCTACATTTTATCAATTTGGGCGGCGCGGCGCCCGCGGGGCGGGCGCGACGTCAATTTTGTAGACTTTGAGCATGCGATGGGCTTCCGCCATTTCCACCCACGCCGCCCTGGAAAGGGCCGCGCAAGAGTGCGCCGCTTCCCTGAAGGAACAGCTTCAGGGCGAGCCGCCGGACATGGTCTGCGCCTTCGTGTCCGCAGGTTTCGCGGACCGCTACGACGAGGCGGGAGACTTGATCCGCCGCGCCCTGCCGGCGCCGTTGTTCTTCGGCTGCAGCGGCGGCGGCGTCATCGGCGCGGGGCGGGAAGTGGAGCGCCGGCCCGCCCTCAGCCTGGCGGCCGCCCGCCTTCCCGGAGCCGTTTTGAAAGCCTTCTGCGTGCAGGACGAAGACCTGCCCGACCTGGACGCCTCGCCCCGCGCCTGGGAGGAGCTGACGGGCGTGAAGGCCTCGGAAAACCCCCACTTCATTTTGCTCGCCGATCCCTTTTCCATCCGCGCCGACAACCTGGTCATGGGCCTTGACTACGCCTTTCCCAAAGCCGTGAAGGTGGGAGGCCTGGCGTCGGGCGCCGCCGCGCCCGGCGGAAACGCCATCTACCTGAACGAGCTGTGCCTGCGGTCGGGCGCCTTGGGCGTGGCTTTTGTGGGCGACGTGGAGCTGGAGGCCTTGGTCGCCCAAGGATGCAAGCCCATCGGCAAGCCGCTGTCCATCACGGGCTGCCGCGGGAACGTCCTGCTGGAATTGGACCGGCGGCCCCCGCTGGAGGTTCTGCAGGAAGTGGCCGACGGCCTGGACCCCGAAGACCGGGAGCTGGCCCGGAGCGCGCTTTTCCTGGGCCTGGCCACGGACCCCGCGAAAACGGATTACGGCCGCGGAGATTTTCTGATCCGGAACATCATCGGCGCCGATCCGTCCAAGGGCCTGCTGGCCGTAGGCGCCGTGCTGAGGCCCGGGCAGACGGCCCAATTCCACTTGCGCGACGCCCGCGCTTCGGCCGAGGACCTGTCCCACGTGCTGAGCAAGGCGTCGGCCAAGGACGGCGCCCGGGGCGCGCTTCTGTTCTCGTGCCTGGGGCGCGGACAGGACCTCTACGGCGTGCCCGACCACGATTCGCGCCTGTTCAGCCGTCGGGTGGGGCCTCTGCCCCTGGCGGGGTTCTTCTGCAACGGCGAAATCGGCCCCGTGGGAGGAACCACCTACCTGCACGGCTACACAAGCTGCTTCGGTTTGTTCCGGCCCAAGAGCGGCGCGCCGGAAAAGGCATCGCCGGAGCCCCGGCCGTGAGGACGAGCGGGAAAGGGAGAATGCGCTTGGCGGCCTGCGTCGTTCTGTTCCTGGGCGCCGGCGCGCGGGCGGACGACCGGCACGCCCTTCTGCAGGCCGGCCTGGACGCCCTTTACAATTTGGACTACGCGGAATCCCGCCGCCAATTCCAGGCCGTGATAGCCCGCCATCCGGAGGACGCCGTGGGGCACTACGCCATGGCCACCGCCATCTGGTGGGAGCTGACCAACGAGTTCGATGAGAAGAACGACGCCCTGGAAAAAGATTTTGTCGCCGCCGTGGACGGCGCCGTGGAAACGGCCAAGAAAGCCATAGAAGCCGGTGACCCTCAAGGCGAGGCCCACCTGAGCCTGGGCGGCGCTTTGGGCTTGCGCAGCCGGTGGGACGCCATTCAAAGCCGCTGGGTGCGCGCCTATTTCAACGGCAAGGGCGCCTACAACGCCCAGAAAAAAGCTTTGGACCTCAACCCCGAGCTTTACGACGCCTACCTGGGCGTGGGTATTTTCCATTATTACACGGCCACCCTGCCGTCGGTCATCAAGGTCTTGGCCAAGCTGGTGCGCCTTCGGGGCGACAAGGAGCGCGGCCTGCGGGAAATACGGCTCGCCATGGAGAAAGGTTTTTTTTCCCGCACCGCGGCGAAGCTGTTCCTGGTGGGCATCTACGGCAACCGCGAGAAAAAACCTTTGGAGGCCCTGGCGCTGGTCCGGGAAAGCCGGCGCGAGTACCCACGGAGCTCCTTTTTCCATTTCCTGGAGATGCTCACCCTAGAGAACGCCGCCCAATGGGAAACCCTTCGGCGCGAGGCGCTGGATTACATCGCCCGCGTGGAGGGCGGCGATCCTTCCTACAGGGCTCACTACCTCCACCGCGGCCGCTACGCCGAGGGCAACAGCTATTTGGGCGAAGGCCGCGCCGAGGAAGCCCTGAAGATTTACGAGGACGTCCTGCGGCGGTTTTCCCACGACGACCGCTGGATCAGCTTCACTTATTTGAACCGGGGCAAGGCCCTGGACCTGCTGGGCCGGCGGGAGGAAGCGCTGGAAAGCTACCGGGAGGTTTTAAAGCGCCGCGACGTTTGGGAGCTTCACGACAAGACCAAAGACCTCATGGCGAAACCCTTCGCGCGGGAAGCCGCGGAAGGCTGAGGGCGAAGCCGGGCGCTCAAAGTTTCCGGCTGTCGTAAGCCCATTGCAGAACGGCCTGCCGCTGGCGCGGGCGGCAGGACAAGAGGCCGGGCGGGCACGCCTTTTGGATCTGGGCCACGTGCCTTCGCATGGCCTTCCAGCGCGCGATCTGCCGCTCATCGTCGGCGTGGCGGCGCCCCATGTGATACCGGCAATACCACTGGAACCAGCCGCGCGGATCGTCGGGATGAATCCACCCCTTGCGCCGCCACACCGGCAACGGCCGGCCGGCGGCGACGCCGAAAAAGTTCAGCCGCGATTCCCGCTTTCCCGCCGCCAGTTTGGCCCGCGCAAACCAGTCCGCGGGAAATTCCTTC
>JBQTIM010000232.1:0-6226 GCA_052388135.1 Elusimicrobiota bacterium
CCATCGGCGGGCGGCGGCGCTGGGAAACGATGCCTTGGATGGTGCTGGTGTTCGGCGTGGCCGTGGGGCCGCTGGGCGGCGTGGGCATCCTTTTGGTCATCCTCCAGCCCGTGATGTTCGACGCCTGGTGCACGCTTTGCCTGGCGTCCACGGCGGTGTCGGTGGTGTTGATCTCCCCCACGCTGGACGAAGTGCTGGCCACGTTGCAATATATGAAGCGGGAGAAAGCCCGCGGCCGCCCGCTGGGCCGCGTTTTTTGGGGGCGGGCGTGATCGGCGCGCTGGCCAACGCCGCCTTGGGCCTCTGGCTCATGGCCGCGCCCGCGGTTTTGGGCTTTTCGGGATCCGGCGCGGACAACGACCACGTGGCCGGGCCGCTGATCGTCACCTTCGCGGTCATGGCCGTTTGGGAGTTCATGCGTCCCGTGCGGTGGATGAACCTGCTCCTGGGATTGTGGATGATCGGAGCGGCGTTTTTTTTCCACGAGACGGGCGCCGGCCGCGTGAACGCGGCGGCGTGCGGAATTTCGGCGGCGCTTCTTTCGCTGTGGCGGGGCGTCCACCGGCCGGAACGCTACGGCGGCGGATGGTCGTCGCTCCGGCGATAGCGGCGCGCGGCGGCGGGGCTGGATCGAAAGCGGTTCGGGAGGACCTCACGATGACGAACAAAGACGGCGGGAAACCGGCCCGGACCGGGCGGCTGCGGTCCACGGCAAGCATCTTCTGGGAAACGATGAAAAGCTGGAACAAGGACAACGCCGCTTTTTTGGCGGCGGGCCTGTCTTACTTCGCGGTGTTCTCCCTTGTGCCCCTGCTCATCCTCGCCATGGCGCTGGCGGGCCGGCTCTTCGGCGAAGCCGCGGCCGAGGGCGCCGTCGTCCAGCAACTAACAGGCGTGGTGGGCGCGCGGGCGGCGGAAGCCGTGCAGGACCTGCTGGCGAGCGTGCGGAAATCGAACGCGGAAACGGCCACTTTTTTCGGCGCGGTCCTGCTTTTTTTCGCGGCGGCCCGCGTCTTCAGCCAGCTGCGCACGGCCTTGAACATGATCTGGGGCGTGGATTCGTCGCCGCGGCGATCCGGCCTGCGCTGGAGCCTGTGGAGCCAGGCGCGCCGGCGCCTGCTGTCCTTCGCCATGGTGCTGTGCGTGGGAGCCGCCCTGGTCCTTTTTTTCCTCGTGGACGCGGCGGCCGGCGTGGCGTGGAGCGTGTTCGGCGACCGCCTGCCCGCTCTTTGGCAGGCCCACGCCCTGCGGCTCATGAACCTGGGCGTGTCCGTGATCCTGCTGACGTTTTTGGCCGCCATGATCTACCGCTTGCTGCCCGACACGAACATACGCTGGCGGGACGTTTGGGTGGGCGCCGCGGTCACATCGCTCCTCATGGCCGTCGGGCGCTCTCTCATCGGCCTTTACTTTCAGTTCAGCGACGTGGCGTCGGCCTTCGGCGCGGCGGGGTCCGTGGTGGTGGTGTTCGTGGGGATTTATTTGTCGGCGATGATTTTTCTCTTCGGCGCCGAGTTCACCTGGGTCTACGCCCACCGCCGCGGCTCCCGGGCCACCGCGGGCGCCTTGCCGGAAAAATCGCCGGCGGTCCCTTCTCAAGGGCGCTGAGTTCCCTCCGGCGCCCGGATGTCGGGGCGCGGCGGGTTTTTTCCGTTCCGCTTTTCTTCGTACATCAGCTCGTCGGCCCGCAGCAGAAGCTCTTCGACCGAAGGCGGCGGGGGCTCGAAAGAGGCCACGCCCACGCTGCAGGTGGCGCCGCCCGCGGACGCGGCGGCGGCCGGAATCTCCTCCCGCACGCGCCGGCCCCACTCCCGGGCGCTTTCGGCGTCGGTTTCCGGCAGAAGGACGGCGAACTCGTCGCCGCCCAATCGCGCCACCAGGTCCGCATCGCGGGCCGTTCGCCGCAGGAATTGGGCGATCTCTTTCAGCAGGCGGTCGCCTTCGGCGTGGCCGCGCCGGTCGTTGACTTCCTTGAAGCCGTCGATGTCCAGGAACGCCACGCTCAAAGGATGGCCGTAGCGCCGCGCGCGGCGGATTTCGGCTTCGGCCGCTTCGAGAAAGCGCCGCCGGTTGGCCGCGCCCGTGAGCGGGTCCGTGCGGGCATCCTCGCGTTCCCGCTGAAGCGCCCGGGAGGCTTCCTTGAGCGCCGCGAGCGCGTAGGCCGTGATGGCGAAAAAAACCAGCCGCACGCCGGCGTTCCAATACGGTATGAGCGGATGGGAATATTCTTTGGTGAGCAGAGCGGCCGCCAGCCAAGCCCCGGCGGTGGCCGCCGCCAGCAACAGCCCCGCGCATAGGCCCGCCAGCCGGGCCGCCAAAGCGACGGGAATCAGGTAGAAGACGGAGAAGGAAAAATCCGGCACGGTGAAGTAGTCCACGATGCCCAGGCAGGCCGTCAACCCCAAGGCCAGGCCGATGTGGAAGGTACGCGGCTTCTCGTAGCAAAATCCCACCAGGGGTTTCCACATGGCGTTTCCTTTCGGCCGTTCGTAACGGCGCGCATCGGGAGAAGGAGAGGGGGGCGGAGGAGGCCGGGCCATCGCGAAACGACATTTTTAGGATACCGCATTCGACCCCCTTTGTAAAACGAGCCGGTTGCCATTTTCCCCGGTTGTTAAATCCGCATCCCCAAGGAGGAAGCCCATGATGAAGCGTTTCTTCAAGGAGGACCGCGTGCGCCGCCACACGGCGGCGTCGGTGAACGAGAAGATAGACCGCAAGACCGAACGGGACGTGTTCGACCACGCCGGCCGGGACCGGGAGCAGATCTCGCGCAGGATCGAATCTCTGCGGCAGGAGTGGGACGTGGAGCGGGTGCTGGAAGCCAACGCCTCGGTCCTGGCCCTGACGGGCGTGGCCCTGGGCGCGCTAATCCACCGCCGCTGGCTGTTCCTGTCGGCCGGGGTGCTGGCGTTCCTGTTCCAGCACGCGGTGCAAGGCTGGTGCCCGCCCATTCCGGCCTTCCGGCGCATGGGCGTGCGCACGCGCCAGGAAATCGACCGCGAGGTGTACGCCCTGAAGTTCTTGCGCGGCGATTTCGACCGCCCCGCCGCGGCGCGGCCGCCGGAAGCCAAACCGGCCGAGGCTTTGCGGGCCTCCGCCGGCTGAGCGTGCCGGAACGGACGTCCTCCGTCGTCCCGGAAGCGCCTCGCGGCCGGCGGCGCCTGCTGTGGCTGGGGCCCGGGTTCCTGTGGATGGTGTCGGCGGCGGGGTCGGGCGAGCTTTTGTTCACCCCGCGCGTCGGCGCTCTCTACGGCTACGAACTGCTGTGGGCTCTCTTGGCCGCCGTGGCTTTGAAATGGTCCATCAACCGGGAAGTCGGGCGTTTCGCCGTCTGCGCGGGAGTGCCGCTGCTGACGGGCGTGGCCCGCCTGCCGCGCTTTGGGCCGTGGGCGCTGGGGATTCTCATCGTCCCCCAATTGGCGGTGGCGGTGGCCACCATCGCCGGCCTGGCCAGCGCCGCGGCCACCGCCCTGGCTCTGGCCCTGCCGGGCGAAGTGCGGCTTTGGTCGCTGGCGGCCATTCTGGCCTCGGCCGCGCTGGTCGCCTGGGGACGCTACGGCTGGGTGGAGAAACCCGCCATGGCCATGGCTCTGGCCTTGGGCGCGGCCTCGGTGGCGGCGGCCCTGGCCGCGTCTCCGTCCGGGGCCGAAATCGCCGGCGGGCTGGTCCCGCGCGTTCCCCCCGACGCGGATTTCGGAGAAATTCTGCCCTGGCTGGGCTTCATGCTCTCGGGCGCCGCCGGCATGATCTGGTATTCCTATTGGATCTGCGCCAAGGGTTACGGCGCCGCCGGACGCGACGCGAAGGAATCGGCGGAGCCGCCGCGGTTCGGGGCGGAGGACCGCTCGCGCCTGTCCCGCTGGGTGGGGCAGATGACTCTGGACAACACCGTGGCCGTGGCCGGCACCCTGGCCATCACCGTGGCCTTCCTGGTGCTCGGCGCGGAGTTCCTGCGGCCGCAGGGGCTCGTGCCCGAGGAAGACCGCGTGGCGGCGACGCTGGGCCGCCTGCTCGGAGGCGTGTGGGGACGGGCCGGCTTTTGGTTCATGGTTCTGGGCGTGTTCATCGGGTTCTGGAGCACGGTGCTTTCGGACCAGGACGGCTTCGGCCGCATGTTCGCCGACGGCGCGCGCCTTTTTCTGCGGCGCGGCGGCCGCGCTCCGGCCTGGGCCGGGGAGGCGGCTCTGCGCCGGGCCTTCGTGGCCGTCCTGCTGACGGCGGCTCCCGCCGCGCTTTACCTGGCGGTGGGCAAGCCGGTGGGGCTCCTGAAGCTGGCCGGCGCCATCGAGGCCGCCCACATCCCCGTGGTGGCCGGCCTGACGCTCTACCTCAACGCGCGCGTTCTGCCGGAAGACTTGCGCCCGTCCTGGCCGTCGCGCCTGGCGGCGGGGTTCGCCGGCGCGTTCTTCGCCGCGTTCGCGGTCCTCTACCTTCATCAAATCGTCTTCGCCTGACCCATGACCGCGAGCTTGTCCGACGGCCCCCTGGCCCTGGCCTTCGCGGTTTTCGCGGCGGCGGCCCTGGCCGTCTGGGCGGCCGGCGTGAAGCTGGAGCGCTACGCCGACGGCCTGGCGGAGGCCACGGGGCTGGGACAGGGCATGGCCGGCCTCCTGCTTCTGGCCGGCGCCACCTCCCTGCCTGAAATCGCCACCGTCGGCTCGGCGGTCTGGATCGGCCGCCCGGAGATGGCGGCGCACAACCTGCTGGGCAGTGTCATCATGAACGCCGCCATTCTGGCCGCCGTGGACCTGGCCGAGGGCCGCGGCGCCATCAGCCATTTCACGCCCCGTTTCTCCCTCCTGGTTCAAGGCACGGGCCTCATGGCTCTTTTGGCCGCCGCCCTCATGGCCATGACGGGCGCGGAGTTCATGACGTTGTCGTGGCGGACGGCCGGCTCCCCATTTCACGTCAACCTGGGACTGGCGGCGCTTTTCGCCGGCTATCTGCTGGTGGCCTTCCTGTCCTGGCGCGCGGAGGAAAACCCGCGCTGGCGCGCCGCCGCTCCCGCCGCGGGCCGCGAAGCCGCCCAAGCGCGGCCCCCGGGGCGCCGGCGCGGATCCGCCGCCCGGCCCGCCCTTCTTTTTTCGGCCGCCGCCCTGGCGGTCCTGGCCGCGGGATGGATCTTGTCCAACACGGCCGACGTGCTGGCCCGCCGAACGGGCTTGGGGGAAGGCTTCGTGGGCGTCACCCTGCTGGCCCTGTCCACGTCCCTGCCGGAGCTGAGCACCACTCTCTCGGCGGTACGCCGGCGCCGCAACGCGGCCGCGATTTCCAATATCTTCGGATCCTCGGCCCTGGCCGTGGCGCTGTTGTTCCCCCTGGCCCTCCTCGCGGCGGCCGCGGGGGGCGAACCTCTTTTCGTACGCTCCATGCCTTCGGCGGTCTTCGCCGCGGCGCTGGGGATCCTGCTGACGGGCGTGTCGCTGTGGGGCCTTTTGGAGCGCCGGGACGCCTCGGCTCTCCGCCTGGGCGCGGATTCTTGGGTTGTCCTGGGCTTGGCCGCGGGCGGCTTCTGGGTCCTCTACCAGCTGAAATAATCCAAAACCTTCCTTTTTCCAAAATACCGGGTTCACGGCGGGCGCGTTAATTCATAAAATAACCCTGGAGCGCGCGGTCTCCGCGCCGCATCCAAAAGGAGGCACACCATGGGACAACTGGGAAAGTCCGTTGTGGCCGGGTTGGGATTGGCGGCGGCCGCCGCCGCGCTGGTCTACGGCCGCAAGGCCAAGAACCGGAAAGAGATCCGAAGCTGGATGCTGAAGCTCAAAGGCGACGTTCTGGAAAAGCTGGAGGACGTGAAGGAAGTGAACGAAGAGTCCTACAAAGCGGTGGTGGACCAGGCCGCGGCGCGCTACCGGCGCCTGAAGGACGTCAACCAGGAAGAGCTGAAGGGCTTGGTGGGCGACATCAAGGCCTCGTGGAAGGAATTTAAGTCCAAGCTCAAGACCAAACAAAGCTCCCGCAACGGCCACCGCTGAGGCGGCCGCTTGCGCCGTCCCTCCGTTTCCGGCGGGAGCCGGAACCCTTCCCAACGTACTCCGCGCCGGCCCCGCGCCGGCGCGGCCCGGGCCGGCGGCGCTGACCAATCGGATTCGAAAGGACATGACCCCATGAAACCCTTGACTCCATTAGCATCGTTCCAGTATGGGACGCAACGTATGTCGGAAACACCGTGGCCGGCTACGGCACGGCGGCCGCCATTTTGCTGGGCGGCGTCATGGCC
>JBQTIM010000233.1:0-7372 GCA_052388135.1 Elusimicrobiota bacterium
GGCCGCTTGCGCGGCCTCATCGACCACCTGAACGCCAAGGGATAAAGGTTACAAGCGGGGAGGCGGGTCTTCTTTGGCGGGACGGGAAACCGTGATGGCGTTGTTGAGCAGAAGAGCGTTGGGGATCAGGAACCTTTTTCCTTCCGCGTCCAGCGAGGTGTAGCGCAGATCCACGTTGGAGACGCGGCCTTCCAGACCCGTCACCGCGATGCGGTCCCCGCGCCGGAAGGGCCTGTAGACCAGAATCATGCAGCCGGCCAGCAAGTTCGAAATGGCGTCCTTGAGCGCGAAACCGAGAGCGAAACCCGTAAGGCCCAGCCCCGCCACCAGGGCGGACACGTTCACGCCCGCCGTGCCGAGGCCCGAGACCACGCCAAGAATCTTGATGCCGATGCCCGCCGAACGGGCGGCCAGAAGGCCGACTTCGCGGCGGCCCGGGGCGGCCTTTTCCGCCATCTGAGCCAACAGTTTTTCCACAAAAACGCCCGCCGCCCATAAAAACGCGAACGCTCCGAAGCCATAAACGGCGCGCAGGCTGAGGGCGCCCACCTGCTTCATGAATTCCGCGAAGTAAGCTTCCATGACCCGTCCATAATACCAAACGTGGCGCCGTCCCGCCCGCTTTGGTAAAATTTACTATGTCCCGCAAAAACAAGGTGTTCCTGGCGATTCTGCTCTCGGCGGCGGCTTTCCGCGCCCTCCTGCCCCTCGCCCTGGAATCTTACGTGAACCGCGTTCTTCAAAGGACGCCGGAGTACGGCGGCCGCGTGGACGACGTGGACCTCAGCCTCTGGCGGGGCGCCTACCGGCTCGACGGTCTGCGCATCGAAAAAAAATCCGGCGGCGTTCCGGCTCCGCTCTTCGCCGCGGAGCGCGTCGAGCTGGCGGTGCACTGGAAATCCCTGCTGCGGGGAGTCCTGGCGGGAGAAATCCGCCTGGGGAATCCTTCGTTGAACATCGTGGCGGGCCCATCCCGCGAGCCGGCGAGCGCGCTGAAAGGCCCGGAGGCCCAGACCGGAACGGAAGGCGCCTCCGAAAGCTCCTGGAAAGAGCGCCTTCAGGAGCTGTTCCCTCTCAAAATAAACGAGTTCCGCGTGGCCGGCGGGCGGGCCCATTTCCGAAATTTCCACAGCAAGCCGCCCATGGACATCCATCTCCGCGACATCCACCTCACGGCGCGCAATCTCACCAACAGCCAAAAACTTTCGAAAGATTTGACCGCTTCCGTTGACGGCCGGGCCCGGCCCATGGGCGGCGGGAACATGGTGTTCCGGCTCGATCTGGATCCTTACGCCGATGAGCCGGCCTTCAATCTCGACCTGACTCTGTCCGGCCTGGAGCTCTCGTCGCTCAATCCGCTCCTGCGGCATTACGCGGGTTTCGACGTCGAAAGCGGAACCCTGGACCTCTTCTCCGAATTCGCCGCGCGCGACGGCGATTTCGAGGGCTACGTGAAGCCCGTGCTCAAGGATTTGAACGTGCTGGCCTTCGGCAAGGAAAAGCAGAGCCCCGTGCAAACGCTCCGGGAGGCCGGCATCGAGCTCGCCGGGGAGGCCCTTAAAAACCGCCGCAAAGACACCGTGGCCGCCAAGGTTCCGTTCTCCGGACGCTTCACAGACCCCGACGCCGAGCTCTGGTCCGTCGTCTCCACGCTTTTCCGCCACGCTTTCGTGAAGGCCCTGGCGTCCCGCGTGGACCAAACCGTCAACTGGAAAAGCCTTAAGTAACGCCGTCCTCCCGCCGCCCATCTTTTCATTGATTCATGGCCGCGCAACGGATAGAATGACTCCGTTCCAATTCACGGCCGCGCGCTCTCTGCGCCGCGGCATTCGCTCGAAAAGGGAGGACTTCATGAAGAAGTTGACGGCGCTGTGCTTGGCGGTGGGAATGCTTCCGTCCGTCGTTTTGGCGGCCGGGAACCATCCCATGGCGGGATGCGGGCTCGCCTACATGCTGTTCGCGAAGGACGACAACAGCCGGACGGTGCAGATCTTGGCCGGCACGACCAACGGCTCCTTCGGCGCGCAGACGTTCGGCATCACCTCCGGAACGTCGGGTTGCACCGAAAGCGGCCGCCTGGCGAAGAGCCGCGAGGCCGAAGTTTACGCCGAGGTCAACCTGAAGAACCTGCAGCGCGAGATGGCCGCAGGCGGCGGGGAATACCTGAACGCCTTCGCCGCTCTGCTGGGCGTCTCGGAATCGAACCGGCCGGCGCTCTTCAAGCTGTGCCAGGAGAAATACGCGGACCTCTTCCCCGCGGCGGGCACCACGTCGGTGGACATGCTGGGCAAGCTGCAAGGCGAAATTTCGGCTCGTCCCGAACTTCTCTCCTAAAGAAGCGGATTCTCGAAGCCGCGGATTGGCGACCTTCGCGTCCCAATCCGCGGCTTTTTATTGGGAAAACCCATGCCCCTCCTTTGCCGCGGCGGAATCGCGGCGCTTCTTCTCTTAATTTCTCCTTTTCCCGGCGCGGCGGCGGACCGTGCGCCGGCTTATCTTCAGGAGCTTCTGCGCCGGGCCGAGGAAAAAGATCTGGCCGGCCGCCCTCATTGGCGCAGGCTCATGCACGAGCGCCGCGGGCTTCTGGGCGGCCGCAAGAGCTCGGCCGACGGCCGGAGCTTTTTCCTCTCTCCCCGCGGCCGGCGCGATTCCCGGGCCGAGCTGGCGGCCACCCTCCAAGGCTTCTTCGAGACCGCCCGGCCCGGCGCCGAGGACTCACATCCCCAATGCCGGTTCCCGGCCCGTTACGCCTGGCTGAAATCGGAGCTCGCCTTCGATTCCGACCGCCTGCCCGAAAAAACCTGTCCCGACTATGAAAAATGGCGCGCGGGATTCGATCCGGAATCCATCACGCTGGTCTTCGCCTCGTCTTTTCTGAGCAACCCCGCGTCCATGTACGGCCACACCTTCTTCCGCCTCGACCAGAAAAACCGCGGCGAAGGCGAGCGCCTGGTGGACTACAGCGTGAGCTTCGGCGCCGACACCACCACGCGCAACGGCCTTCTCTTCGCCGTCAAAGGCCTGGCGGGAGGCTACCCCGGGCGGTTCAGCACCGAGCCCTATTACTTCAAGGTTCAAAAGTACAACAACATCGAGAGCCGCCATCTCTGGGAGTACCGGCTCGCGCTGGGGCCCGAAAGCCTCGACCGCCTGCTGGCGCACCTCTGGGAGCTGGGCGGCACCCACTTCGATTATTATTTTCTCACGGACAACTGCTCCTATCAGCTGCTTCCTCTTTTGGAAGCGGCCGATCCCTCCCTGGACATCAGCCGGCAATTCCGATTCAAGGTCATTCCCGCGGACACCATCCGGGCCGTCCTGCCCCGGCCCGGCCTGGTTTCCGAGAGAAAATTGAGGCCTTCCGCCGTCCAGGTCATGCTCGCACGGCGGCGGCTGTTGACGCCCGAGGAGCGCTCGGCCGCCGAGGCCGTCGCGCGAGGCCGCGAAGAAGGTTTGGACCTCGTGGACCGTTTCCCTCCAGACCGGCAGATCCTCGTGCTCGACTCCGCCCACGATTATTTTCGCTACCGACAAGGCTACGCCCGCTTCCAAACGCCGAGCAAGGACGAATGGGAACGCCGCATACTCCTCAAGCGCGGCCGCATCGGCCTCCCGTCGCCGGAACCGCCGCCGGCCGCCCACGGGTCGCCCCCGGAAACCGGCCACCCTTCCGGCCGGGCGGCCCTCGGAATCGGCTTTCGCAAAGGGTCGGCCTTCCAGGAATTGACCCTGCGCGGCGCCCTTCACGACCTGACGGAAGATCCCCGCGGCTACGACGCCGGCGGTCGGCTGGAGATGTTCCACTTGATCGCGCGGCGCGACGGCCGCCTGAAGAAATTTTATATTGAAAAATTCACCCTGGTGGACATCGTTTCTCTTGCCCCTCTGGACGCCTGGGTCAAGAAGCCTTCCTGGAAACTTTTCATCGGCTTGGACGGCGCGCGGGACGGCAGCCGTCCGCCCGGCGACGGCCTGCACGCGCGCCTGGGCGGGGCCTACGGCGCCGCGGCGGAGACGCGGGCGCTGGGAGGCGAAATTTTTTACGCTCTGGCGGAAGCGGACATGGGAGCGGGAGGCGCTTTCGGGGAAAATGACCGCACGGGAGCCGGGGGAACCGCCGGCCTGCTTTGGACGGTGTCCCGCTTCTGGCGGGTCAACGCCGAGACATCCTTCCTCAGATATTTCGCCGGGGACGTCCGGTCCGTGACGCGGGCCGGCCTGACGCAGTCCTTCCAAATTTCAAGGACCGCGGCCCTCCGCGCCCAGCTCCGGCGCGAAGGTTCGGCCGAGGAAGCCCTGGTCAGTTTTCTTTATTACTTTTAGAAGACGCCGCCAGAGCCCGGGCGACAAACGCCTCGATTCTTGCCTCATACTCAAGTCCGGCCGCGCGGCGGCACTGCAGGTGGCCGGCGCCCTCGATGATCCAAAGCTCTTTCGGCTCCCGCGCCGCCTCATAAAGCCGCCGGGACATTTTCACCGGAACGACCTTGTCGGCCGTCCCGTGCACGATGAGCACCGGCCGGGGGGAAATTTCATCTATGGAATCGATGGGATCATGGCGCCGCCGCGCCACCAGGGCGGGGACGAAAAAAGAAAAAGGCCACGTGAGGATTCCCCGCCGCATGACGGTTTTCATGATGGCCCGATAGCTTGTGAATCCCGCTTCCAAAACCGCCGCCGCCACCAAGGGCTCCCGGGCCGCCGTCTCCGCGGCCACCGCCGCTCCCAGCGACTGGCCCAGAACCACCACGCCTCCCGCCCTCAAACGGGAATGGGCGTAGCGCACGGCCGCAATGCCGTCCTCCACCGTCCTCTTCGGGGATGGCTTTCCCTCCGACCCGCCGAAGCCCTGGTAATCGAACACCAGCAGATCGAACCCGCGGCCCAGCAGGAACGTGGTCAGAGGAAAGTGGTTCGACACGTTGCCGAAGTTGCCGTGGAAATGAACCACGGTCCCCTTGGGCTCTTGAGACGTCGGGAAATAGAGAGCGTAAAGCTTGGCCCCGTTGAGGCTGGGGAAACTTACAAGCTCGCAGTCCAGCCCCAATTTGTCCGGGTCCGCGTAGAGCACGCGGTTCGGATAGTAATAAATTCTTTCGGCGGCGCAGCCGCTCAGCAGGACGCAAAGGCACATCGCGCCGGCGGCCGCGCGCGTTCGTGCCGCGCGCCCGATCATGTCCGTAAAAATAGCACTTTCAACGCCTCGCGGCGCAAGCCGCCGCCGGCGCTCCTTCCCCGATCGCAAACACCTGGACGGTCCCGCGTCGATTTGATAAACTTCCCCGGGTTCGCGCACTTCCGCTGACCGCACCCAAAGAACCCCCTGGAGGTCGTCCCACACATGGAACCGGTGAAAGCCGAGGGAGCGCCGTCTGCCTCGACGGCGGTTTCCTCCGGCCGATTCGCGCCCGAGCCGTTCGTCCAGCTCGTCAACGCCTTCCGCGACCCGCTCAACAACGCGGTGGCCACGGCGCGCACCTGCTATTCCCCGCGCGTCATTTATCCCGAGGACGTGGGCCGGGACGAAAAATCCCGCGCCCAGCGCGACGCCATCGCCGACAGCACCTACAAGGCGGGCCACCACACCACGCTTCAGCACGCCACGTTCCAGTTCGTCCTCGACAACGTCTCGCGGCAGTGCATCTGGTCCTTCCTGCACAGCCACCCTTTCTACAATTCCGAGCAGGTCAGCCAGCGCTACGTCACCGTCAGCCCCGACCGCGTGGCCGTGCCGCCGCTGGAGGGAAAGGCCCTGGAGCTTTACCGCGAAACGGTGGACATGCTCACGGCGGCCTACGCCCGCCTGATCGAGCTCCTGAACCCGGCCGTCATCGCCGAATACAAGCGCCTCTTCCCGCTCCGCGACCCGGGCGAAAAAAAATGGGCGCGCTACATCCAGCGCAAATCCCAGGAGATCGCGCGCTACGTCCTGCCCGTGGCCACCCACGCGCACCTTTACCACACCATCAGCGCCTTGACCCTGCACCGCTACCACAGGCTCTGCCTTTCCATGGACACCCCGCTCGAGCAGAAGATCATCGTGGAGAAAATGGTCGCCGAGGTGCGGAAGATAGACCCCGAGTTCGTGGATCGCATGGAACACCCCATCCCGCTGGAAAGCACGCCGGAGTACGAGGCGCTCCGGCGCTTCCACCGCGGCGGGCGCGCCGCCTCGCGCGAGTTTTTGCGGGAGTTCGACGCCGAGCTGGAGGGGAAAACCTCCAAGCTGGTGGACTACAAGGTCAACGGCGAAGCCGTCCTGGCCCAGGCGGTGCGCTCCATTTTGGGCCTGCCCAAGGCGCGCATGACCGACGACCAGGCCATCGCCCTGGTCATGAGCCCCGCCCAGAACCTCTATTTGAGCGAGTCCCTCAACCTCGCGGCCCACGCCAAACTCACGCGGGCCATGGTCCACATGAACTTCACGTTCAAGAAAAAAATCTCCCACACCGCCGATAGCCAGGACCAGCGCCACCGCATGACGCCGGGCTCGCGCCCCGCGCTCTCGGGCCATTTCGTGCCGGAAAAACCGGACTACATCGTCCCCGCCCTCATTTGGGAGACCCCCGGCGCTCTGGATTTCTACGAGGAAACCATGCAGGCGCTTTGGGACAACATCGCCGCCCTCCTCAATATGGGAACGCCCGAGGAGTTCGCCTTGTATCTTCTGCCCAACGCCGTCAGCGTCCGCTTCGAGGAGTCCGGCGATTTGCTGAACTTCCATCACAAATGGAGCAAGCGGCTTTGCTACACGGCCCAGGAGGAGATCTGGAAAACATCCCAGGAAGAGCTCCTCCAGGTGGCCGAAATCGCGCCCCGGGTGGCGGCCCACATCGGCGCCCCCTGCGCCCTGCGCGCGGCGGCTCCCACGCGCCCCTTTTGCCCGGAAGGCGACCGTTTTTGCGGCGTGCTGGTTTGGCGGATGCCCGTCGCGGAATATCAACGACTGATCTAAGGAGAACTGTCATGAAGAACATCGGCTCCAAATTCCTGATCCCCCTGGCCGTCCTCGGCCTGCTGTCCGCGCCGGCCGGATCGGTGGAAAAAAAGCGCGTGGCGGTCTTCACCTTTCAGGACAAAACCGACCGCAGCTACCACTGGTGGGGCGGCAAGTCCGTGGGCGACGGCATGGCGGACATGCTGGCCACGGCCCTGGTGAAAAGCGGGCGTTACCGCGTGATGGAGCGCCAGCAGATGGAGCACCTCTTGAAGGAGCAGGGTTTGGGCGCCGCCGGCGTGGTGACGCCCCAAAGCGCGGCCAAGATCGGAAAAATGCTGGGCGTGGAGCTGGCCGTCATGGGAGCCGTGACGGAGTTCGGCTATAAAAAGCAGTCCACCGGCGGCGCGCTGAAGAAGGTGGGCATCGGCGCGA
>JBQTIM010000234.1:0-1587 GCA_052388135.1 Elusimicrobiota bacterium
AATACATGACGCGCCTGGCCAAATTTTCCGCTTGGGGGCTGGCCCAAAAAGCCGCCCGGCCGCCGCAATCCGCCGCCGCCGTGGTGGCCGACCTGGAGCTTTTCGTCCCGCTCGAGGGGCTCATTGATTTCGGCAAGGAAAAACAGCGCCTGGAAAAGGATCTGGCCGCCCTGGAGGCCGACGTGGCCCGCCTGGACGCCCGCCTGAGCAATCCCGATTTCGCCGCCCGCGCGCCCGCCGAGGAGGTGGACAAAACCCGCCTCCGCCGGGAAGAATCCGCCGCCAAGCGGACCCGGCTCGGCGACCACCTGGCCGCCCTTTCTTAACCGCCCTTCGGGCGTTTTCGAAGGCCGGTGTAGGCCGGAACCCCCGCCCGGCGCCTGCCCCCTTCGTCGGGGCCGGCGGCGGGTTTCCGTGTAAAAATCCTTGACAGCCAGGGTCAATTCAGGTATATAACGGCGTGCCCAAAATCGGGCCCCTTTGAAAGGAATTTCCGCCGATGCCGTCAGCCTCGTCCCACTGGAAAAAAGAGCTCAACCGCCGCCTGACCGTCATGGTGGTCCCCCACGGGACCGCCCGGCCGCGCCAGCTCACGTTTTCCGTCCCCTTCGCCCTCTTCCTGGTGGCCGTTTGGACGGGCCTCACGGGCTGGGCCGCCTACCTGGCCTCCGAGCGCCTGGACTATTGGCGCCTTAAAGCCAACAGCCACCTCATGAGCATCAAAATGTCCTATTTCGCCCACGAGCTGGGCCGCACCCGCGAGATGCTCGACGAAGTCCGGCAAACCGATCTGCAGTTAAGGGCCCTCATCGGCATGGGCAGCCGCGAAGCCATCATCCAAAGCGACGGCCCCGCGCCCCAGGCGCAGGGCGGACCGACCCTGCAAGAGGAGGTGGAACTGGAGGCGGAACTGGAAGGCCGTCCCGCCGATCTCAGCCTGCAGGAGTTTTCCCGCCGCATGGGGATCATCCGCTCGGAAACCCGCGGCCGCCTGGCCAGCGCCCGGGAGATCCTGGCCCGCATCCAGGAGGAGAGGATCTCTTTCCGCCACACGCCCAACGCCTGGCCTTTGGACGGCTACGTCACCTCCCATTTCGGCGGGCGCCTTTCCCCTTTCAGCGGCGTGGCCGAATGGCACAACGGCATGGACATCGCCGCGCCCGCCGGCACGCCGGTTCGCGCCACCGCCGACGGCACGGTGCATTTGGCCGGCTGGTCCGGCGGCTACGGCAAGGTGGTGGTGCTGGACCACGGAACGGGCTACTCGACGCGCTACGGGCACAACCGGCAGATACTGGTGAAGAAGGGCGACCGGGTCAAGCGGGGCCAGATCATCGCGCTGGTGGGCTCCACGGGCCACGCCACGGGCCCCCATTGCCACTACGAGATTTGGCTCAACGGCCGCTGCGTGAATCCGCGCCCCTTCATGAAACGGGACATTTAACCTGAATTTCTCAGTTGGAACGCGGGATTCGACGTAAAATCCCGGAATTTTTCTTAACAAAATTGTTCGACCATACCATCAAGTATGCTCTCACAATTTTGCGTCGAAAAATTCACGGGCTTTTCCGTCTCGGTCCACGCGCC